>NZ_JBSFVA010000019.1:37043-205893 GCF_053592075.1 Nonomuraea sp. NPDC002799
CGCGACGCCGCCGGCAACCGCTCCGCCACCAGCAACACCGCCACGGCCACCACGACAGGCGGCGGCGGAGGCGACACCACCGCGCCGTCCGTGCCGGGCAACCTCCGCTCGACCGGCGTCACTAACACCACCGTCTCCCTCGCCTGGAACGCCTCAACCGACAACGTCGCCGTCACCGGCTACGAGATCTACCGAGGCACCACCCTCCTCACCACGGTCACCGGCACCACCCACACCGACACCGGCCTGACCGCCAACACCGCCTACACCTACACCGTCCGCGCCCGCGACGCCGCCGGCAACCGCTCCGCCACCAGCAACACCGCCACCGCCACCACGACCGGCGGCGGCGGAGGCGGCGGGAACAAGGTGCTCGGCTACTTCGTCCAGTGGGGTGTCTACCAGCGCGGATACCACGTCAAGAACATCGACACCAGCGGCTCGGCGGCCAAGCTGACGCACATCAACTACGCGTTCGGCAACGTGCAGAACGGCCAGTGCACGATCGGCGACAGCTACGCCGACTACGACCGCTTCTACCAGGCGGGCGAGAGCGTGGACGGCGTCGCCGACACCTGGGACGCCGGCGCGCTGCGCGGCAGCTTCAACCAGCTCCGCAAGCTCAAGCAGAAGTACCCGAACCTGAAGGTGCTCTTCTCCTTCGGCGGCTGGACCTGGTCCGGCGGCTTCGGTCAGGCCGCCCAGAACCCGGCCGCGTTCGCCGACTCCTGCTACCGGCTGGTCGAGGACCCGCGCTGGGCGGACGTCTTCGACGGCATCGACCTCGACTGGGAGTACCCGAACGCCTGCGGCCTGACCTGCGACACCAGCGGCGCGGCGGCGTTCAGGAACGTCATGTCGGCCATGCGCTCCCGGTTCGGCGCGGGCAACCTGGTCACCGCGGCCATCACCGCCGACGGCAACAGCGGCGGCAAGATCGACGCGGCCGACTACGGCGGCGCGGCGCAGTACGTCGACTGGTACAACGTCATGACCTACGACTTCTTCGGCACCTGGGCGGCGCAGGGGCCGACGGCTCCGCACTCGCCGCTCACCGACTACAGCGGGATCCCGATCGCGGGCTTCAACTCCGACAACGCCATCCAGAAGCTCAAGAGCAAGGGCGTGCCGTCGAGCAAGCTGCTGCTCGGCATCGGCTTCTACGGCCGAGGCTGGACCGGGGTCACGCAGGCCGCGCCGGGCGGCACGGCCACCGGGGCGGCGCCGGGGACGTACGAGGCGGGCAACGAGGACTACAAGGTGCTCAAGACGCGCTGCCCGGCCACCGGCACCGTCGCGGGCACGGCCTACGCCTTCTGCGGCAACCAGTGGTGGAGCTACGACACGCCGGCCACGATCGGCGGCAAGATGAGCTACTCGAAGAACCAGGGCCTCGGCGGCGCGTTCTTCTGGGAGCTCAGCGGCGACACCACCAACGCCGAGCTGCTCACGGCCATGAAGAACGGCCTGGGCTGAGCTGAATGAGGGCGCCCGCACCCGTACAGGTGCGGGCGCCTTCGTGCGTCAGCTCGCGGAGTCCGCGGGCTTGTGCGAGTGGGCCGCACCGGAGCGGGCGGCGGGCGCCGGGGCGGGCGGGACGCCGATCGTGCCGGTGTCGAAGGCGTACGTGGCCGCCAGGGTGGCGATGGCGTCGGAGTTCACGTCCAGCGCCTTGTCGTTGATGTTCTTGATCGTGTCGCAGACACTGTGGTAGCAGGGGTCGAGCGGGACGCCCGCCGTGCCGCCGAAGATCGCCGCCTCCTCCGCGGTCTTGAGGACCTCGGCGCCGGTGAACAGACCGCCGGCGGGGATCCCGGCCGCGATGAACGCCCCGTAGTCCGAGCGTCCGGTGAAGGCGGTCGCCGTGTACGGCAGCCCGCGCCCGGCGAAGAACTTCTCGAAGTCCTCCTCGATCACGTCCGACCCGGCGGGCCCGGCGGTGCCGAACGCGTCGCCGTCACCGTCGTAGATGCCGAAGGTGTAGTTGGGCGAGGCGATCATGTCGAAGTTGAGGTAGAGGGTGATCTTCGCCCGCTCCTCCTCGCTGAGCGTGGTCACGTAGTGCTCGGAGCCGAGCAGGCCGAACTCCTCGGCGCCCCAGAAGGCGAAGCGCACCTGGTTCTTCGGCTTGGTCTTGGCGAACTGCAGCGCCACCTCCAGGATGCCCGCGCTGCCCGAGCCGTTGTCGTTGATGCCGGGCCCCTCCTGGACGCTGTCCAGGTGCGCGCCGATCATGACGACGTTGTCCGGATCGCCCTTCCTGCTCTGGGCGATCACGTTGTACGTCGTCCTGGTCTCGACGATCGGGTCCCAGTTCAGGGTGACCGTGGTGCCCGCGGCGGCGGCCAGCTCCTCGCCCACCGAGAAGCGGGTGAAGAACGACGGGACGGTCACGCCGGGCCCGCCGAGCACCGGGTTGAAGTCGACCTCGGTACGGCCCGTCTGCCCCTCGTTGAACACGATGACCGCGGACGCCCCCGCCGCGACGGCGTTGTCCGCCTTGATGCGGAAGCTGCAGGTGCCACGCTGCATGAGCGCGACGTTGCCGGCGACGAACCCGGCGAAGTCGCTCGCCTCGCAGCCCGAGGACGAGCTGTTGGCCGTCGCGCCGGGCGGCAGCACCAGGTCCACGGCCTGGATCGTGCCGCTGACGGCGCCGGACGGCGAGTCCTGCATGGCCACGTAGTCGCTGAAGAACCCGTAGGTGTAGGTCTTGGCCACCGGGGTGTTCTGGCGGAGCACGGGCGGTGTGACGTACCCGTCGAAGGTGAACTCGAACGGCTGGATCGTCACGTCGTAGCCGGCGCCGCGCAGCTTGCGCGCCACGTAGTCGCGGGAGGCGTCGAAGCCGGGCGTGCCGGACACGCGGGTGCCGCCGTTGGCCTTGGCGATCGCCTGGAGGGCCGACAGGTGCTTCTTGACGTTCTTGCCGGAGACGGCCTTCACCAGCTTGCGGACGGAGTCGTGCCCTCCATGGGCGCTCGCCGTGCCGGTGAAGGCCAGAGGGGACAGGGTGACGGCCGCGGCGGTGATGGCGCCGAGCACGCTCTTACGTAAGCGGGACCGCATGGCTGCTCCTTTGGACGTAAAGGGTGAACCAGGTCAAAAGCTCGCGTGTCCCGCAAGGTATTCATGGATCCGAGTGATAGGGAAGATTGACCGCGTATCCGTTGCATCACGGACTTGGAACGTCGCACTTGAAACGGGGAGACCGCATGTCCACTTTCGTCATCGGGGACAAGACCGTGCGCCGCCTCGGTTTCGGCGCCATGAGCATCACCGGTCCCGGTGTGTGGGGGCCGCCGCGCGATCACGACGAGGCGATCCGGGTGTTGCGCCGGGCCGTCGAGCTGGGCGTCGACCTCATCGACACCGCCGACTCCTACGGGCCCTACATCAGCGAGGAGCTCATCCGCGAGGCCCTGCACCCGTATCCGGACGGGCTGCTGATCGCCACCAAGGCCGGCTTCGTGCGTACGGGACCGGGCCAGTGGCACGTCGTGGGCCGGCCCGCGTACCTGCGGCAGGAGGTCGAGATGAGCCTGCGCAGGCTCGGCCTGGAGCGGATCGACCTGCTCCACCTGCACCGCATCGACCCTGACGTGCCGCTGGAGGACCAGCTCGGCGAGCTGCGGGCGCTCCAGGACGAGGGCAAGATCGGCAGCGTCGGGCTGTCGGAGGTGAGCGTCGAGGAGATCGAGCGGTCACGGCGCGTCGTCGGCATCGTCACCGTCCAGAACCGCTACAACCTCACCCTGCGCGACTCCGAGGACGTGCTGGCGCACTGCGCCGAGCAGGGGATCGGGTTCATCCCCTACAGCCCCATCGCCAAGGGCGCGCTGGCCGCGCCCGGCAGCCCCGTGGACCACGTCGCCAAGACCCTCGGGGCCACGCCGGCGCAGGTCAGCCTGGCCTGGCTGCTCGCCCACTCCCCCGTGATGCTGCCCATCCCCGGCACGTCCACGGTCGCCCACCTGGAGGAGAACCTGGCCGCCGCCACCGTCGTCCTGACGCCGGAGCAGACGGCCGAGCTCTCCGCCCGCCCGGGTTTTCCCTAGGCCGCTCCCGGAGGCGGCGGAGGTCGATCGAAGACTAGGTTGGGTTTCCGTGACGCCTCTTTTAGCGGGCGACCCGGCGCAGCTCGGCGAATACTGGCTGGCGGGCCGGATCGGCGCGGGCGGGCAGGGTGTCGTCTACGACGCCTACGACGAGGCCGGCCGGCGGGTGGCGGTCAAGGTCATCCGCCCGGAGTTCCTGGAGCACGCCGGCGCGCGGGCCGACTTCGTCAAGGAAGTGACCGCCGCGCGGCAGGTGGCGCCGTTCTGCACGGCCCGCATCATCGACGCCCGGCTGGACGGGCCCCGGCCGTACATCGTGAGCGAGCACATCGAGGGCGCGAGCCTGCACCGGGCCGTGCGGGACGACGGGCCCTTCGATCCCGACCGGCTGCACCGGCTGGCCGCCGGGGTGGCGACGGCGCTGGCCGCCATCCACGACGCCGGCGTCGTGCACCGGGACCTGAAGCCGGCCAACGTGCTGCTCGGCCCCGACGGGCCCCGGGTGATCGACTTCGGGCTGGCCAGGACCGGCGAGATGACGCACACGACCGAGGGGGCCTTCGCGGCGGGGACGCCGCCGTACATGGCTCCCGAGCGCCTGATCGGGCAGCGCGGCGGCCCGGCCGTGGACGTGTGGGCGTGGGGCGCGGTGATCCTTTACGCCGCCACCGGCCGGCCGCCGTTCTCCGGCGACCACGCCCTCATGCGGTACCAGGTGACGACCCACCGGCCCGACTTCACCGTGCTCGGCGAGCCGCTGCGGCACCTCGTCGCGGCGGCGATGGCGCTGGATCCGGCGGCCCGCCCGTCTCCGCACGCGCTGCTGCTCGGCCTGGTCGGCGGGCGGGACGAGCTCACCGTCCTGCTCAAGATCGGAAGCAGCGCCGCGCGGGACGTCCGGCCGTCCCCGGCCACGCCGTCGCTGGCCGCCCTCGCCGAGGACGTCTACGGCGGGCTCAGCCCCGAGGACCAGGCGCTCGTGCCCCCGACGCTGCTGCGCATGGTCATCTCGGACGAGAGCGCCGAGACCGCGCTCCGGCCGGCCGCCACCCGGGACCTCGTCGACGCCGCGCGCGACCCGGCGGGCGCGGAGCGGGTGGTGGGGGCGTTCACGGACGCGGGGCTGCTCGTCCGCGACGGCGAGTCGATCACGCTGGCGGGCGCCGCCCTGGTGCGGGCCTGGCCGCGCCTGCAGGAGTGGATCGAGGCCGACCGCGCGGCGCTGCCGCTGCACGACGCACTCAACCGGGCCGCCACCCGGTGGCGGTCGCACGGGCGCGACCCCGGCGACCTCTACCGGGGCACGGCCCTTGCGGAGACGGTGCGCTGGGCCGCGAAGGGGCACGGGCGGCTGCGGCCCAACCGGGTGGAGCAGGCGTTCCTGGACGCGTCAGCCGAGCGGACGAAAAGCCTGGCCCGGCGGCGCCGGCGCGTCAGGGGCACGATCGCCGCGCTCGTCGCGGTCCTGCTGGCGGCGGTCGGGGTGGTGGTCGCGCAGAACCTGCTCGGCACCCGCCAGCAGGCCGTCGCCGCCGCCAGGCAGACGGCCGCCCGCGCGGGCCGGCTGCGCGCCCAGGACCCGCTGGCCGCGCTGCTGCTGGCCGTGGCGGCGTGGCGGATCGCGCCGGTGTCCGAGGCGCGGGCGGCCATGCACGCCTCGCTGGCGCAGCGCGAACGCGCCGCCTTCCGCCCGGCGCCCGTCTCGGGCGGCGCCCGCTTCGACCTCAGCGACGACGGCGCCCGGCTGGCCGTGGTGGACGGCGGCCGGTTCGCGCTCCATGACGTGGACACCGGACGGCCCGTCCGCGCCTTCGGCGGCGTCGGCGGCCCGGTGAACGCGATAGCGCTCAGCGCCGACGGCCGCCGCCTGGCCGTGGCGGGCGATCGGTCGATCACGGTGTGGGACGCCGAGCGCGGGGTCCGGGTGGCCGAGCTGCCGCAGGGGGCGCGGACGGTGGCGTTCGGCCCCCGGCGGTTGCTGCTGGTCTCCACCACGCTCCAGGGCCGTGCCCAGGTGTGGGACCTGACCGGCCGGCGCCCGCTCGACCTGCCCGAGGCCGCCGACGTCGCGGTCTCCGCCGACGACGCCCTGCTGGCCGCGAACCTGCCAGGCGGCGGGTACGAGCTGCGCGACTGGCAGGGCGCGCGTGCCCGGCTGCCCGGTCAGGTGCTGGCCTTCCACCCGGCCGGGCGGGAGCTCGCGGTCCGCACGGGCGACACGGTGCGCTTCTGGGACCTGGACGCGGAACGGTGGCGCGGCGCGGAGCTGAAGGCGCCGGGAACCCGCCTGGCCCGCTACAGCCAGGACGGCCGGTTCCTGGCCACCTACGACGGGACCGGCCTGCGCCTGTGGTCCAGGACCGGCGCCCGGCTGCTCACCCATCCGGTCGGCGAGCTGGTCGGCGGCCTGCGGCTGGGCGTCGGCGCGGGCACGCTCGGCTACAGCCTGCCCGACGGCCGGGTGGTGACGCTGGACGTCTCCGACGTCACCCGCCCCCGCACGCTGGCCGCCGGGGTGGACGCCGGGCTGATCGACCCGGCCCGGCGGACCGTGATCGTGCGGCGGCCGGCGGTCGAGTTGTGGCACATGGCCGACCCGGAGCGGCTGGCGACGCTGCCGGCCTCGCTGGCGTCGCCGACCGCGCTGGCGCTGAGCCCCGGCGGCTCGCTCCTGGCCGTCGGCACGGCGGACCCGGCGCGGGTGACGCTCTGGGACCTGGTGAAGGACCGGCGGGTCAGGGCGTTCGCGATCAAGGGGGCGGACGAGGTGGGCGGGCTCGCGTTCGGGCCCGACGGCACGACGCTGGCGGTCGCGCCGTTCGTACGGACCGTCACCCCGCCCGCGCGGAACTGGCGCGACGTCCAGCTCTGGAACGCCGGCGACGGGACCAGGATCCGCACGCTGCGCGCGGCGGGCGGCTACGGCATGGCCTTCCGGCCCGACGGGCGGGAGCTGGCGGTGAACGGCGTGGACGGCACCCTGACCGAGCTGGCCACGCCGGAGGTGGTGATCCGGCCCTTCGGGGAGAGCGCCGACGGGGTGCACGCCATCGCGTTCAGCCCGGACAGCAGGATGATGGCCACCGGCGCGCTGGCCGCCGGGGTGCGGCTCTGGAGCGCCGCCGACCACCGGCCGCTGGGCGATCTGAAACTCACGGGCTTCGGCGCGGTGGACCTGCTGGCGTTCGCGCCCGACGGGCGGACGCTGGCCGTCGGCGGCTCGAACCGGGTCCAGCTCTGGGACGTCGCCGAACGTGTGCCGCTCGGGCCGCCGTCGGTCTACCCGGCGGGCGAGGTGGTCGCGCTCGCCTTCGACGCCGACGGGCGCGAGCTGCGCAGCCTGCGTACGGACGGCACCCTCGGCGACCACCCCGCCGCCGCCGCGAGCGTGGCCGCCACCCTGTGCGCCAGGGCCGGGCGCTCCCTCACCCCCGCCGAATGGGCCCGCCACATCCCCGGCGCGCCTTACCGCAGAATCTGCTGACCGAGGAGGTCAACCGTGCAGACGCCACCCGACATCATCGCCATCCAGGTGACACCGCAGCCGATCATCCTGGACGGGGCCCCGGTGGACCTCGTCGTCGAGGTGTCCACCGCGAACGCCACCGGGCTGCGGGGACACCTCCGGGCTCCGGACGGGACCCGGGTGCCGCTCGACTTCGCCGCCCAGCCCCCGCCCTGTGACTGGCGGGCCGGGCACCGCCTGCCGCCCGACGCCCAGGAGGGGGACTGGCTGGTCGAGACGCGGGCCGGCCGGACGACGGCCGTGCACGGCTTCGCGGTGGACCGGCGCGGGGTCAGGGCGGAGGCGCGGTTCACGGCGTTCGACGCCCGGCCTGACCGGGTGCCCAGGGGCGGCGACGTCCGGCTCACGGGCAGCCTGGAGGTGGTCAAGGACGGCGGTTCGGGCCCGGCGGCCGGCCTGACCGTGGTGATCGTGTTCCAGGAGAGCGACACCTGCGGCTGGCGGGACTTCGCCGAGACGCGCACCGACGACGCCGGCCGGTTCGAGACCGAGGCGCCCGTCGTGGAGAGCGGTGAGTGGCGGGCCGAGGTGCGCAGCTCGCGCGAGATCATCGGGGCGCGCAGCGCGTCGGTGTTCGTCGAGGCCACGGCCGAGAACAAATTCCAGACCGAGGTCCGGGGGTATCGCGCCAGTAAGCAGGGCGGCGGCACCGTGCACACGGGCAAGCTGCGCGGCCGGCCGGGCGGGTCGTGGACGTGGCTGGTGGGCCAGACGATCCACTTCTACTACCGGGCGCCGGGCGCGCCGTCGGGGGCGTTCCACGCGCTCGGCAGGTCCACCGTCACCCGCAACAGCCCCAAGGGCGGCTTCCGTGCCACCACCGGGGCGAAGAACGGGGGCTGGTTCCGTGCCGACTTCCACGGCACCACCCTGGCGGCCCGCGACGAGAGCGAGCCCTGGCCGCACTGACGATCACGCCAGGAGGTGGCCGCTCGGCTGATGCGGTCGCGACCGTAAGGGCTCGGTCTGGTCAGCCGCGTGGCGCGAGCCTTTCTTGATCACTCTCGGTTACCGTGCCAGAGAGACGGGGGGATATCTATGGAAGGTCTGGCACTCGGAAGCATTTCTCGCAGGCTGCTCGTCACCGGCACGTTCGCCACCGCGCTCGGCGCCGCCTCGGGGGCCGCGCCGGCGGGCGCGGCGGCGCGGCGCCCGGGGACGGTTCCGCCGATCCGGCCCGCGGCCGTCTCCTGGGAGACCCTGCTGCGGGCCCGGCCCGCGACCATTTCCCTGGGCAGCCGCATCGTCTCCACCTGGGCCTACAACGACATGGTGCCGGGGCCGTCCATCGTCGTGGCGGCCGGGGACAGGCTGGCCGCGCGGCTGGTCAACGACCTGCCCGAGGGGACCACCGTGCACTGGCACGGCATCAGGCTGCCCCTCCGGATGGACGGCGCGCCCGGCTACAGCCAGGCGGCCACCCGCAAGGGCGAGACGTTCGACTACGTCTTCACCGTCCCCGAGCCGGGGACCTACTTCTACCACTCGCACGTCGGCATGCAGGCCGACCGCGGCCTGTACGGGCCGCTGATCGTCGCCGACCCGCGCGAGCCGCTCAGGTACGACGAGGAGTTCACCGTCGTGCTCGACGACTGGCTGGACGGCATCGCCGGCACCCCGGACGACGCCCTGCGCCGGCTGACCTCCTCGCCCGGCCACGACGACACCCTGCGCAGTCCCGCGCTCGGCGGGGTGGCGGGCGAGTTGCGCCACCCGCTCTACCTGATCAACGGCCGCGCGCCCGACGCCCCCGTGACGTTCGACTCCCGGCCCGGCCGGCGGGTCAGGGTCCGGCTGATCAACGCGGCCGCCGACACCGCGTTCCGCGTCGCGCTCGGCGGCCACCGCATGACCGTCACGCACACGGACGGCTTCCCGTGCGCTCCCGTGACCGTGGACACGCTCATCATCGGCATGGGCGAGCGCTACGACTTCGTCGTGACGCTCGGCGCGGGGGCGTTCCCGCTGGTGGCGACGGCGGAGGGCAAGGGCGGGCAGGCGTTCGCGGTGGTCCGCACCACGCCCAGGAGCACGGCGCCGTCTCCGGGCGCCGAGGTGCCGCAACTCAACGGGCGCATGCTGCAGTACCAGGACCTGGCTGCCCGCGAAGGCGACCACCTGCCCCGCCCGTCCAGGACCGTCACCGTGACGCTGGGCATGCGGCCGTCCGGCAACGAGTGGACGCTCAACGGCAAGCTGGCCACCGACCCGATGCGGCTGCGCGTGCGCCGGGGCGAGACGATCAGGATCGTGCTGGACAACCAGTCGCCCATGTGGCATCCGATGCACCTGCACGGCCACACCTTCCAGCTCCATGTACGCGACCATCGCGGGCCGCGCAAGGACACGGTGAACATCAAGCCGCGCGAACGCCTGCAGATCGACGTGCTGGCCAACAATCCGGGCGAGTGGATGTTCCACTGCCACAACCTGTACCACCAGGAGCAGGGCATGATGGGCACGTTCGGCTACGGCCGCCCGCCACGTCAGATGTCCCACGGCGCCATGCACTGAGCACGCCGTGGCGAGACGGCCGCGCGCACGCCGTGGCGGGACGACCGCCCTCTCCGGGGCAACGCGCCGTGGCGGGACGGCCTCCCTATCAGCGGCCGAAGGCGATCGTGCGGCCGGCCTTCACCTGCTCCGCCTTGTACGTCACCCGGTCGATCGAGGTGCCCCGGGGGTCCACCAGGATGAGGGTGTCCCCCTGGTTCTCGAGTCGCAGCGCCCCGTCCAGCGCCACCCGCACCGCGCTGCCGGCGTCGATCGTGCCGGTGAGCGTCTTGCGCTCGCCGGCCGCGTCCGACAGGGCCCAGCCCGTGAGGTCGATCGTGCTCGCGGTGAGGTTGAGGAGCGTGACCGTCTCACTGCCGCTGTCGGGGCCCGCCGGATCCGGCAGCGCCGCCATGATCACCAGGTCGCCGGCGGCGATGAGCGGCGGCTTGACGGGCGAGCCCGGGGCGGCCGGGTCCGGGCTGATGATGAACTCCTCGGGCCACATCGTGAGCTGGAGCTGCTGCCCGGCGGCCCTGACCACGTCGTGCAGGTTGCCCCGCTCGGCCCGCTCGATCAGGTAGAGCTCGTCGTCGCGGTGCACGGGGTCGGCCCGCAACCAGGTGTCGAAGCCGTCGAAGCTCGTGAAGCCGGCCGCGAGGTAGGGCACGATCCGCCGGAACAACTTGGGCCACATGACCAGCCCCTCCGCGTCCGCGAGGGTGCCGACGGCGGCCGGGGCGTTCGGGTCGGCGGTGGAGCGCGGCCAGATGCCGGTCGCGACCGCCTTGCGCCTGGCCGCCTGCGACACCTCCGCCAGGTGCGCGCGCAGGCCGGCCGGCAATGTCGCGTAGAACGCCGGATAGACCTGGCCGGCGGCCAGCAACGTGCCGTTCACGGAGGCGTCGGCGAGCGCCGGGTCCACGAACACGCCGGCCCCGTCCACCCCCGTGTGGTCGCCCGCGTAGACGAACGCGATCAGCCGGCCGTTCGCGTCGATGCCGTTGGTGAGCACGTGCCCGCGCAGCGAGTCCTGGTCGCAGGACCGCACCCTGTTGGGCAGGTCGTCCCAGAAACGCACGTTGGTGAAGCCGAGCAGGCGCAGCAGTTCGTCGCGGGCGGCGTCGGCGCCGGCCGGCTCCTGGTGGGTCCCCTCGAAGTGGGTCTCCAGCGCGTCGATGGCCTCCAGGCGTACGGAGATGCCGCGGGCGCCGATGTTCGGCGGCCGGCCGGAGCGGCGCGGCAGGGCCTCGACCAGTGCGGGTGAGTCGGGCTTGAACTTGACGGTGTCGCCGTCGGGCTCGGGCCCCTGGCGGGGAAGGTCCGGATACCGGATCACGAAGCTTCCCCGTAAAAGTGTGTAAGTCATGGAATGCCCCCTCAGCCTGGCCAGCGGAGCGTAACTCTCCACCCGCGCGCCGTCCACAGAACCGGCCGCGCGCCGCCCCGCGCCGTCCCGCACAGCCGGCCGCGCCACCCCGCACAGTCGGCCGCGCGCCGCCCACGCAGTGGAGACGGCTCAGCGGTACACGGCGACGGCGGCCTCCGCCACCAGCGTGTCGACGGTCGCGACCAGCTCGCCGACCACGGGCCCGGCCGTCGCGGCGATCTCCCGCAGGCGGCCGATGAGCCGGCTCGCGGGCAGGTCGAGGTAGAGCTCCTCCTCCAGCCGCAACACGGCCACCAGTCCGCCCAGCGCCGCACTTCGGGCGTCCGGATGTTTCCAGCCCTCGACCGCCGACCGCACCCCGGACGAGGCCCGCACGATCGAGGAGATCTCGGCCGGCTCGTAACGCGTGTACGGCACCAGGCCCAGGCGGCGCCCGCTCACCCGGACGAGCACGCCCGTGGCGAGCAGGAGCTCACGGGTGCGGTCGTTGAGGCCGTCCGCCACCCTCTTGATCAGGGCCCTGGTGTCCATGGCCGCCGGTCCTCGCCGGATGAGCGCGACGAGGTCGTCCGCGATCGCGTCACCGGTGGGCGCGCTGCGGGCGGCGGCGGCGACCTTGCTCCCGCCCACGGTGACGAAACCGCTCAGCCCCAGCTCCAGCAGCACCGCCCCGGCCAGTCCGAGCGCCAGCGACGACGGATGGATGAGGGGCTTGCCGGACTGGCCGTGGGCGAGGAGGTACAGGTCCTGGTGGAGCGGCAGGCGGTTCATGGTGGCGGGGGGTCCTTCGCTCGCTACGGGTGTCCTGATCCGGCGTGCACGGTGGGTCTGCGGCCCAGCGCGTACAACGAGATCAGCACCACGACGCCGACGGCGAGCCAGATCAGGCCGGCCACCTGCGCCAGGATGTTGGCGTTGATCACGACGAAGATCAGGATGCCCATCCCGATCAGCGGCGCGACCAGATGCGACCACACGTCCCTGGAGCCCCCGCGCACCGCGTAGTGCACGATCACCGACACGTGCAGGACCACGAAGGCGACCATGGCCCCCATGTTGACCAGGCTCGTGAGCAGGTCGACGCCGTCGGGGCGGCCGGACATCCAGAGCCCGACGCCCACGGAGAGCAGCGAGATGAGCAGGATGGCGTTGGCGGGCACCGAGTGCCGCACCGACACCTTGGCGAGGAACGAGGGAAGCTGGCGGTCGCGCGCCATCGCGTACAGCAGGCGTGACACCGCCACCTGGGCGACCAGGGTGTTGGCGATGCCCCAGGAGACGGCGGTGGCCGTCGAGGTGAGGTGCCTGAGCCACTCGCCGCCGGCGACGGCGGCCGCGTCGTAGAACGCGGTGCCGCTCTCCTTGACCAGCAGTCCCCCGGGGTCGGGCACCAGCAGGGCGGCCACCCAGACCTGGGCGATGAAGAGCACGCCCGCCAGCACCAGCGCCAGCCGCATGGCCCTGCCGACCTGTTCGAAGCCGCCGGTGGACTCCTCGACCAGCATGCTGATCCCGTCGAAGCCGAGGAAGGACAACACCGCCACCGAGACCGCGGCGAACAGCACCGGCCAGGAGAAGGTGTCCAGGTTGAACAGCGGGGAGAGACTGAACCCGCGGCCCTCGCCCTGGAGCAGCGCCCACACGCCGGCCAGGAGGAACAGCGCGAGGACGACCAGCTCACCGATGATCAGGACCCGGGTGAGCTTGATCGTCATCCGGATGCCGCGCAGGTTGATCGCCGTGTTGACGGCCACGAAGATGACCAGCCAGCCCCACACCGGCACCTGCGGCACGGTGGAGTTCATGGCGATGGCCGCCACCAGGTAGAGCAGGCACGGCACGAGGATGTAGTCGAGCAGGATCATCCAGCCGGTCAGGAACCCGACCGGCGGGGCGATGCCGCGGCCCGCGTAGTTGTAGACCGACCCCGACAGCGGGAACGCCTTCACCATCTGCGCGTAGGAGGCGGCGGTGAACAGCAGCGCGACCAGCCCGACGATGTACGCCAGGACCGGCATGCCGCCGGATCGCGCATAGACGAGACCGAATATCGCGAACGGGGCGATCGGCACCATGAACACCAGGCCGTAGAACACGAGGTCGGTCAGACCGACCCCGCGACGTAACTCCTGCCGGTAACCGAACCGCTCGATGTTCTCTTGTGTGCGCACGACAGGTCTCTCCAAGTCGTCATGCTGGCCGGGGGGCGATTCGGTGATCCTTCCGCAGCGGGACCCCACGTCGCAAGACGGATGGCGGTGATGCGCCACAAGTGAGCCGATGCGCCGGCCCGGAACCCCGATCAGCCGAGCCGATGTGCCTTACCAGAGCCTCGATCAGCCGAGCCGGGCCGCCAGGCCGTCGAGCACCCGCTGCAGCCCGTAGTCGAAGGCGTCGTCGTTGGACGTGGCCACGTCGCCACCTCGCTGCGCCTCATACCGGGCCCGCAACCGCGGGTAGGCGCGCACGGCCCGCTCGGCCGCCGGCCACAACCGCTCGGCCCACTCCTGCTCGCTCTGCCCGCTGCGCGCCACCATCGACACCCACGCGGCCTCGCTGGTGGACACCCCGAGCACGTAGGCGGTCACCGTGTTCATCGCCCGGTCGGCCTCGTCGAGGGGGAATCCGGCGGTCTCGAAGACGGCGAGCATGTGCTCGGTGTGCCGCAACATGTTGGGCCCGAGGTAGGCCAGGCCGATCTCGCCGAGCTTGGCGGCGATCCAGGGATGGCGCAGGATCGTCGCGCGCAGGCTGCGGCCCATCCGGGTCACGGCCGCCCGCCAGTCGCCGCCGTCCTCGGCGCCGGCCAGGGGCACCCTCCATAGACCTCGTCCACGGCCAGCTCGCACAGCGCACCCACGAAGCCCTGATGCCGGGCTGAGCGGGTCAGGTCAGGGGAACAGCTCGCGCAGTTGTGCGACGACTCCCACGATCGCCGACACCTCGGCCGCCCTGACCGACAGCCGCTGGAGCGCGTCGAGGACCCGCGACCGGTCCGGGTCGGCCTCCGCCAGCTCGCGCCGGATGTCGGCCGCGTCCCTGCGCGCCCGCGCGGGCTCGGCCAGGTCGGCCTCGTGCTCCTGGAGCAGCCGCTCGAGCCGCTCCAGGAGCCGGCCGGCCGGGTCGTCCGCCGGGGCGAGGTTGTTGACGGTGGCGCGGGCGTCCGGGCCCATCGCGATGGGCCCGCTGACGTGACCACCGCTGACGTGCATGCCGTATTCGGTCCCCATGGCAGCCTTCCTCATCTCTGGTTGTTGACGGTCGCCGACGCCTGCGGGCCGAAGGCGATGGGCCCGCTCACCGTTCCGCCCGCGCCCACGTTGACCGTGTTCATGGTCACGCCGGCCGCCTGCAACCGGTAGGCGCCCGTCTCGATCCCGCGCTTGTCCAGGAAGTCGAGCACGGCCTCGGTGAGCCGCTGCTCGATCATCCGGGTGTACTTGGCGACGTCGAGCGTCTGGATGTGGGTCTGCAGGTCCGCGCTCGCCGCCAGCTCCCGCACGCTGAAGCGGGCGCCGTACGGGTAGACGATGTGCTTGCGGGGGTCGGGGACCGTCATGGACTGCTGGACGGCCTGGATCGCCGTGCGCGCCACCCGGACGGGGGCGGCCAGGACGTCGCGCAACAACCGCAGCTTCAGCACTCTGAGGGCCTCCCACGCGATCCGCACGCCCGTCATCGTGGGCAGCATATCGACCACGTGGTACGGCCCGAGCACCGGCGGCAGCACGGTGACCACGAACTGCGTGTAGAGCATCCGCCCCTCGACGGCCAGGTGGATGAAGGCCGACGTCATCGCCTCCTGGTCCTCGGCGGGGGCGACGAGGTGACCGGCGGAGTCGCGGATCTCCTGGCCGTCGTTGTTGATGGTGACACGCTGGTAGTAGCGCACACCGCCCTGGGGATGGCGGATGACGGCCTCGATCTCGCCGGCCGTGGCCTCGAACTTGGGCAGGCCGCCCCTGCCGATCATCGGGTGCGCCACGGGGGTCCGGCCGCGGTGCCAGTCGGTGACCGTGAAGATGCCTCTCGTCACCACATGGTCGCCGAGGTCGAGCCGCTGGATGCCCTCGTTGGGCCGCAGAACGCTGTCGCGCATCTCCCTGAGCCGTTCGCGGACGAAGGCGTGCAGCTCCACCGGATCGACGTCGACGGGCTCGTCCCGCCGCGCGCCGCCCCGGCCGTCGCGTACGCGGTCGAGCTCTACGGCGATCGACCAGGACCGTTCGACGCGCCCGGCGCCCATGAACGCGTTCTCGTTGCCGTACATCGTCACGTTGCCCCACTGGGCCCGGCGGATGTAGTCGAGCCGGCGGGCCGTCTTGGTGCTGACGGCCCTGGTGCTCGGCTCGGGGGTGCCCGGCCGCAGCGTCCCGGCCAGGGTCAGGTAGATCGCCACCCGGTAGACGAGGACGACCGCGAGCGTGGCCGCCGGGATGAAGAACAGGTCTCCCGCCAAGCCGTCGCCGGACGCGGCGGGCTCCGGCCCGGAGGAGCTCTCGTACGACGACCCGGCGCCGAGCACCTGCTCCATCGAGGATGCGAGCTGCGGCCAGGCCGCCACCACGAACGGCGCCAGCACGCCGCAGGCCGCCCAGAGCCAGATCGCCGCCCGCAGGCGCAGCGGCCCGCGCCGGACGGCCTCGACGGTGAGGAGCACGAAGGGGAGCAGGGCGAGCAGCCACATCAGCGTGGTCAGCGGGGTGAACACGAGGCCGACGGCGAAGAGCACGGTGATCAGGCCGTCGCGGACGGCGAGGATCGCGCGGGAACGACGGCAGTGATGGAGCACCGGCATGAGGTCGAAGCCGCCATAGGAGGGCGGGACCGCGCGATAGGGGTCGGACAGCAGCTCGCCGAGCACTTTGTCGCGGAAAGCGTGGTCGAGATAGGCGGCGGCGCAGAGATATCGCGTCGCGTTGCCGAGAAACGGCGCGCCCGCGTCGTAGTCGGCCGGATGGCGCTGACCGGCGGACGAGCTGTCGACGACCATGGTCCTCCTCTTATTCGCGTTCAAGGCGAGCTTAAGGGAGGGAAATAAATTATTCTCACGCCAAGGAAAATCACCGGCTCGCGCCGGATAAACAATTAATTACCGGCATTTGTCCGGCTTCATTGGAATATGCAGGAGGGCGCATTGACCCACGAAACCGCTGCCAGCCGTCAATGTGCACGCTGCGGAGCGCGCGTCGGCGATCAGCCCCGGTGCCCCCGGTGCCGGCGCCCTCTCTCCCCGGCGACCGGCGGGCCGCCCGGCCCGGCCGAAAGCATGACCGGCGGGCCGCCCGTCCCGGCCTACCAGGAGTTCGGCCCGGCCCAGCGGGAGCCCGGCCCCGCGTACCGGGAGCACGGTCCGGCTCACCAGGTGGCCGAGCCGCCGCGGCGGCTCACGCGCGCCTGGCGGCCGGCGGTGCTCGTCGGCCTGCCGGCGGCCGTTCTCGTCGCGGCCCTGACCTGGTGGATCATGGCCCCCGGCCCGTCCACCCCGAGCCGGGCGAGCCGTACGGACCAGAACGCCCCCGCCGTCGCCGTCCCGACGGGCACTCCCACGCCCACGGCCACGCAGGCGGCCGGCGAGACGACCCCGTCGCCCGCGGACGCCGCCGGGCAGGCGGCGAAGATGAACGACCTGCTCACCCGGAGCAGTGCGACCCGGGCGAACCTCTCCCACGCCATCACCGGCGCGGGCCGGTGCGACCGCGACGGGGTGGACACCATCCGGGACGTCACGGCGAGCCGCCGCGCCCAGCTCGCCGCCGCCAGGACCCTCGCCGTGACGGCGCTGCCCGGCGGCGCCGAGCTCAAGGACGCCCTGGTCGACGCGCTGCACTCCTCGTACGAGGCCGACGCCGCCTTCCTGGCCTGGGCCCGCCGCCATGTCCGGGGTGGTTGCACGGCCTCCATCCAGGACGACCGCGACCACCGGCGCGGACTGGCCAGGTCCGAGGCGGCGCAGCGGGCGAAGACACGATTCGCGCGGGAGTGGCGGTCGCTCGCGGACGCGTACGATCTCACCGCCTGGAAAGCGAGCCAAATCTGATATTTCATAAATATGAAGGGGAATGCTGGCCGATTTTCGCATTTCATCGGACACTGGGCGTTCGGCCAACAAGATGAAGGAGCCCTTGATGTTCATGACGCGCTCTCTGTTCAGGTTGGCGGCCGGCGCGGCGGCAGGTTACCTGTTCGCGGTCCGGCCCTGGCACCTGCGCTGGGGTGCCGACGACCGCGAGACGCACGGGGAGATGGCGGGGGACGACATCGTCACGTCACCGCAGTACCAGGCGACCCGCGCGCTCACCGTCGACGCCCCCGCCGCGTCGGTCTGGGCCTGGCTGATCCAGCTCGGCGCCTACCGGCCGGGCGCCCAGCGGCCGGAGACCCCGGAGGCAGGCGCCGAGCGGCAGGAGTTCAAGGTCGGCGACGTCCTGCCCGGCTCGCCCGAGAGCGCGGGGTTCATCGTGGAGCGGTCGGACCCGCCGCACACCCTGGTGCTGGCCCAGCGCGGGGCCGACGCGACCACCAGCTCCTCGATCTCTCTACGCGAGATCGAGGGCGGCACCCGGCTGGTCTTCCGCGTCCGCTGCCGCGCCCAGCCCACCGTGCGCGGCACCACGCTCATCGCCGCGATGGACGTGGGCGACTTCCTGGCGATGCGCCGGCGCCTGCTCACCATCAAGGAGCGCGCCGAGTCCACCCACTGACGGCTCAACCGGCCGCGGCCGCGCACCCGTGCCGCGGCCCCCAGCCTCCGCGCGGGTGTTGACGAACCCCCGTCCCGGCGCTTACGTTTCCGGCGATCAGCGAAACATATCGCTATGTGCCCGAAATTTTCGGAGGCGTCATGTTACGAGCAGTCGTCGCTATCTCCTTGCTCGGTCTCCCGGCCGTGAGCTCGCCCCCGCCCCCGGCCATCACCGTGAACGAGCGCGTCCGGCATCAGGAGATCGACGGCTTCGGCGTCTCCCAGGCCTTCCGGCGCAACGAACTGCTCAAAACGCTCACCCCTGCCCAGCAGCGCGAGGTCCTCGACCTGTGGTTCGACCGGACCAAGGGCGCCGGGCTCAGCATCCTGCGGCTCGGCATCGGCTCCTCCCCCGCCGGCAGCCCGTACGACCACATGGTCTCGATGCAGCCCGAGGACCCCGGCGGCCCGGACGCGCCGCCGCGCTACGCCTGGGACGGCGACGACAACAGCCAGGTCTGGGTGGCCAAGGAGGCCCAGGCGTACGGGGTGCGGCGGTTCTTCGCCGACGCCTGGAGCGCGCCCGGCTACATGAAGGACAACGGCGACGACAAGAACGGCGGCACGCTGAAGCCCGAGTGGCAGCGGGCCTACGCGAACTACCTGGTGGCGTACACGAAGTTCTACGCCGGGGAAGGCATCAAGATCACTGATCTGGGCTTCACGAACGAGCCCGACTGGACGGCCACGTACGCCTCCATGCGTTTCACCCCTGAGCAGGCCGCCCAGTTCGTCAAGGTGCTCGGCCCGGTGGCCAAGGGCGTGCGGCTCGTCTGCTGCGACTCCTTCGGGTGGAACGAGGCCAAGGCGTACACGGCCGCGATCGAGGCCGACCCCGAGGCCCGCCGCTGGGTGAAGACGCACACGGGGCACACCTACGCCAGCCCCGTGGACGCGCCGTTGCCGACCGGCCGCAGGACCTGGATGTCGGAGTGGAACCCCAACGGGACCACCTGGAACGAGAGCTGGGACGACGGCAGCGGCTACGACGGGTTCACGATCGCCTCGGCCGTCCACGACGCGCTGACGCTCGGCGACGTCAGCGCCTACGTCTACTGGCTGGGCGGCTCGCGCGGCGCGACCAGGGCGCTGCTCCAGATCGACGACACGGCCAAGACGTATCACGTGTCCAAGCGGTTGTGGGCGCTGGCGGCGTACAGCAGGTTCATCAGGCCGGGCGCGGTCCGGCTGGAGGCGTCGGCGGCCGACCCGGCGCTGAAGGTCTCGGCGTTCCGCAACCCCGACGGGAGCCGCGTCGTCGAGGTGCTCAACACCGGCGCCGCGCCCGTCACGTGGCACGGCGTGCGGGGCCGGGCCACCGCCTACCTGACGGACACGGCGAACTCGCTGACCCCGTCCGCGGTGACGGGCCGCGCGGTGACGCTCCAGCCGCGGGCCCTCACCACCATCGTCATCCGCTGAAAGGGCGTGGCTCAGCCCTTCGTGCCGGTGTGGGCGATGCCCTGGATGAACTGGCGCTGCAGGAACACGAAGACGGCGATCACGGGAAGCGAGGCGAGCAGCGAGCCGGCCATCAGGACCGGATAGTCGGTCTGGTACTGCCCCTGCAGCGCGGCCAGTCCGGCCGACAACGTCATCTTCGCCGGGTCGGTGTTGACCACCAGCGGCCAGAACAGGTCGTTCCACGCCCAGAGCAGGGTGAGGATGCCCAGCGCGACCAGCCCGGGCCGGGCCAGCGGCAACATGATCGACCAGTAGACGCGCACGGGCCCCGCCCCGTCGAGCCTGGCCGCCTCCTCCAGCTCGCGCGGCAACCCCAGGAAGAACTGCCGCAGCAGGAACACGCCGAACGCGCTGAACAACCCCGGCACGATGATCGCCTGAAGACTGTTGAGCCAGCCGAGCGAGGACATGATCTGGTACTGCGGGATGACGAAGAGTTGCGGCGGCACCATCAGCACCGACAGGAAGACGCCGAACAGCAGGTTCCGGCCGGGGAAGCGCAGCCGGGCGAAGGCGTAGGCCGCCATCGAGCAGAACAGCACCTGCCCGGCCACCCGGCCCCCCGCCATCAGCACGGTGTTGAGGAACTGGTCGCCGAACGGCAGGAGGTCGAAGACCTTCGCGTAGTTGTCCCAGCGCCCCTCGGGCAGGAACGTCGGCGGCACCGCCGTGGCGCTGCTCAGCGTCTTCAGCGAGGTGATGACCTGCCAGACGAACGGGGCCACCATCGCCAGCGACGACGCGATCAGGATCGCGTGCACGCCGAACCCGCGACGCTCAGACATAGTGCACCCACCTGCGCTGGAGCCGGAACTGCACGATCGTCAGCGCCGCGATGAGCACGAGCAGCGCGATCACGATGGCGGCCGCGTAACCGCGGTCGTTGGTGACGAAGGCCCGCTCGTAGAAGAGCTGCACCACGGTCTGCAACCGCGTGTACGCCGGGTTGGCCCGCGCCGACTGCCCCGAGCCGGTCATCACGAAGACCAGGTCGAAGAGCTGCAGCGAGCCGATCACCGACACGATCGAGATGAAGAACGCCGTCGGCGACAACATCGGCAGCGTGATCCTGAAGAACTGGGCCACCCGGCCCGCGCCGTCGAGGGACGCGGCCTCGTACAGCTCCTTCGGGATGGCCTGCATCCCGGCCAGGAAGATGATCAGGTTGTAGCCGATGCTGCTCCAGACGCCCACCACGACCAGCGCGTACATCGCCGTGGCCGGGTCGGCGATCCAGTTGGGCCCGTCCACGCCGAAGACCGCGAGCACCTGGTTGACCAGGCCGTAGTCACCGTTGTAGAGCCAGCGCCAGAGCATCGCGACCGCGACCGGCATGGTGACGACGGGCAGGAAGAACGCCGTCCGGTACACGCCGGCGGCCCGCAGGCCCGGCCGGTTGAGCAGGGCGGCGAACACGATCGCCAGCGGGATCCCGGCCAGGCCGAGCGCGGTGTAGGCGAGCGTGTTCAGCACGGCCTGGCCCACCTCGGGGTCGGTGGCGAGCCGGGCGTAGTTCTCCAGGCCCACCCAGGTGTGCCCGCCGAAGACGCCCCACTCGGTGAAGGAGAAGTAGGCGGTCTGGAGCACCGGCCACAGGTAGAAGATCGCCAGGCCGAGCCCTGTGGGGGCGATGAACGCATACCCCCACAGGGCCTCGGTCCACGCTCGGCGCGCCTTCGCCGCGGGTGCGTCCCGGGCGGGCCGCGCGGTGGTGGTCACGTCACTCCTTGGCCAGCAGGTCGTTCATCCCGGCCGCCAGGTTCGCGGCCGCCTGGTCGATCGGCACCTCGCCGGTCCACGCCTTGGTGAGGTGCGTCAGCTCCGCCTCCTGCCAGGCGGCGGTGTTCTTGGAGACCGGGTACGGCACCGCGTACGCCACGGCGTCGAGGAAGACCTGGAGCTTCAGCTCGGGATGGGCGCTCACCCACGCGGCCTGGGTGCCGTTGTAGGCCGGGATCGGCCCCTTCCGGCCGAGCAGGTCGGCGGCCGGCTTGGAGCCGAGGAACTTGACGAACTCCAGCGCCTCGGCCGGGTGCCCGGACTTGGCCGACACCACGTTGGCGACACCGTGGATGATCGTGGCCTGCTTCTCCCCCTTCGGCAGCGGGGCCACGTCGACCTTGTCCTTGGTGTAGTCGTTCTTGGTGAACTCGGCCACGTCCCACGACCCGCCCCAGTACATCGCCAGCTTGCCGGCCTCGAAGAGCTGGAGCGGGGCGGTGTCGGTCATGGTCTTGAGGTCGGGCGACTGCTTGGCGGCGATCAGGTCGGTCCAGAACCGCAGGCCCTCGATGGTCTTCGGGTCGTCGTAGCCGGACTTCTTGCCGTCCGGCGAGATCACGTGGCCGCCGGCCTGGTAGATGGTGTTGTACTGGTATTCCTGGAAGCTCGTGAGCTGCGCGCCGACCGCGTAGACGCCCTTGCCGGCGTCGGTGAGCTTGGCGCCGGCCGCCTTGAAGTCGGCCCAGGTCCAGTCGTCGGCCGGATATTTCACCTTCGCGGCGTCGAAGAGCGTCTTGTTGTACCAGACGCCGACCGTGTCCATGTCCTTCGGCAGGCCGTACAGCTTGCCGTCGTAGGTGTAGAGGTCCACCAGGGGTTGGGGGTAGACCGACGTGTCGATCCGCTCCGTGATCGGGGCGATCACGCCGTTGGAGGCGTAGAGCTGGAAGTTCGGGCCGTTCATCCAGAACACGTCCGGGGCCGCGCCGCCGGTCACCGCGGCCTTCATCTTCGTCCAGTAGTCCGCCCACGGTGTGAGCTGGACGTTGACCGCGATGTTCGGGTGCGTCTTGGTGAACTCCGTGGCCAGCTCCTGCATGACGGCCTGCTGGGTGGCGTCCCAGACGCCGTAGGACAGCGTCACCTTCTCCTGCGACTGAGCTCCGGTGCCGGCCTGCTCAGTGCCCGCGCACGCGGAGGCGAGCAGTGCCGCGCAGAGGAGCGCCGCACCGTGCCGTGCCGACTTCCACATCTCCCGGTCCTCTCGTAGAACGTGGGAGTAATGATGGAGTCCAGTGAAATTTTCTTCAAGAGCTGGGTGTGTTACAGATGGCTCACGAGCGAGGTGCGGCCGTCGAGCACCCGCTCCTCGACGTCGTCGAGGGCCAGCCGGACGGCGCCTAGCACCACGCCCTCGTCGCCCAGCGCCGACATGCGGACTTCGGGGGTGCGGATGCACCAGCGGTCGAGCTCGCGCCTGAGCGGCTCGATGAGCACGTCGGCCGAGCGCGAGAAGCCGCCGCCGACCACGACCATCTGCGGATCCAGCGCCAATACCAGCGCGGACGCGCCGAGCGCCAGGTCTTTGACATAGCGCCGTACGGCGGCGACCGCGGCCTTGTCGCCGGCCCGCGCCGCGGCGAACACGTCGCCCGCCTCGCCGTTGGCCGCCTTGAGGTGCTCCTGGGCGCGGATCCAGCCGAGCGCGGGCAGCGCGCCGATCTCGCCGGAGGCGTTGCCGAAGCCCCGGTGCAGCTTGCCGTCGATCACCAGGCCCGCACCCGTGCGCAGCCCGGCCAGCAGGAACACCATGTCCTTGGCGTAACGGGCCACGCCGCGCCAGCGCTCGGCCAGGGCGGCGAGCTTGCTGTCGTTCTCGACCAGCGCGGGCGCGGGCACCAGGCGCCGCACGTGCGCGGCCAGGTCGACGCCCGTCCACTCGGGCAGCGCCTCCGACAACATCACCCGTCCCGCGCCGTCCACCAGGCCGGTCGTGCCGACGCCGGAGGCCCACACCTCGCCGCCGGTCAGCCCGGCCTCCTCCAGGCAGGTCGTGATCGCCTCGTCCACCGCCGCCAGCCGCTCGGCCCGGCCCATCTCGGGCGTGACCCGCACGTGGGTGCCGGCGCCGACGTCGCCGTCGAGGTCGGCGACGACGGCGCGGATCTTGTGCCCGCCGATGTCGACGCCGAGCACCCGCCCCGCGTCGGCCTTGAACCGGTAGCGCCTGGCCGGCCGGCCCACCCCGCCCGCGGTCGCGCCGGCCTCGGCCACCCAGCCCTTGCCCAGCAGCTCGCGGACCACGTCCTCGGTGGACGCGCGGGACAACCCCGTGCGCTTGGCGACCTCCGTGAGCGTGAGCGACGGCTGACCCTGCAGCGCCTTGATCACGGCGAGCGCGTTGAGCTGTCTGAGTCGTGACAGGTCCCCGCCGCTCAGTTCCCCGGCCATCGGCCCCCCTTGCTGTCCGCTGTCCAAGACCGAATAATGATGCTTTCCATGATATTTCGTCGGGGAAGGTTCCATGACTGAGGTGACTCTAGCCGTCGTGGGCGGTGGCCTGCGAGGGCTGACCTACGCGCGCCGCGCGCAGGCCACGGGCGCGGGGCGGGTGGTGGCGGTGGCGGAGCCCGACCCGGAGCGCCGCGCCGCCTTCGCCGCGGAGTTCGGCATCGCGGCCGAGGCGGCGTACGTGGGGTGGAAGGAGCTGGCGGCGGCTGGCCGGGTCACGGACGCGGTCGTCATCGCCACGCACGACCGGCTGCACGCCGATCCCGCGGTGACGCTGGCGGACCTCGGTTACCACATTCTCCTGGAGAAGCCGATGGCCACCACCGAGCGGGAGGCGGCCAGGATCGCCGAGGCGGCCCGGCGCAACGGCATCCTGCTGGCCGTCTGCCACGTGTTGCGGTACACGCCGTACACGCGGGTGGTGAAGGACCTGCTCGGCAGCGGGCGGATCGGGCGGCTGGTCAGCGTCCAGCACCTCGAACCCGTCGGGTGGTGGCACCAGGCCCACTCGTTCGTGCGCGGGCACTGGCGGCGCCAGGACACCTCGGCGCCGATGTTGCTGGCCAAGGCGTGCCACGACATCGACTGGCTGGTCCACCTCTTCGAGCGGCCGCCCGCCCGGATCTCGTCGTTCGGCTCGCTGTCGCACTTCCGCGCCGCCGACCGGCCCGCCGAGGCCGCCGGCCGGTGCCTGGACTGCCCGCTGGAGCCGTCGTGCCCGTACTCGGCCAAGCGCCTCTACCTGGGCTGCCTGGGGGATGCCGACAGCGAGTTCTGGCCGCTGTCGGCGGTCACGTCCGGGCGTACCGAGGAGGACGTCCTGGAGGCGCTGCGGACGGGGCCGTACGGGCGCTGCGTGTACGCCTGCGACAACGACGTGGTGGATCACCAGGAGGTGGTGATGGAGTTCGACGACGGGGCGACGTGCTCGTTCACGATGAGCGCGTTCACGCCCATGGAGCACCGGCGCACCCGGTTGTTCGGCACCCACGGCTACATCGACGGGGACGGGCGCACGCTGCGGCTGGTGGACTTCAGGACGGGCGAGGAGCAGCAGATCGACACCGGCGAGACGGCCGGGGCGCCGGGGGCGGGGGCGTCGGCGGCCGACGGGCATGGGGGCGGCGACGAGGGGCTCACCGACGCCTTCCTCGCCGCCGTCGCCTCGAACGACCCGTCACTGCTGCGGTCGGACGCGGCCGAGAGCCTGATGACCCATCGCGTGGTGTGGGCGGCCGAGCGGGCCCGCCTCACCGGCTCGGTCGTCACGCTCTGACCCCCTGAACTCGAATGCGGTTCAAGGGCGTGTGCAAACGAAAATGGTGATGGTCACCGTTAGCATGTGTCCCGCGACAATGAGTGATGTTCGCGTTCTTGGCCGTACGTCCATTCGTCTTGCCGGGCGCAGGCCAGCCACTCACGACAAAAGGGACCTGATATGAGGTTTTTCACCCATAGCGGCGGCGCCGGCCAGATGAGGCGGCTGCTCGCGAGCGGCGCCCTGGCGACGCTCACCCTGGCGGCGCTCCCCGGGACGCCCGCCCACGCGACGGCGCCCCGGCCGCACGACCCGCTCGTGGAGATCGAGACGTTCGCCGACCGGTGCTTCGACGTGGCGAACATCAGTACGGAGGACGGGGCGCCGATCATCCAGTACGGCTGCGACGGAGAGTCGCATCAGCACTTCCGGATGCGGCGCCTGGGCGGTAACCGGGTGGCGTTCCAGAGCTTCACCGGCAAGTGCCTCGACATCCAGCACGGGAGCCCCCTCGACGGCGCGGCGCTCATCCAGCACCGCTGCCACGGCGGCCCGAACCAGCACTTCTTCCTCGAAAGCGCCAGCCGTGGCCGGGTGGAGATCAGGACCTTCGCCGGCAAGTGCCTCGACGTCTACCGCGGGAGCCTGAGCGACGACACGCCGATCATCCAGTTCTCCTGCGGGAACGTCGCCAACCAGCGGTTCCTGATCAACAACGCCGACGAGTGGTCCAAGGAGCACTGAGCGCGCGAGCCGCCACGGATCGAACGCCGCGGCGGCTCGTCATCGGCGGCACCGGGCCGCTCGGGGCGGCGGCCCGGTGCCGCCCCGCGCCGGGCGGCCCGGTGACCTCCTCAGCCCCACACCTCCTGAGCGGTCTCCACGATCAGCCGCAGCTTGGCGAACTGCTGGTCGGCCGTGAGCCGGTTGCCCTCGACCGTGGAGGAGAACCCGCACTGCGGCGACAGGCAGAGCTGGTCGAGGTCGACGAACTTGGCGGCCTCGTCGATGCGCCGCTTCAGCGTGTCCTTCGACTCCAGCTCGCCGTGCTTGGTCGTGACCAGCCCGAGCACCACCATCTTGCCCGGCGGCACGTAACGCAGCGGCTCGAACCCGCCCGAGCGCTCGTCGTCGAACTCCAGGAAGAACCCGTCCACCTTCAGCTCGCCGAACAGCGCCTCGGCGACGAAGTCGTAGCCGCCGGAGGCCGCCCATGAGGAGCGGAAGTTGCCCCGGCACATGTGCGTCGTGATCGTCATCCCGGCCGGCTTGGCGGCCAGCGCCGCGTTGATCTGCTTGATGTAGCGCAGGTGCATGTGCTCGGCGTCGTCGCCGCGCGAGGTCAGCTCGGCCCGCTGCGCCGGATCGTTGAGGTAGGCCAGGCTGGTGTCGTCGAACTGCAGGTAGGTGCAGCCGAGCGCGCCGATCCTGCGCACCTGCTCGGCGTAGGCAGCGCTGAGGTCGCGCCAGAACTCCTCGACGTCGGGATAGACCTTGGGGTCGATCGCGGCCGGTCCGCCGCGGTAGTGCACCATGCTGGGCGAGGGGATGGTCAGCTTGGGCACGACGCCGTCGGCGACCGTGTCGCGCAGGAAGGCGAAGTCGTCGGCGAAGACGGGCTCGGTCAGCCTGATCCGGTCGTGCACGCGCAGCGCCGCCGGGGTGAACTCGATGTCACCCTGCTCGTTGTGGAAGCGCACGGTGATGTTCTCGTCGGTGGCCTGGCCGATGCCGCCGAGCCGGTAGATGAAGTCCATGTGCCAGGAGGCCCGCCGGAACTCGCCGTCCGTCGCGCTCCGCAGCCCGGTCTCCCCCTGCCTGCGGACGACCTCCCTGATGGCCGCGTCCTCGGCTTCGCGCAGCGCGTCGCCCGTGAGGCTCTCCCGGGCGCGCAACAACCCGGGTGGTCGCAGCAGGCTGCCCACGTGGTCGGCGCGGAAAGGCGGTGAGGTACGCATGACGCGTCATCTCCTCTTGCTCGTACAGGTTGAGCAGGCGTGCGGTGGCGTGCTTGCCGGATCTCTCGTGGCGTTCAGTCTCCGTAGAGCTTGCGGAGCGGGGCTTTGAGCAGCTTGCCCGCCGCGTTCTTGGGTAACTCGGCTACGAATTCCACATATTTCGGGATTTTGAAGCGGGCCAGGCGGCCGTCCAGGTGGGCCAGCACCTCCTCCGCCTCGGCCTTCGTACCGGCCCGCAACACGACCAGGGCCTTGCCCACCTCCCCCCACCTGTCGTCCGGGACCCCGATCACGGCGCACTCGGCGACCGCCGGATGGCCGTACAGCACGCTCTCGACCTCGGCCGGATAGACGTTCTCGCCGCCGGAGATGATCACGTCGGTGAGCCGGTCGGAGATGCGCACGTAGCCGTCCGCGTCGGCGACGCCGACGTCTCCCGAGCGGAACCAGCCGTCGGCCGACAGGGCCTTGGCGCTGTCCTCGGGCCGCCGCCAGTAGCCGGGCATGACGTTCGGGCCCTGGACGTAGACCTCGCCCGGCTCGCCGGGGGCCGCCGCCGAGCCGTCGGGCGTGACCAGGCGGACGTCGGAGAAGAAGCAGGGCACGCCGGCCGCGCCCGTCTTGGCGATGGCGTGCTCGGCCCCGAGGAAGAGGGCGCCGGGAGAGGTCTCGGTCATGCCGTACCCCTGCAGGAACGTCAGCCCCCGCTCCTGGTAGGTCCTGATCAGCGGCTCGGGCACCGGCGCGCCGCCGCACAGCAGGTGGCGCAGGCTGGACAGGTCCGCCCGGTCCCAGCGCGGCGACCGGCTCAGCGAGCCGAACATGGCCGGCACCCCGAACATCACCGTGACCCGCTCCGTCTCGATCAGGTCGAAGGTGCGGTCCACGTCGAAGGAGGGCTCCAGGACGGCCCTGCCGCCCTTGAGCACGGTCGGGATCAGCGTCTGGGCCAGGGCCGCGATGTGGAACAGCGGCGCGCTGATCAGCGTCACCTCGTCGTGCGCGAGCGGCACGTCCACCAGCAGGTTGACGGTGTTCCAGGTCAGGTTGGCGTGGGTGAGCATGGCGCCCTTGGGACGCCCGGTGGTGCCGGAGGTGTACATGATCAGGCACACGTCGTTCTGGCTGACGGGCTCGTCGATCGGCTCGGGCGAGCCGGCGGCCAGCAGCGCCTCGTAATCGGCGGCCGGGACGTGGCGGCCCGGCAGCCCCGCGCCGTCCTGCCCCTCCCCCAGCAGCAGGACCTCCGCCTGCGCGTCCTGGAGGATGAAGCGCAGCTCGGGCGTGGCCAGCCGGGCGTTGAGCGGCACGAAGATCGCCCCGAGCAGCCCCGCCGCGAAGAACGTCTCCACCATCGACGGCTGGTTGACGCCGAGGTAGGCCACCCGCGCGCCCCGGCCCACGCCGAGCGCTGAGGCCAGCCGGTACGTCCGTTCGCGCAGCTCACGGTAGGTCTGATCGCGTCCGCGACAGCTCAGCGCCACCCGTTCAGGTGTCATGCGGGCCCGGCGGGCCGGCCACGAGCCAATCCCCTGATTCCGCATCCGCGCTCCTTGAGGCTTCAGGCCATCAAGTTAGGTCACTACGCAATGGCTGTCACCGTTCTGCCCAAGTTTCGTCAGGTATCGCATCCAGGAGCCGCGCCGCCACCTGGGCCGCCTCCGGCCGGAAGCGCTCGTGCAGCGCGTGGCAGACCCGCTGCGCCTTCTCCGCCGGCCAGTCGTGCGGCAGGTAGCGCAGCGGCAGCCGCGGATCGGTTCTGATGATCTGCAGCCAGGCCGTGAGCAGCATGAGCGAGCGGGCCAGGTCGTCGGGCGCGCCGGGCACCGGGCCGGCCTGGTCCCAGCGGCGCAGGAACGCGCGGTACCGATCGCCCAGGCCCGCCAGGTCGTACGCGTCGCCGACCAGCGCCTGCATGTCGGTCGGGTGCCTCGGCTCGGCGGCGAAGACCTTGACGTTCGCCCCGAGGTCGTCGATCACCCGGGCGGTGTCGACCTCGCCCGGAGCGATCCACAGGCCGTTCTGCAGCGGCCCGAACCCGGCCCAGGCCAGCCTCGACCGCAGCTCGTGGCGCTGGCGCTGCCAGGACTCCGGCAGCGAGAAGCCGATCAGCGTCCAGCGATCCCCGCCCTCGTCGTTGACGACGCCGCTGCGCCAGATGCGCCGCTCGCCGTCCTTGAGCACCTCGGTGCTGGTCGGCGTGAGCCCGAAGTACATCCGCCGGCCCGCGCGCTGGCGGCGCAGCAGGCCGCGGCGGACCATCCGGGTCAGCGTCGAGCGGGTGGCCTCCTCCGAGATGCCGACCCGGGCGAACGCCTCGATGAAGCTCCTGGAGGCCACGCAGATGCCCCGCCCGTATACGTGGTCCCCGAGAAAGGTGAGAATCACCGACTGAGGCCGCATGTCGCCCTTCCCGGATACTCGGCAATCTCTTGACAGCCGTAATGTACATGCCTACATTCGGGGCCACATCGCCGGTCCAGGAGGTCCCGATGCGCAGGCTCATCCCGTCTCTGGCCTGTCTCGTCCTAGCCGTCGCGGCCTGTGGCGGAGGCGGCGCAGGCGGGTCAGGCGGGTCAGGCGGCGCCCAGGATCCGATCAAGGTCGGCCTCATCGTCTCCCTGACCGGCAACTACACCCCGCTGGGCAGCGAGGACAAGAAGGCCGTGGAGCTGGCCGTCAAGCAGGTCAACGACCAGGGCGGGCTGCTCGGCCGCAAGGTGGAGCTGGTCAGCCGCGACGACAAGACCGCTCCCGACCAGGGCATCGTGGCCTACAACCAGATCAAGGGCGAGATCGACGCGCTGATCGGGCCGGTCTTCTCCAACTGCGCGCTCGCGATCGAGCCGATCGCGCAGCGGGACAAGATGCCGTACCTGTCGCTGGCCCCGGCCCAGGAGCAGGTCGAGCCGATCAAGTCGTACGTCTTCGTCACGCCCGCCCTGTCCAGCATGTACGCCGAGCGCTACCTGCAGTACATCCAGGCCGAGGGCATCAAGACCGTCGCGGTGGCCTGGGACTCCAAGAGCGCGTACTCGGTCTCCGGGCACAAGTCGATGGTCGCGCTGGCGCCGAAGTACAACGTGAAGATCGCCGTGGACGAGGCGTACGAGACCACCACCTCCGACTTCAGCCCGCTCTTCACCCACGTGCGCGACTCCGACGCCGAAGCTCTGGTGTTCTGGGGTTCAGGGGCACCCGGCGTGACGGCCGCCAAGCAATATGTCGCCTCAGGTCTCAAGACGCCGCTGTTCCTGACCGCGTCGCAGGCCAGCAAGCTCTGGCTGGAGCCGATGGGCGCCGCCGCCGAGGGCATGACCGTGCAGAGCGCGATCGGCGTCGTCGGCGAGCACCTGCCCGCGGGCAAGCAGAAGCAGATCATCGAGCAGATGGCCACGCCGTACCAGAGCAAGCACGGTTATCCGCCGCCGCAGTTCGCGCAGGACGGATACAGCGCGAGCCTGCTGCTGTTCGAGGCCATCAGGAAGGCCGGCAGCACGGACAAGGCCAAGGTGCAGCAGGCGCTGGAGAGCATGGACCTCATCACGCCGAACGGCCGCTTCCGCTACTCCGCCACCGACCACTCCGGGCTGTCGCCGGAGTTCATCTCGGTGAACACGGTGAAGGGCGGGAAGTTCGTGCCGACCACGTGGGCCCAGGAACAGCTCGCCAAGACCGTCGCCGCCGCGGGGTAGGGCGTGCTGACGGTCACCGGGGTCGCCCGCTCCTTCGGAGGCGTCTACGCCGTCCGGGACGTGTCGCTGACCGTCGCGGACGGCGAGGTCTGCGGCATCATCGGGCCCAACGGAGCCGGCAAGTCCACGCTGTTCAACCTGATCACCGGGCATCTGGCGGCCGACCACGGCCAGATCTCCTTCCTCGGGCAGCGCGTGGACCGGCTCGCGCCGCACCGGCGGGCCCGGCTCGGCATGTCGATCGTCTTCCAGGCGGCCAGGGTCTTCCGCGGCATGACGGTCAGGGAGAACGTCATGGTGGGACTGCACGGGCGGACCCGCGCGGGGTTCGTCTCGGCGGCGCTGCGGCTGCCGCGGCACCGGCGCGACGAACACGAGATCGCGGCCGCGGCCGGGGCCGCGCTGGAGCGGGTGGGGCTGGCCGAGTGGGCCGACCGGCCCGCGGACACGCTGCCCATCGGGCAGCAGCGGGCGCTGCAACTGGCCCGCGCCCTGTGCGCGCGGCCCCGGCTGCTGCTGCTCGACGAGCCCGCCTCCGGGCTGCGCGGCCAGGAGCGCGAGCGGCTCGCGGCGCTGGTGGAGGAGCTGCGGGCGGACGGGCTGACGATCCTGCTCATCGAGCACGACGTGGCCTTCGTGACCCGGCTCGCCGACCGCGTCGTGGTGCTCGACCTGGGGCAGGTCATCGCCGACGGCTCGCCGGCCGAGGTGCGCGCGGATCCGCTGGTGCTGGCCGCCTACCTCGGACAGGTCTCATGATCGACGTCCGCGACCTGGTCGTCTCCTACGGCACCGCGACCGCGCTCGAACACCTCAGCCTCACGGTGGCGCGGGGCGAGATGGTCGCCCTGCTCGGCCCCAACGGCGCGGGCAAGTCCACGCTGGCCAACACGCTCGCCGGCCTGCTGCGGCCCACGTCGGGCACGGTGACGATCGGCGGCCGGCTGGCGCTGATCCCGGAGGGCCGCCAGCTGTTCCCCGACCTGTCGGTCGCGGACAACCTGGCGCTGGGCGGCTGGCGGTCCGGCGAGCGCGACCCCTCCTTCGTCTACGAGCTGCTGCCCCGGCTGGCGGAGCTGGCCGGGCGGCGGGCCGGGGTGCTGTCCGGGGGCGAGCAGCAGATGGTGGCGTTCGGGCGGGCCATGATGTCGCGGCCCGACGCGCTCGTGGTGGACGAGCTGTCCCTCGGGCTGGCCCCGAACGTGACCGCCGACCTGGCCGCCCACCTGGCCGAGCTCAACCGGGAACAGGGGCTGACCGTGCTGCTCATCGAGCAGAACGCGCGGCTGGCGTTCGAGTTGTGCCGGCGGGCGTACGTGCTGGAGTCGGGGCGGCTGGTGACCGAGGGCGAGTCGGCGGCGCTGGCCGGCGATCCGCGGGTGGCCAGCGCGTACCTGGGCGGGGCCATCACGTGAGCGCCTTCCTGACATACCTCCTCAACGGGCTCGCGGTCGGGTGCGCCATCGCGCTCATCGCCAGCGGCCTGGTCGTCATCCATCGCGTGACCGGCGTGGTCAACTTCGCCCAGGGGACGTTCGCCGTCGTCGCGGGGTTGTGCACGTCCTCGCTGCTCGGGCTCGGTCTCCCGCACGGGCTCAGCGAGCTGGCGGCCGTGCTGGCGGCGGCCGTCGCGGGCCTGCTGACCGGGCTGGCCGCCATCGGCAAGCGGGGCACCACGCCGCTGTCGGCGCTGATCGTCACGCTGGGCGTGGGCGTGCTCGCCTACGCCGTCGAGATCGTGCTCTGGGGCGACCAGCCGCGCTCGGCTCCCGGGCTGGCGGGCTCGGTGACGATCGCCGGCGCGCGGATCCAGACGCAGCACCTGCTGGTCATCGCGGTGACGGTGGCCGCGTTCGTGTTGCTGGCGCTCTTCTTCGGCCGCACCTACCTGGGCAAGGCGCTGACCGCGTGCGCGTCCAACCCGTACGCCGCCCGCGTCGTCGGGATCGACACCCGGCTGATGGGGCTGCTCGCGTTCGCGCTCGGCGGGCTGCTCGGCGGCGTCGCCGGGGTGCTCGTCACGCCGCTGCGGCCGATCTCGTTCGACACCGACGTCACGCTCATCGTGAACGGCTTCGCCGCCGCCGTGTTCGGCGCGCTGACCCGGCCGGTGGTCACGCTCGTCGGCGCGCTGCTGCTCGGCGTGGCCGAGACCATGGCCGCCGGCTACGGCTACGGCTCCCACCAGCTCGAAGTGGCGCTCGGTCTGATGATCATCGTGATGATCGTGCAGGCCGGCCGCCGCTCCACCCTCTCCCAGGAATCCACATGATCAAGCTGGTCGCCGCGCTCGCCGTCGCCGCCGTCACGCTCGCGCTGCCGGCCGTGCTCGACGACAGCGCGCTGGCCGTCTACATCCTGCTGGGGCTGGCCGCGATGGTCACGGTCGGGGTGTCGCTGCTCATGGGGTACGCCGGGCAGGTCTCGCTGGGGCAGGGCGCCTTCTACGCCATCGGCGCGTACACCGCCGCGCTGCTCACGCTGAACGGCGTCCCGCCGGTGGCCGGGCTGGTCGCGGCCCCCGTGGCGGCGGCCGTCTCGGCGCTGGTGATCGGCACGCCGCTGCTGCGGCTGCGGGGGCACCATCTGGCGTTCGCGACGCTGGCCATGCAGCTCATCCTGCTCTCGCTGGCCGGGCAACTGGAGATCACCGGCGGGGACATCGGGCTGCAGGCGATCCCGCAGTTCTCACTGGGCGCCTTCGAGGCGGCGGGCCCCGCGGCGTACGCGTACCTGACGTGGGGCGGGGTGGCGCTGGTGATGCTGCTGACGCGGAACGTCATCGCCTCGCGGCCCGGGCGCGCGCTGCGGGCGCTGGCCACGAGCGAGACCGCCGCCGCCTCCTCCGGGATCCCGGTCGGGCGGTACAAGCTGGTCGTGTTCGCGCTGTCGGCCGCCTTCGCGGGGCTGGCCGGCGGCATCTACTGCTTCTACACCGGTTACGTGGCGCCGGGGTCGTTCCCCGTGCTCATCTCCATCCAGTACATCGTCATGGCGGTGGTCGGCGGGCTCGGCACCATCTGGGGCGCCGTCGTCGGGGCCGCCGCGATCACGCTGCTGGTGCAGGGGCTGAACACGCTGGGCGCGTGGCCGGGGATGCCGGCCTACGCGCCCAGTGTGCTGTCCTATGCCGTGTACGCGATCGTGCTGATCGTCGTCGTGCTCTTCCTGCCGCGCGGGCTGCTGCCCGCCGTGGCGGGGCGGCTGTCACGCGAGCGGGACGGGCCGCCCGTGGAGAGCCGCTAACCCTGCGGGGCTGCGCCGCCGTCGACCGTGACATCGCCCGTCTCACCGGCGATGCCCCGCATCGGGCCGTTGCCCGCACCGGGGTGGGCCCCCAGGCGGGCGACCAGGTCGGCCGGGGCCGCTCCCGCGTCGTACGGACCGGCGTCCGGCCCCGTCTGGCCCGGCGCGCCGGACGGCAGGGCCGCGCCGGCGTTCAGCGCCTGCCCCTCATAGGCGGGCGCCTGGCCTGCCTGAGGGGCCTGCGGCGCGTCCGCGCCGTCGAACTCGAAATGCACGCGCATGACTGCCCCCTAGTTGAGCACCGCGTACCGGGCCTCGATGTTGACGTCCTGCCCGGTGACGTTGCGGATGGTGATCCAGTACGTGATGCGGTCGGCGGTCGCCCGCTCGACGGCGACGTCCCACTCGATCTGCGCGGCGCCCGGCTGAGGCGAGGTGGACATGACGTTCCAGTCGACCTGCCAGGCCGCCGGCCAGTTGAAGGTGAACCAGCGACGCGCCTGGTTGGCCGGCACGGTTCCGGTGAACTGCGTTCCAACGAACATGGGAAACCTTTCTGCTCACCATCCGAGGACGGCGTAACGGCCTTCGATCCCGACCTGGTTCTGAGTGAGGTTCGAGACGCAGATCCAGTAGGTGGCGTAGGTGTCGGAGGCCCGCTCGACGCGGGTGCGCCAGCGGATCTGCGGGGCGCCCGGTTGCGGGGTGGTGGGCACGACCGTCCACAGGACGTGCCAGTGCGCGGGCCAGTTGAAGGTGAACCAGCAGGCCGTCTGCCCGGGGCCGAGCGTTCCGGTGAACTGGGTGCCGGTCCAGACGGGAGCCGCCTGCAGCACGCGCGGCAACATCGCGCGCAGGTCCGGCCGGTGGCCGATGCGCTGCGTGCGGGGCATGCCGGGCCCGTCGGTCTGCGGCGAGCCGCCGGCGCGCAGCTCGGCGCGGGCCCTGGCGGGGGTGAGCGGGATCCGGTTCGCGGCGCGCAGCGCCCCCTGGACCGAGCCGAGCACGCCGGTGACGATCGGGGTGGCGCTGGAGGTGCCGGAGAAGCGGTCGGTGTACCACTCGATCTCGGCCGGGCCGCCCTGCAGGTCGCCGGAACCGTCGCCGAGGCCGCCCGTGGTGGTGACCTCCCGGCCCCAGCCCTGGGTGTCTACGGCCGTGCCCCAGTTGGAGAAGTCGAGCCTGGAGCGGTCGGGGCCGTGGTCGCGGCCATGGGTGCCCTGCGGCGGCGCGCCCGCGCCGACGAGGATGGTGCCGGAGTCGCGGGCCGCCCGGTCGAACGGGTTACGCCAGCTCACCGGGAACGTCGGCGGACGGGTCGAGTAGAGCGGGTCGTCGAGGTTCTCGGCGCCGTTGCCCGCGGCCGAGACGACGACGATGCCCTTGGCGACGGCGTACCTGATGGCCTGGTAGTCGTCCTCCCACCATTCGATCGGGATGTAGCCGCGCTGGTCGGCGCGGGCCGCGAAGTTGTGTCTCGGCCCCGGCCGGTGCAGCTCGATGATGATCAGGTCACCGGGGCGCAGGCGATCGGCGGCCGTCTTGAGCGCGGCGGCGCTGCCGATGCCGAAGATCGACACGGCTCTGACGTTGGCGTCGGGGCAGATGCCGGTGATGCCGAAGGCGTTGGCGTCCCCGCCGAACTCCCCCACGACCGCCGTGCCGTGGTTGCGCCACCCCAGGTCCGTCATCGGCGAGCCGCCCACGACACCGCCCTGGTTGACCAGCAGGTCCTCGTGCCCGAACTGCCAGGCGCCCTCGATGTCGATGATGTTGACGTTCGCGCCCCGGCCGCCGGGGACGGTCCAGGCGTGACGGGCGTCGACCCCTCCGGGGGCGGGGTCGAGATAGCCCTGCCGTGTGACGAAGTCGGGGGTGTGCGCGGGCGGTCCCTCCTTGGCCTCCGGCACCATCTCGTCGGTGCGGACGGGCGGGGACGCGCCCGGCTTGACGTACGCGGTCTCGACGACCTCGGCCGTCATGACCCGCTCCGCGAGAGCGTCGAGCTGGTCGTCGGGAGCCAGGACCCGGTAGAAGATGGACAGGTCGGGCAGGTTCGGCGCGGTCTCCTGGGCCATCGTGGCCCGCAGGTGCTCCTCCGACCCGAACATCGGCACCATCGTGACGTTGGCGGCGGCGACGACGTCCTGGAGCGGGGTGATGTCCATCCCGCCGGCGGAGGCCACGGCGCCCGAGGCCGCGGTCGTCAGGCGGGCGGCGGGCTTGGCGATGACGACCAGCTCGCGCTCGGTCGGGAACGGGGACGGAGTGGTGTGGCGATCGTTTCGACGTTTGTTCGGTGGCATGGCAGTCCTTGTCGGATGATGCCGGAGATTCTCACGGCGACTCGTCGGCCGGTTTGGCGTAGGCCGCAGTGACCCCTTGGCAGTTGAGCAGCTCCGAAATCGCCCGTTGCGGGGCCACCGTGCCGGGGATTTCGATGTCGAAGAAGGTGGACAGCACGGGATCCGACGTGCCGGGGTGAACCGGCCGCAGATGCCCGCCGATGCGACGCAGGCAGCCGAGGAGCTCCGCGCCGGTCTGCTCCCGCAGCCGGACCGCGTGTTCCTCGTCCACGATCAGCGTGATGCGCATGGCTCCTGCCGCCCCGTCTGTCTGTCGGTCGGTCGGTCGGTCGTCCAGCGGCATCCCCCAGGCGTCGCGCCGGTCAGACACCGCCGACTGTAATTTCGGCGTACCGCAACCGCCCCAGGAGACGACTCGGGGATATCCCTAGGATTCCCCGCCCCAGGCGGCGGCCAGGGCAGGCAGCCTGGTAACGGGGAAATCACCGGTCCCTGCAGAACGTCCCCTTTCAGTCCTGACATATGCGCGTAACACTGGACGACGTGTCCCTTGTCATGTACGCCCCCGTCCTGCGCGGCCGCGGCGATGAGGAGCGCGCCCTGCTGCGGTTGCTCGACGCCGCCCGCGCCGGCTCCGGCGGCGCGTTGTCCCTGGTGGGCGCGCCCGGCATGGGCAAGACCGCGCTGCTCGACTGGGCCGCCGCACGCGCCGGCCCGGACTTCCGGGTGTTGCGGGTCTCCGGGGTCGAGGCGGAGTCACGGCTGCCGTACGCGGGACTGCACGGCCTGCTCAGGCCGATCGCCGCGGCGGCGGCGGCGCTGCCGGACGCGCAGGCGCGGGCCCTCGTCGCCGCCATGGAGTCCGGTACGGGCGCCGACGGCCTCGCCCTGCCCGCCGCCGTCCTCGGCCTGCTGTCGGCGGTGGCCGCCCGGCAGCCGATCCTGGCCTGCGTGGACGACGTGGACCGGCTGGATCCGGCCAGCCGCGAGGTGCTGTCGTTCGCGGCCCGGCGGGTGGCGGGCGAGGCGGTGGTGCTGCTGTTCACGGCCAGGGACGGGGAGCGGGACTGCGCACCCGTACGCGTGCTGGACCGGCTGGACGACTCGGCCGTCCGCGAGCTGGCCGGTGACCTGGCGCCGGGGCCGCTCGCCGAGGACCTGCTCGCGGCGCTGGACCAGATCGCGCGGGGCAACCCGCTGGCCCTGGGCGAGCTGATCGGCTCGCTCACCCCCGGCCAGCTCGCCGGACTGGCCACGCCGCCCGCCACGCTGCCCCAGGGCGGACGGTTGTGGCGCGTGCACGCGGGCCGCCTGGCTCCGCTGCCCGAGACGACGCGGCGGCTGCTGCTGCTCGTCGCCGCCGACCCCGGCCTCGACGTGCCGACGCTGATCAGGGCGGCTCGGCCCGCGTGCGCGCTGACACACCTGGAGCCGGCCGAGCGTGCGGGCATCCTGCACTCGGCCGGGGACCATTACGCGTTCCGCGACCCGGCCCTGCGGGCGGTGGCGTACTTCGACGCCTCCCTCTCCGAACGCCAGCGCGCCCACCGCCGCCTCGCCCTCCTCCTGACCCCCGATCCGCCACCGGCCCACGGCCTCGGGGCGGACCCGCTTGCCGACGGCCTGGGGGACGACCCGCCTGCCGACGGCCTCGGGGCCGACCCGCTGGCCGATGTCCTTGGGGCCGACCCGCACCGGTTGCGGCGGGCCTGGCATCGGGCCTGGGCGCTGGACGGCTCCCGGGAGGACCTGGCCGACGAGCTCACCGCGGCCGCCCTCGAAGCGCGCCCGCTCTCCGCGCTCCCCTGCGCCCATCCCGAGCCCTACCTCGCCCTGGAACGCGCCGCCGAGCTCACCCGCCACAACCCCGCCAAGGCCGAACGCCTGGCCGCCGCCGCCCGGCACGCGTGGATCTCCGGCCACCCCCAGGTCGCCCGCTCCCTCCTCGCCAGACTCCGCTCCCTGGCCGCCCCGGACGAGCTGCGCGGCCACGTACAACTGCTGCACGGGAGCGTGGAGCTCCTGGGCGGCGAGACGGGCAGCGCCCGCGAGGAGCTGCTGTCGGCGGCCGGCTGGCTGCTGGACAGCCACCGCATGCTGGGCGTGCGCGCCCTCGTCAGAGCCGCCGACGCCAGCTACCGCGCGGGCGACAACCGGGCCTTCATCGCCATCGCCCGCCAGGCCGCCGCCCTGCGCCGCCCCGACGAGGCGGCGCCGACGCAGCTCATGTTCGAGTATCTCGCGGGCATGGCCTTCACCTTCAGCGGCCTGCACCAGGAGGCGGCCGGCCCGCTGCGGCGGGTGGTGGAGCTGGCGGAATCCGTGCACGATCCGGCCGTGCTCGTGTGGGCGTGCGTGGCCAGCATGCTGCTCGGCGAGGACACCATCGCGCACCGGCTGTCCACCCGCGCCGTCGAGGCGGCCCGGGTACGCGGCGCGGCCTCGGCCGTACCGCAACTCCTGGAGTACATGATCTATCCCGGGATCTGGATGGGCCGCTACACCTCCGTCGCCACGACGGCGGCCGAGGGGCTGCGGCTGGCGCAGGAGACCGGCCAGCTCAACACGGCGGCCCAGCACCTGGCCTGGCTGGCCATCACGGCCGCCGTCGAGGGAGAGCAGGAGACCTGCCGGACCCGCGCCGACGCCGCCATCGAGCTGGCCGACGCCCACGAGCTCGGCATCGCGGGCGCGATCGGCAACTGGGCGCTGGCCTACCTCGACCTCGCCGCGGGCCGCCCCGCCGACGCCGCCCACCGCCTGCGCACCGGGCGGCGCCACGACCACGTCGTCATCCGGGTCATGGCCACCCCGCACTTCATCGAGGCGTCCGCCCGCACGGGCGAGCACGACCAGGCCAGATCCGCGCTGCGGGTGCTCGAACGCTGGGTGGGCAGCACCCGCAGCCCCGACCTGCGCGCGCTGGTCGCCCGCTGCCGCGCGCTGCTGGCCGCGCCGGGCGAGGCCGAGGAGCAGTTCCGGGAGGCGATCGACCTGCACGGGCAGGGACTGTACGAGTTCGAGGCGGCGCGCACGCAACTCCTGTACGGCAGCGCGCTGCGCCGCGACCGCCGCCCGAGCGCGGCCAGGAGTCACCTGCACGCGGCGCTGGAGACGTTCGAACGGTATGGCGCCCGGATGTGGGTCGAGCAGGCGCGGACCGAGCTGCGCGCCTCCGGCGAGCCGGTCCGCCACGCCCAGCAGGCGACGACCCAGCCGCTCACCGCGCAACAACTGCAGATCGCCCGCATGGTCGCCGAGGGGGCGACCAACAAGGAGGTGGCCGAGCAGCTCTTCCTGAGCAGGCGCACCGTCGAGCATCACCTGCGGAACATCTTCAGCCGGCTCGGCATCCGCTCCCGCGTCGAACTGGTAAGGCTCATGTCCTGATGGAAGGACCGGTGATTTCACCGATGCACGGCTGACTTCGCATCCGAACAATGGCGACAGACAGCAGTCACCCCGAACGAGCAGGGAGTATGACGACGTGCAGCTCTCCACCCCCCACCGCGGCGCGCGAACGTTGACCAAGCTCGCCCTCACCACCGCACTGATCGCCGGCGGCCTCGCGACCGCCTCCCCCGCCCAGGCGGCCGGCCCGTACGAGCGCGGCCCGGCCCCCACCAACTCCGTGCTCGAAGCCAGCCGCGGCCCGTTCGCCACCGCGCAGCAGAGCGTCTCCTCGCTCAGCGTCAGCGGCTTCGGCGGCGGCGTGATCTACTATCCGACCGACACCAGCCAGGGCACGTTCGGCGCGATCGCCATCTCACCCGGGTACACCGCCTCCTGGTCCAGCCTCTCCTGGCTCGGCCCGAGGATCGCCTCGCACGGCTTCGTCGTGATCGGCATCGAGACCAACACCATCTACGACCAGCCCGCCAGCCGTGGCCGCCAGCTCCTGGCCGCGCTCGACTACCTGGTCGAGGACAGCGCCACCACGATCCGCAGCCGCATCGACGGCTCCAGGCTCGCGGTCGCCGGCCACTCGATGGGCGGCGGCGGCACCCTGGAGGCCGCCGACGACCGCCCCTCCCTGCAGGCGGCCGTGCCCCTCGCCCCATGGAACCTGACCAAGAGCTGGTCGGGCATCCGGGTACCCACCATGATCATCGGCGGTGAGAGCGACAGCATCGCCTCGGTGTCCACCCACTCGGAGCCGTTCTACAACAGCATCCCGTCCTCGTCGGAGAAGGCGTACCTGGAGCTCAACAACGCCAGCCACTTCTTCCCGCAGACCACCAACACCACGATGGCCAAGTCGATGGTGTCCTGGCTCAAGCGATTCGTCGACGACGACACCCGCTACGAGCAGTTCCTCTGCCCGCCGCCCAGCGGCAGCGCGATCTCGGAGTACCGCAACACTTGCCCGAGCTCCTGACCTGACCCCTCCCGATGGCGGCCGCAGGCGGGCGGCCGTCATCGGGGCTTTTCTCTGTGGTCACTGTGGCCATCGACGCCCGACGGTGACAGGGTGAGGTGACGAGGGCGAGGTTTCCGGTGGACGTGCTCATCTCCGTAGATCTAGAGGGTGTCGCGGGCATCGCCACGAAGCAGCAGATCCACGCGGGGGGCCGCGACTACCCCACCGCACGGGTGCTGATGACCGGGGAGGCGAACGCCGCGGTGGCCGGCGCCTTCTACGGTGGCGCCACCTCCGTGGTGGTCAACGACAGCCACGGACCGGCGGACAACCTGCTCGCCGAGCAACTGGACCGCCGCGCCGCCTACGTCATCGGAGACCCCAAGCCGTTCGACATGGTGCAGGAAGTGACACCGCGGACCGGGGTGGTGCTGTTCGTCGGCTACCACGCCGGGGCGGCCGATCCGGCGGGCGTGCTGGGGCACACCTACAGCGGCGGCGCGTTCGCCGACGTACGGCTCAATGGCCGCTCCATCGGCGAGGCCGAGCTCAACGGCCTGGTGGCCGCGACCATGGGCGTCCCCGTAGGGCTGGTCACCGGGGACGACGTGGTGTGCGCGGCTGCGGAGAAGGCGTTCCCGGGCGTGATCACCGTTCCGGTGAAGACCGCGCTCGGCCGCACCGCCGCGCGGAGCAAGCACCCGGCGGCCGCCCGGGAGGCCATCGCCGAAGGCGCGGCGCGTGCCGTGGAGAATGCCGCCGCCGGCACGATCCTGCCGGTGACAGTCCCCGACGAGCTGATCATCGATGCCGACCTGCGCCCCAACGGCGCCGCCGAGCTGGCCGCCCTGGTCCCGGGCACCGAACGGATCGGCGCCCGCACGGTACGCCAGCGGGCTGCCGATCCTCGTGCGGCGCTGGACGTGCTCATCGTCTGGTCCGCGCTGACCAGCCACTATCTCAGCCGCTGAATCCGCGGCCATCGGGCCAGGTGACGGCCGATCACCCAAGCACTGGATCTCGATCGTCCGCATGATCTCGGCCTCGCGCATGCAGCTCTCCACCCGGAACTCCGGCGTGTACCCGCACCCGCCGCACAAGCGCCAAGAGCACCACAACGAGATCTTCGCGAATTACCGATGAGTTCGGGCGAATGACCGCAGGATGCCTTGCTCTCGTCTTGCCGATTTCGTCCAGAGACCTGTTGACCAGGTCAAACTCGTACACCACTTCCGTGGACGCAACCCCCGCAGATCGGCCAGCAACTCATCCCCGCCGGCCAGTTACGGTGGTCGCGGAGCCAGATGCACCGGCCGGGACGCCTGATCCGCTGCGACGCCGACGATCGCCTCCGCGTCGGGACGGAAAGGCACCGAGGGCGAGGACGACTCCCGCAGTTGTGTCCACAAGGTCACTCCGGCCATGACGAGGCCTGCGATGCCGACGAACATGCCGATCACGCTGGCGCGCTGATCGAGCAGCTCCAGCATGGCGAGTGGCACATGAAGCGGATCCGCGAAGAAACCGACCAACCCTGCGGCCAGGAAGGTCAGCGACACCAGACCAGCCGCACCGGCCACACCGCGCCGTCTGCGCCGCTTGGGCACCCGCTTTGAGGAGGTCGCCATGCTCACAGCGTGATGCCGTCACCCGAGTGTCACAAGCTCCCATGTCGTATTTGACGCGTCGGGCCACCGGCCACACCCACAACGCTGCGCAGCGCTTGCGCCTATGCGATCACCGTCAAAAAAGCTGATATCGAGGCCGTAGCCCCAACTGGTGACGTCCATGTTTGCTGTGGCGAAAGACTAGTCGTGGTAGAAGTCACGTTCACACACGAAACCATTGCGGCCATTTTTCAACAGCTAAGCAGGGCCGCCGCAGGATCCGCACAAACCCTCTCCATCGCGAAACCCTCTCGGCGAAGTGATTCCGTCCCTGCGAGAAACCCGCTCTTTAGGGGCGATGACGCCGGTAGCCACGAGACATGCCGCGACAGATATTATCAGTGCGCGATGGCCTGCAGTTGGCAGGAAAACCCCGGAGAGTGTTTTAATCGGTGCCTCACCCTCCTCCGACTCTGTGAGATTCTGGAGGTATGAGATCCTCGAGACAGTTTGGCGCGAACGGTAAGTTCTGCAGCAAAATGTCGTTGTCACGAAAGCTGCTCATCGCTGAGATCCCTTCGCATACAACGATCATGGAAACTCTCAGACCACATCAAGATCTGTGGACATGACACCGCGCCCTTCGAGGGCGGCCAGCGTGGCGCGCACGACGGGCTCCGGCGGGAATACCGCCGCCAAAGGCCCCGATGAACGTTCAAGAGATTCGACAAGACCGAATCATCCTCGTCTCAGCCATCTGACTTCGGAATTTCCGCCCAGAGGGCATACCTGGCCACACGCGAACCAATGCCACCCAACGAGCCTGTTCACCTCATCAATACGCGAAAGCTATTCGTGATTCTGGACGCAGAGGTCGCGACCGGCCTACAGGACTACAGTGTCGGCATGCAAGATTTATGGCTGGTGGTCTTGATCGCCCTGGCCTTGGCGACCGTCGCCCTGCTCTCCAACCTATTGGCCGGCATGATCCAGCACAACGTCAAGCCATGGAGCAGGAGGGGCGTCGCACTAGGATTATTCGTAGTTCTCCTAGGGTCAGCCGCGCTTGCAGTAGCGCAGAAGGTTGGCTCGGGCGAGGAATCCCCCGCTACTCGCGTCTCACCACCAACTCACCAAGTAACGGCGGCCATGGACCGCTGCAACCAGGACCTGAGGGCCGACGTACAGGACACGACGACCTTCACTGGCGGCCACAGGGACGCCGTCTTCCCGCCTGTGCCCTACGGCGACCAAGCGCCGAACGGCATTCGCGACGGCGATGTCATCCGCATAGCCGAGGTTTCCGGGTCGATCTATTTTGATGGGCTGCAGAAGTGGGTGGGACCCGGCGGAAATGGGACCGCCGCACCTCGTGGCTGGTTCGTGCCCGGCGCCCCTCAGTACAGTGCGATTCTGCGTTACAACAACAATCCCGAAGGCTGGATAGGCGACCCCTTCCCTTACGATCGACTGATGGCTTGCACGCGATACTCTGGCGGCACGGACGTCCGGCTTGCCTTCCTCATGAACCTGCGACCAGATCAGGTCGGGAAATCGGGATCCTGGACTTTCACCGTCAAAGTCTATCGGGATTGAGATCACTTCAGTAGCACGTGAATTTGGGCGACAAGCTTCGCATTCGGTTAGAGATAGGCGCGCCTCGCCCGAATCTTCATCCGCGACAAGGCATCCGTGCCGGTCACAGAACCAGCCGTAAGCATTCACGTCGTGCGCAAGGTGTAGCGGTTCGACTGGACGTTTAACCGACCGTCACTTTGATCAATCCACTCGCAGATGGTGTGATCTTCGGGTGTCCGGCCTGGAGGAGATGTCTCGCGAGGAGCTGATCGCTCTGACGCGTGCTCTCATGGCCGAGAACGCCGCGCTGAAGGCGGAGGTCGCTCAGCTGCGGGAACGCGTGGTCAAGCTGGAGCGGCTGGTCTCGCGTAACAGCGGTGACTCTGGGATGCCGCCATCGGTTGATGATCTTCCCGGCCGCGGACAGCCGAAGGACCGCACGTCCGGTGGTGGCCGGCGCCGGCCGGGCAAGCAGCCGGGCGCCTAGAGCAAGGCGCTGGCCTGGTCGGACGATGTCGCCGAGGGAGACGCCACCGAGCAATTCCCGCAGGGCTCGTGCGGGGTGCGGGGCCGAGCTCGCCCTGGCGACCGATCTGGGAGTGACCGTCGCGCACCAGCAGATCGAGATCCCGCGCTTTTCTCCCCACGGTGCCGGAAACCTCACCGTGTACGCCGCGACACGGCCGGAGAAAAGCAAAAGACGGCGAGTAATACGTGCTGACGAATATCAAAATAGGGCGCTAAACAGAGTTATGACGGAATTATGACGGCGGTCGCGATACTGAGGCTTCCTTCGCACCCTCTCCGTCTGCGAGGCATCATGCGTCGTGCCACCCCCCGAAGGATTCCGTTCGACAGCACACGTCTCATGCTCCGGCTGCTGGCCGCCGTGGTCGTCGCGATGGCGGGGCCGGTGCTCGTCGCCCAGCCCGCCGCCGCGGTGCCCGGGGATCCCCTCGACTGGAGGACCGCGCTGGAAAGGAGCGGGCGCCCGCCGGAGTCCCCGCCGGTCGCTCCGGTCAGGTCCGCCCCGGTCAAGCGGAGCGATCCCGCCCCCGCCGCCACCGCCACCCGCCTGCCCGAACCGGAGGTCACCGAGGTGACCCTGGGAGCGCGCGGCCTGGCCCGGCAGGCGGGGCCCGTCCAGCTCGCCGCCGCCGACGAGAGCGCGGCCGGGCGGACCGTGCGCGTCGAGGTCCTGGGCGATGACGTGGCCGGCCGCGCCGGAGTGTCCGGCTTCGCCTTCAAGCTGACCGGGCAGGGCAAGGTGCGGGTCTCGGTCGACTACTCGGGGTTCGCCGAGCGGTTCGGCGCCGGGTACGCCGACAGGGCGCGGCTGGTCGCGCTACCCGCCTGCGCGGCAGCGGCAGCGGCAGCGCGGCCGGCCGCCGCGCGGGACTGCCCGGCGGGCGGCACCGCGGTGACGCACCGCAACGAGCGCGGCGCCTCCCGGCTGGTGGCCGACGTGCCGGCCGACCAGCTGCTGGCCGTGACGGCCGGCCCGGAGGGCGAGGAGGGGTCGTTCAAGGCCACCCCGCTGGAGCTGTCAGGCGACTGGCAGGTCAGCACCGGCTCGGGCGACTTCTCCTACAGCTACGACGTGCCGCTGGCGAAGGCGCCCGCAGGCCCCACCCCGTCGGTGAGCCTGAGCTACTCCTCCGGCTCGGTGGACGGCATGGTGTCGGGACGTAACACCCAGAGCGGGCCGGTGGGCCTGGGCTGGAACGACTTCGCCGACGCGTTCGTCGAACGCCGCTACAACTCCTGCCGCTCCGACGGGCAGAGCTACGCCGACCTGTGCTGGAAGTCCGACAACGCCACCCTGTCGCTGAACGGCCGCGCCGGTGAGCTCGTGCCCGTCCCGGGCACCACCCCCAAGCAGTGGCGGCTCAAGGACGACCCCCGGTGGAAGATCGAGCTGCTGACCGGCGCGCCCAACGGCGACAACGACGGCGAGCACTGGAAGGTCACCACCACCGACGGCACCCAGTTCTTCTTCGGCCGCGGCGTCAACCCCGACGTGGACCACCCGACCCACTCGGCCTGGACGGTCCCGGTCTTCGGCGACGATCCGGGCGAGCCCTGCGCCGCCCAGACCCCGCTGCCCGCCTGCCCGCAAGCCTGGCGCTGGAACCTGGACCTGGTCATCGACCCCCACGACAACGTCCAGCAGTACGAGTACACCAAGGAGATCAACCACTACGCGTCCCTGAACGGCTGGCCCGGCTTCGAGCACGTCGAGTACGTCCGCGGCGGCGTCCTCAAGGTCATCAAGTACGGCAAGCGCCGCGTGGAGACCGCCCCCGCCGCGACCGTCGAGTTCGACGTCGACCACCGCTGCGCGAGCCTGACGGAGTGCGCGGAGCCCACCGCCGAGACGGCCGGCTCCTTCCCCGACACCCCCGTGGACCTGATGTGCTTCACGGCCGTCTGCTCGCAGCACTCGCCCACGTTCTTCACCTCGCTGCGGTACACCGCCGTGCGGACGTTCGTCGAGGACAAGGAGCTGGTGGCGGTCGACAAGATCGCGCTGTCGCACGCGTTCCCCGACCCCGACGCGAACAGGACCGGCGACCAGAAGCTGTACCTGACCGGAATCCAGCGCACGGGCAAGACCGCGAGCACCCCGATCACGCTCCCCGCCGTCACCTTCTGGCCGGTGCTGCTCAACAACAGGATCGACACCGGCGGCGGCCTGTCAGCGATGCCGCACTACCGGGTGGGCGTCGTGACCAACGAGTACGGCGGCCAGGTGATCGCCACCTACGGCCAGCCGCATCCCTGCGCGAGTCCGCTGCCCGCTCCCCCCAACTGGCACCTCAACACCCGAAACTGCTTCCCGCACTGGCACTCCCCCGAGGGCGGCACACCGGGCTTCGCCGTCTTCCACAAGTACGTGGTGACCCAGGTCGAGCAGCGCGACACGCTCGGCGGCAGCCCACCCATGATCACCGGCTACCGCTACGGCGACCAGGTTCAGGCCGGGCTGCCCAACGGCGCCTGGCACCACGACCGCGACGAGTTCGCCGACAACGCCAACCAGTCCTGGTCGGAGTGGCGCGGATACGCCGACGCCCTGGTCACCCAGGGTGCCAGCCGCACGCGATACCGGTTGTTCCGCGGCATGAACGCCGACCGGCTGGTAGGGGACCCGTTCCCCGGCCCCGGGTCGCGCGTGGTCAGGGTCTCCAGCCTGGACGGCACCGTGGTCGACGTCGGCGACGAGAACCGGCTGGCCGGGATGGTCCTGGAGCAGCAGTCGCTGCGCGGCGACGGAACCGTCGAGACCGGGGTGGTCAACGGCTATCACACGCACCGCACCGTGGACGCGCCCGGCCCCGACTCGCTGGACGACGCCTGGTTCACCGCGCCGAACGACAAGGTCGAACGCCGCCGCAACCCGGCCGGCGGCGACTACGTGCGGCGCCGTACCCAGACCGTGTACAACGCGCTGCTCGGCACGCCCGACCGGCTCATCGAGCACGGCTGGACCCACGTCGCGGGCGACGAGCGGTGCACGGTGACGGCCCCCGTGGTCAACACCGACCGATGGCTGCTCGACCTGCCCTCCTCCATCACCCGCTACGGCACGGCAGCCTGCGACGGGCCCGAGGTCACGCGGGAGGAGTACGCCTACGACGGCGCCGCGGTCGGCGCCGCGCCCACCAAGGGCGACGCCACCACCTCACGGGTCAAGCTCACCGCCGCCCCCACCTGGGCCACGACCACCACCGCCTATGACGCGCTGGGCCGTCCGCTGAAGAAGACCGACGCCAACGGGCACGTCACCACGACCGTGCACACCCCCGACGTCCGCTATCCGGGCAGCACCAAGGTCACCAACCATCTCGGGCACACGAACACCACCACCTGGTTCCGGCCGCGCCAGTCGCCGGCCGTGGTGACCGACGCCCGGGGCAAGCAGACCAAGCTGGTCTACGACGCGCTCGGCCGTACGACGAAGGTCTACCGGGCCACGACGGCGGCCTCCTACGAGTTCGGCTACGCCATCGACCCGGACAAGACCGAGCCGCCCGTGGTCCGGACCCGCAAGCTCCTGGACACCACCCGGTACGTGGACGCCTGGGTGGTCCACGACACCTGGCTGCGCGCCCGCCAGACCCACAAGCTGTCGCCGGCGGCGGGCAAGGTCATCGTCTCCGACACCCGCTACGACGCCCGCGGCCAGACCGCCGCCGCGACGCTGCCGCAGGCGCTGACCGGCGCGGCGGGCGAGGGCCTGCTGCCCACCCCCGCCGGAGGCTGGGCGAACGAGACCAGCACCGCCTACGACGAGCTAAGCCGGCCCTTCTGGCAGATCACCTGGTCGGGCGGCGTGTACCGGCGCGCGGTCGCCACCGCCTACACCCACGACACGACCACGCAGACCCCCGACCCCGCCCCCGGCGGCGTGGTCCGCACCGTCACCGACGCCTACGACCGCACCATCAGAGTGGAGGAGCTCCGGGCGAGCACGTGGTCCGCCACGGCGTACGGCTACGACAAGGCCGACCGGCTCCTCAGCGTCAGGGATCCCGCGGGCAACACCATCACCAACACCTACGACGTGGGCGGCAGGAAGGTCGCGCTGTCCGACCCGGACCTGGGCGGGTGGACGTACGCCTACGACGCCGCGGGCAACCAGACCCGGGTCACCGGCGCCGACGGCGTCCAGGTCCACACGCTGTACGACGCGCTCAACCGCAGGACCGAACGGCGCGCGAACTCGGCCACGGGCACCCTGCTGGCGAGCTGGGCCTACGACGCTCCGGATGAGCGGGGCCTGCTGGACAAGTCAACCCGCTTCGACGCCACCGGCACCTACGTCGTGGACGTCACCGGCTACGACGACCGCGCCCGCCCCACCGGCAAGCGGTGGATCGTGCCGGGCGCCGACCACACCATCGGCTACGGCTACGACGCGGCCGACCACCTGACCCGGGTCACCTACCCGGCCGTCGGCGGCCTGCCCGCCGAGACCGTGACCACCGCCTACGACGCCGCCGGTCTGCCCGCGACGATGACCGGCGCCGCCGAGTACGTCTGGAGCGCCCTCTACGACGACCGCGCCCGCCCGGTGTGGCGCATGTCGGGCTCGCGCGGGACGCCCTTCAGCCGGGTCCTGGAGTACGACGCCGACCAGCGGGTCTCCGCGCTCAAGGCGGGCGGCGGATCCACCGTGCTCCAGCATCTCCAGTTCGGCTACGACGTCACGTTCGGCAACGTCGAGGACCGCGCCACCACCTTGAACGGCCAGACGTGGCGCGAGTGCTTCGACCACGACGACCTGCAACGCCTGACGCGCGCCTTCACCACCACGGGAGCCTGCGCCGGCGGCACGCCGGGCACCGGCCCCCAGCCCTACGACCACGCCTACAGCTACAGCGTGGACGGCAACCTGACCCGGCGCGTCGAGAGCGGCAGCGCCGTCGACTACACCTATCCCAGTCCCGGCAGCCCCCGGCCGCACGCGCCCACCGCCGTCGGCGCGGCCACCTATGCCTGGAACGCCAACGGCGACCAGGCCAGCCGTACCGTGGACGGCCGGACCGACAAGTTCACCTGGAGCCCCGAACGTCATCTCGCCGCCGTCGGCGGCACCACCTTCGTCTACGACGCCGACGGCAACCGCCTGATCCGCAAGACCGCCACCGGCACCACGCTCTACATCGACGGCCATGAGATCACCGGGGCCACGGCCGTGCGCACCTACGGCTTCGACGGCACCCCCGTCGCCGTCCGCACCAGCGCCGGGGTGGAGTACCTGGCCACCGACAACCAGGGCTCGGTGCAGCTCACCGTCCCCACGGGCGCCACCGTCCCCGCCCGCACCCGCTCCTACCAGCCGTACGGCAAACCCCGCACGAGCGAGACCACCAGCACCGACCGGGGCTGGATCGGCCAGATCGAGGACCGGCAGACGGGCCTGAACTACCTCAACGCCCGCTACTACGACCCCGCGATCGGCCGGTTCCTCTCCCCCGACCCCACGTTCGACACCGCCAGACCGCAGACCGTCAACCCCTACGCCTACGGTCTCAACAACCCGGCCTCGTTCTCCGACCCCAGCGGGCTCATCCCGCTCGAATGCCGCAACGGCGAGCTCGCCTGCCATCACAACGGCAAGGGCTGGACGGTCACGACGCCCGCCCCGCAGGACCCGTGCGCGCCGGGCGGATCCCACTACAGGCAGGTGCCGTGCAGGAACGCCGTCGCGGGGGGCGGGGCCGAGATCACCTCCGGGCCTTCGCTGTCGCAGGAGGAGATCGAGGATCTCACCGCCCAGGCCGACGCGATCAGGAGCGACCCCGACGAGCTCGCCAACATCGGCGTGGCCGGCGCCTGCGGCGAAGGCCACGCGTCGTGGGGGGTCACCATCGGCGACGGCATGTGCCTGGTGTGGGACGGCGAGAAGTACGCCGTGCTCAACATGCTGGAGGTGGGGGCCGGCACCCCGTACGCGGGAGCCGGCGCCGGCGCCATCACCACCAACGCGGACTCCTCCGACGAACTGCTGGGCAACGCCTGGTGCTTCGGCGGCGGCGTGGGAGCCGGCGGCAGCGCCAGCGCCGAGGTCTGCTTCAGCTACACCTCGGACTGGGAACGGCCCACGGGCGTCTGGACCCTCGCCGGCAGCGTCGGCGTCGGCGTCGGCGCCGACGTGCACGTCACGGCGGTGCAGACCCACGAACTGTTCGCGCTCAGTGAGAGCACGATCACCGACGTCACCGACGCGGCCACCGAACCGGTGGATGACTGGTGGCAGCGGTCATGGGGAAGCCTCGTCTGCTTCGGCAGGTGCTGACAGCCCCCGCCTGTACGAAGAGCCCCGCCGGCGCCACCGGCGGGGCTCTCCGCTTTCGACCTCAGGTCAGCCAGCACGAACCGCTTGAAGGTCTCCAGGTCGCGTCCACCGAGCATGTACCAGGTCAGCAGCTGGTCACAGGCCACCAGCAGGTACTTCTTCGCCTTCTTCGGCCCCACCCGGAGCGGCGTCTCGTCGCAGCACACCACATACGCCAGCGTGAGCAGCATCCGGATGCGCGCGTTCGCCGCTGCGACCGCGGTGGCGGCCCGGCCCTGGAGCTGCAGCACTCGGGCGGTCTTGCGGACCGGTGCCGACACGGTGATCTCGGCTCGCACAGCACGACCTTCCAAGGGGGTAGCCGGCGGCGGGGGGTCACATCGAGGCGCGGACGCTCCAGCTCTGACCGGCAAGCTGATCGAGGAGCCGCACCTGCTGCGCTTCGCTGTCGCAGGTGACCACCGCGCCCCACTCCACGGGCCGGGTGTAGGTATCAGCGTCTCCCGGCTCGGGCAGCTCCTCATCGTCATCGGTGCCAGCCTGGTCGTCCCCGCCGATCTCGGCGGTGCGGGTTTCCGCCAGGAGGATGCGGAGTGCGGCGTCGTCGTCCACGTCGAGGATCAGGGCGGGCACCTGGCCCAAGCCCTTAACGAGGCGCTTTCGGATCTTGATATGGCGTGGGATGCTTCACGCCATGACCGCAGCCAACAGAGAGCCACGGCCGGACAAGCCGGAGCCGGCAGACAAGTTGAGCTGGTTCGACCTGCTTGACCTGTCCAAAGGCCGCACAGGACTCCGGCATGTGGGAACCGTCGCTGTTGTCGGCGGCATCCTCTTGGCTGTGATTCAGGTGAATGACGGCTTGGACGCTCGAACCCAGGTATGGGTGCTGATCTTCATAGGAATCGCCGTGGTCGGCGCGCTGCTCCGGATCGAAGCTGCCATCCGCGACCGATCCCGGCACTGACACGGGCCCCTAGCCTCGATCTTTCGTGACCGCGGTGGTCAGCTGAGCGGTCCGGCTGAAGGTCGAGGATCGCGCCGGCCGCAGCGCAGAGCAGATGCGTGATGCTCTGATCACAACCGTCAAGACGGTACCGGCTCATCTCACCCGCTCGCTGACCTGGGATCAGGGCAGTGTAATGGGCGCCTTCACCGTGGCCACCGACATCCCGGTCTGCTTTTGCGACCCGGCCAGCCCCTGGCAGCGCGGCTCCAACGAGAACACGAACGGTCTGCCACACCAGTACTTCCCCAAAACCGACTTGTCCGTTCACACCCGCGAGCACCTCGACGCCGTCGCCGCCGAACTGAACGCCAGACCACGAAAGACGCTCGGCTGGGATACCCCCGCCGAGCGTCTCGCTGGATCACTCGCCGCCGGCGGCTTGAACGTGGCGTATGCCGCGCTGTGGCGATCGGGGAGATGGATGGTTTCTCGGCCGGTTCCCTCAGGAGGGGGCAGGGGCCGCGAGCATCCCGGCTGCCATGACGTGCAGCGCCGCGGCGAGCCGTGGCGCCTCTCCGAGCTCCAGCAGCCGCAGGACCGGTTCGCTTTGCAGGCTGCCCAGCAGGATGTGCGCCAGCAGTTCTCCGTCCAGGTCAGGGCGCCGCTCGGCGATCAGTGCGCTGGTGTGGCCGTGCCAGAACCGGTAGACGGGATGGTCGTCCCGCGAGTCCGGAACGTGGTCACCGCCTTCGCCCCGGTGCTCGCCGCGCTCCTTCCACTCCGGCCTGGGCGCCGCCGTGGCGGCGTGGCCGAGCGCCGCGAGGAGCCCCTTGTTGCGGCCGACGACGTCGACGATCGCGTCCAGAAAGGCCGTCAGCCGCTCCTCGGGCGGGGCGCCGGGCCCCAGCGGCGGAGGTCCGCTCGCCACGGCCTCCTCCAGGGCGTAGGCCCGCTCCTGCATCAGCGCGACCATGAGCCCCATCCGGCTGCCGAAACGATGGAACACCGTGCCCTTGCCGACCCCGGCCGCGGCGGCGACCTGTTCCATGGAGATCTGCTCGGGCCGGTGCCGGGCCAGAAGGTCCTCGGTCGCCCGCAGGATGGCGCGACGGTTGCGTGCCGCGTCAGCGCGTTCGCGACGCTCCTCGATCATCGGCTCCTCTTCCCGTGGACAACTGGACCGCCGGTCAAGTACGCTCCCATCGAACTTGACCGCAGGTCCACTTTATCCTCAATGAGGAGGACGGCATGCGCCGAATCCGTTACCACGCCTACGGCGGCCCCGAGGTGCTCACCATGGAAGAGACAGAGATCCCCCGCCCAGGCCCCGGCCAGGTGCGCATCCGCGCCGAGGCGATCGGCGCCAACTTCGTCGACGTGAAGTTCCGCCAGGGGCCGGAGACCGGCGGGATCTACCGGCGCGACCTGCCCGCCGCGCTCACCGGCGACGTGGTCGGCACCGTCGACGCGGTGGGGCCCGGCGTCGACCCCGGCCTCACCGGCCGGCGGGTCGCCGCGCTGGCCGAGGACGCCTTCGCCGACCAGGTCCTCGCCGACGCCGAATGGCTCGCGCCCGTACCAGAGGGAATCGACGACGCCACCGCGAGCATGCTGCCGATGGGCGCCCCCGTGGCGCTGGGCACGTTGCGCGCCGCCCGGCTGTCGCCCGGCGAGACCGTGCTCATTCACGCCGCCGCGGGAGGCATCGGCCACCTGGCCGTCCAACTCGCCAAGATCGCCGGCGCCGGCACCGTGATCGCCACAGCAGGCTCCCCCGCCAAGCTGGACTTCACCCGCACGCTCGGCGCCGACGCGGCCGTCGACTACTCAGCGAAGGACTGGCCCGACCAGGTGCGCGAAGCCGCACCAGAAGGGATCGACGTCGTCCTGGACTCCGTCGGCGGCCGCATCCTGGTGCGCAGCCTCGACCTCCTGGCACCGTTCGGCCGGGCCGTCGTCTACGGAGCAGCCGGCGGCGAGGCAACCGCCATCCCGCTGACCAGCCTTTTCGCAATGAGATCGGTAGCGGGGTTCTCACTGCTCGCCTGGCGCGCCGCCGCACCGAAGCAAGCACGCGAGGACATGGACCAGGCCACCCAGCACGCGGCCGAAGGGAGACTACGCGCCAGGCTGCACGCCCGGCTACCGCTCGACCAGGCGGCCGAAGCGCATCGGATCATGGAAAGCCGCTCCCAACTCGGCCGCGTCCTCCTCGTGCCCTGAGCACGATCATCGACGCGTACCGAGCCCGGCCGTGCGGAGTGCGACGGCACGGTCCGAAGCAGGGGATCGCGCTACCTGCTGACCCGAGAATCATGGGCCTGCTGACCTGGAGTGCGGCGACCAACGCCAAGGACAGTGCCACGCGTGCCCAGCCAAGGGTGATCGCTACCATGAGCACGATCAGCAACGCCGCCCACACGGGTTCAGTCGCGTACAGCAACCGATCACCGTGTGGCGACGACCCCCAGAATGCGCCCACAGGGAAGCGGGGCCTTCGCATGTCAGAGGCTACTTGGCCAGGTGCCTGCTGATCACGAGCCGCTGGATCTGGTTGGTGCCTTCGAAGATCTGCATGATCTTGGCCTCGCGCATGTAGCGCTCCACCCGGAACTCCCGCGTGTACCCGTACCCGCCGAACACCTGTACCGCGTCCGTCGTCACCTTCATCGCCGCGTCGGTGGCGACCAGCTTGGCGACGCTGGCCTGGCGGCTGTAGGAGAGCCCCGCGTCCCGGCGCCGGGCCGCGTCCAGGTAGGTGGCGCGGGCACTGTCCACCCCGGCGGCCATGTCCGCGAGCAGGAAGCCGAGCCCCTGGTGGTCGATGATCTTCTTGCCGAAGGTCTGCCGTTCCTTCGCGTAAGCCACCGCCTCGTCCAGGGCGGCCTGGGCGAGGCCGGTGGCGCAGGCGGCGATGCCGAGGCGGCCGGAGTCGAGGGCGCTGAACGCGATCTGGAGACCCTGCCCCTCCTCGCCGATCAGCCGGTCGGCCTCCAGGACCGCGCCGTCCCAGTGGGCGCTGGTCGTCGGTACGGCGTGCAGCCCCATCTTCTCCTCGGGGCGGCCGAAGGTGAGGCCGTCGGCGGCTCCGGGAGCGAGGAAGCAGGAGATGCCCCGGGAGCCTTCGCCGGTGCGGGCGAAGAGGGCGTAGAAGTCGGCGATGCCGCCGTGGGTGATCCACGCCTTGTTGCCGGTGATCCGGTAGCCGGTCTCGACCCGCTCCGCCTTGCAGGTCAGGGCCCCGGCGTCCGAGCCGGCCTGGGGCTCCGAGAGGCTGTAGCCGCCGATCAGGTCTCCGGCCAGCATGTCGGGCAGCCAGCGCTCCCGCTGCTCGGGTGAGCCGTAGGTGGCGACGGGGAAGCAGGCGAGGGTGTGGACGCTGGTCGCGACGGCGACGGCCGCCCAGCGCATCGCCAGCTCCTCGATCACCTGCAGGTACACCTCGTACGGTTGCCCGCCGCCCCCCATCTCCTCCGGGTACGGCAGTCCGAGCAGCCCGGCGGCGCCCAGCGTGGCGAACAGCCCGTCCGGGTAGGTCTCGGCGCGCTCGTGCTCGTCGACCCGCCGCGCGAGCTCCTTGTCGGCGATGTCGCGGGTCAGCTCGATGAGGTCCTTGGCGTCCCGATCGGGCAGCAGGCGGTCGACGGTCACGGGCACGGTCACTCCTGGCTCAGGGCGGGGTGGGCGGCGACTTCGCCGATTCCGGGGTGCGCGCCGATCTCGCCGGCTTCGAGGTGAGGGGCGGGGTCGGCGAGCTCCGTCAGGGCGGTTCTGGCGCGGTCGCGGAACTCGGCGACCCGGGCGAGCTTGATGTCCTCGTATCCGCGGATCAGCTCGGGCAGCCCCGCGATCTCGGCGACGGCGTCGGCGGTGGCGGGGGTGAGCCGGGTCAGGGCGGCGCTCATCAGGTCACGGTACTCGGGAACGAGCTCGCGTTCGACGCGGCGGACCCCGGCGTGGCCGAACACGTCGAACACGGTCCCGCGCAGCACCCGGGCGGCCCGCAGGCCCCGGAACAACACCCCGGCCGATCGGCGTACCTTGATCTTGCGTTTCATGCCCATCGCCCGCAGCAGCGGCGGGTGCAGCAGCACCGACACGACCGCGCCCGGCCCGTGCTCGCGCTCCCTGCGCTCCTTCTCGGCGGGGTCGAGGTGCAGGCGGGCGACCTCGTACTCGTCCTTGTAGGCCATGAGCTTGTGCAGGCCCCGGGCGTAGGCGAGCGCGATCCGGCCGCCCGCCTCCGCGCCCGCGCGCTTGGTCGCGAGGTCCGTCACGCGGCGCACGTCGTCTTCGTAGGTACGGGCGTAGGCGGCGTTCTGGTAGCCGGTCAGGTCGGCGACGCGGGCGGCGACCAGCTCCTCCAACCCTGTGGGCACGGGCAGGGCGGAGGCGAGCAGGACGGCGGCGGGGTCGGCCACGGCGGCGCGGCCCCAGCGGAACGCGGCGAGGTTCATGGCCACGGCCGCCCCGTTGAGCACGATGGCCCGCTCGACCGACGCGGCGGACACCGGCAGGCAGCCGTGCTGGTAGGCGGCGCCGAGGAGGAGCAGGTTCGCCGGCATGTGGTCGCCGAACAGCTCCTCGGCCAGCGCGTGCGCGTCGAGACAGGTGACGCTCTTGGCGACGGAGTCCACGCGGGCGACGGCGGCGGCGTGCCCCGGCACGGCCACCCGGCCGGTCACCATGGCGGCGGTGGGGACGACGGCGGTGTTCAGGATGGCGACGGTGCGTTCGGGGGCGGCCACGGCCAGGTTCGCCTCGCCCGCCGTCCCGAGCAGGTCGAACCCGATGAGCACGTCGGCGGTGCCGTTCGAGGCGCGCACCGAGCCCTCGATCGGCCGCGGCGAGATCCGTACGTCGCTCACCACGGGCCCGCCCTTCTGCGCCAGCCCCGTCTGCTCCAGCCCGGCCGCGTACAGCCCGTCGAGGTGGGCGGCCATCTGCAGGATCTGCGAGACGGTGACGACGCCGGTGCCGCCGATGCCGGGCATTCTGATCAGGGCCTCCACGGGCCTGCGGGCGGGCTCGGGCGGCTGGGGCGGCTCGGGCGGCGTCTGCCGGGTGGGCTTGGCGCCCGGCTCGACCAGCAGGAACGACGGGCAGTCGCCCTTGAGGCAGCTCAGGTCGGAGTTGCAGGACGGCTGGTGGATGCGGGTCTTGCGGCCGTACTCGGTCTCGACCGGCTGCACGGACAGGCACGTCGAGACCTCGCCGCAGTCGCCGCAACCCTCGCAGACGCGTTCGTTCACCACGACCTTCTGCGAAGGTGTGGGGAGTTTGCCGCGCTTGCGCAGCCGTCGCTCCTCGGCCGCGCACCGGTCGTCGTGGATCAGCACGGTCACGCCGCCGGCGGCGGCCAGCTCCTTCTCGACCTCGGCCAGGTCGTCGCGGTGCCGCACGGACGCGATCCGCGCCAGCTTCACGCTCCGGTACGTCTCCGGCTCCGGCGTCGTGATCACCACCCGGCGCACGCCCTCGACGGCCAGCTCCTGGGTGAGCGCGGGCACGTCGAGCCGGCCCTCCGCGCGCTGCCCGCCGGTCATGGCGACGGCGTCGTTGTAGAGCAGCTTGTACGTCATGGACACCCCGGCCGCGACCGCCGCCCTGATCGCCAGGGAACCGGAGTGGTGGAAGGTGCCGTCGCCGAGGTTCTGCACGAAGTGCCGGTCGTCGGTGAACGGCGACAACCCGAACCACTGCGCGCCCTCGCCGCCCATCTGCGTGATGCCCACCTGCGTGCCCCGCCCGTGCCCGTCCAGCGCGATCATCGCGTGACAGCCGATGCCCACCCCGACCAGCGTGTCGTCGGCGGTGCGGGTGGAGGTGTTGTGCGGGCAGCCGGAGCAGAAGTACGGGGTGCGCGCGGCCACCAGCGGCAACGACCGCCTCAGCCGGACCGTCTCGCGGGGCCGTACCTCCCTGCCCACGCAGGTGGCGACGGCCTTGGCCACGTCCTCGGCGCCGAGGGTGCCCCGGGCGGTCAGGAGCTCGCGGCCCACGACGGCCGGGGTCCGCTCGCCGCCGTACAACGCCTGCTTGAGCTGCCCCTCCAGGAACGGCACCTTGTCCTCGACCACGAGCACCCGCTCCAGGCCGGCGGTCATGGCGGCCAGGTCGTCGTGCGCGAGGGGGAACGGCATCGCGAGCCTGATCAGCCGCAGCCCGAGGTCGTCCATGGCCGCCTCGTTCAGGCCGAGGTCGGCCAGGGCGCGCAGGACGACCGCGTACGTGGTGCCGGAGGCGAGGATGCCGGTGGTGGCCCGGGGCGCGTCGTGCATGACCCGGTTGAGGCCGTTCGCGCGGGCGTATTCGCGGGCCAGGTCGAGCCGGCGGGTGAGCATGTCGTGCTCGGCGTCGAGCGCGGCGGGGCCGAGCAGGATGGGGGCGGAGCGGCTGCCGTCGGGCACGGGGGCCGGGATGTCCTTGGTCAGGTGGCCGAGGTCCACGGTGGCCGACGCGTCGGCGATGTCCGCGACGATCTTCAGCCCGGCCCAGAGGCCGGTGGCGCGGGACAGGGCGACCGCGTGCAGCCCGAACTCGATGATCTCCGCGACCGAGCCGGGCGCGAGCAGCGGCATGGACAGGCTCTGGCACATCGGCTCGCACGTGCTCGGCAGCGTGGAGGACTTGCAGCCGGGGTCGTCGCCGATCCACGCCACCGCGCCGCCGAGCGCCGCGGTGCCCGACACGTTGGCGTGCCTGATGGCGTCGGCGGCCCGGTCGAGGCCGGGGTTCTTGCCGTACCAGAAGCCCGTCACGCCGTCGTGGCGCTTACCCGGGAGCTGGCCCAGGAGCTGCGTGCCGGCCACCGCCGTGGCGGCCAGCTCCTCGTTCAGCCCTGGCTGGAAGACCACGCCCGCCTGCTCCAGGAACCGCGCGGCCCGCCCCATCTCCAGGTCCACGCCCGCCAGCGGCGAGCCCTGGTAGCCGCTGACGAACACCCTGGTGTCCAGCCCGCGTCCCTCGTCCAGGCGCCGCTGTTCCAGCGTCAACCGGACCAGGGCCTGGATGCCCGAGATGAGCACCGGGCCGTCCAGCGCCGTGTACCTGTCGTCGAGCGACACGGGGGCGGGTGTCTCGCTCACGCTCACGGAACCTCCTGGCTGTCGTACGTGGTGAATCTCAGCACAGCAACGCGGGCAGGATATGCGCAAGTATTAGATGAAAGGTGGCGTCGAAGACGCAAAGAGTTTGCGGCGACATGGCCGTCAGGCCGACGTTGTTTGCGTCTGAGGAAGGATTCTCGTATGCCTGACGTGGATGACATCGATCACCAGGTGCTGCGGCTGCTGCGTGAGGACGGGCGCCGGACGTTCTCGGAGATGGCCGAGCTGGTCGGATTGTCGGTGGCCGCCGTCAAGCGGCGGGTGGACCGGCTGCGCGAGCTCGGGATCATCACCGGCTTCACCGTGCAGATCGACTACGCCAAGCTCGGGTGGGGCATCGAGGCGTTCACCGAGCTGCGCTATCCCGGCACGACGCCGGTCACGGAGATCATCAGGACCGCCAGGGAGGTGCCCGAGGTGCAGGCGGTGTTCACCATCGCCGGCGATCCCGACGCGCTCATCCACGTGCGGGTCCGGGATCTCGGGCACCTGCAGCAGGTCATCGACCGGCTGCGGCGGGCCGGAGACGTGACCGGCACGAAGACGCTGCTCGTCCTCGGGACGTGGACGCGGGACGCGCTGACGCCCCGCCCCCGCTGAGCCCGCCGTCCTCGACGCGGCCCCTCGGAACGGTCGCGGCGCTGAGCCCGCCGTCCGCGACGCGGTCAGCGCGGTCCTTCGGTACGGTCGCGGCGGTCACGCCGGTCGGGGCGCCCGCGGCGGTCGAGCCGGGAGAAGTAGCCCCCCAGCAGGCCGATCGACAGGAGCACCGCCACGCCCAGGCCGAGCAGCCAGATCGAGACGCCGGTCGTGGGCAGGCTCTCGGGCTGCGGGATCGCCGCGCGGTCGCCGGCGGGCACCGGCTCCGGCTCGTCCGCGCCCGGTGCCGCAGCGGGCTCCTCGACGGGCTCCTCGACGAGGGCTTCCGCCTGGGGAGATGCCGAGGGCTCTTCGCCGCGCTCGCCGCCGGGGGTGGTGGCGGGCGCCGCCGCCACCGACGGGTCCGCCGTGGGGATGACGGGGGCGGGTTCGATCGTGGTGGAGGTGCAGGAGCGGTTGTTGGCGGCGTTCTGGTCGCGGCCGGCGGTGTCGACGGTGGCGCAGTCGCGGAACGTGCCGGCCACGCCCGGGGTGACGGTGAACGTGAACGTCCGGTGCCCGCCCGGCGCGAGCGCGCCCACGGCGCAGGTGAGGGCCGGGCCGCCGCCCTGGCATTCCGGCGGGCGGTCGGTGATCACGTTCTGGCCGCCGCCGGCGGGGTCCTGCACGCTGACGTCCGACGCCTGCGAAGGGCCGTGGTTGGTCACCTCCAGCGTGTACGTGGCGGCGCCGCCGGCCTGCGCGGTGGACGAGCCGGTCCTGACGACCTCGACGTCGGCCAGGGTGCGGGCCCGGCTGATCAGTTGCGTGGTGTCGCCGGGTGTCGCCGGGGAGGAGACCTGGGCGCGGCTGGTGATGTTCGTGCCGTCGGGGAGCGCCGGGTCGGTCGTGACCGGGATGTCGTACGTGACGCTGCCACCCGGCGGGACGGTCAGGCCGGGGCCGCCGCAGGTGACGGTCCTGGGCTCGGGCAGGGCGCAGGCGGCGGGCAGGCGGCCGGGGTCGAGGTTCGGGTCCAGGGTGCCGGTGGTCGAGACGTCGGCGGCGTCCTGGTCGCCGGTGTTGGTGACGGTGAGGGTGTAGACGGCCTCCGTACCGATGATCATCGGGTCCGGGGCGGCGGTCGTGGTGATCCGCAGGCTGGGGCCGGGCACGTGCGGGAACGGCTCCGCGCCGGACCCGCCGCCCAGCGCGGTGAGCGCGATGACCATCGCCATCCCGGGCATGCCCATCTCGTACCCCCGCGTGAACCTGCCGTCCATGGTGACCAGGGGCGATCCTCCTATCGCCGGACCCGTCCGCGGACGGGCACCCACCAGAACCAGACGCCGCCGTGGCGGACTCTTTGCCGGCGGCCGGATCGGCGTAGGGTTGGGGGGCATGGCAGCCGTTGCGCGCTACGACGACATCGCCGACTTCTACGCGGCCGGGTGGACCGACATCATCGACGATCCGGCGTCCCTGCGGCTGCTCGGTCTCCTGGAGCCGATCGCGGGCCGGCGGGTGCTGGAGATCGCCTGCGGACACGGCCGCATCAGCCGCGAGCTCGCCCGCCGGGGCGCCGAGGTCGCCGGCGTCGACATCTCGGCGGCGCTGATCGACAAGGCCCGGACCGCCGAGCGCGAAGCTCCCCTCGGCATCCACTACGTCCACGCCGACGTGACCCAGCCCGGCCTCTTCACCACGGACCCCGGCGAGACCGGGCCGGGGCTGCGTGAGCTGGCGCCGTTCGACGCCGTCGTCTGCGGCTTCGGCCTGTCCGACATCGACGACCTGGAGGGCGCCGTCTCCGGCGCCGCCGCCGCCCTGCGCCCCGGCGGCGTGTTCGCCTGCTCGATCCTGCACCCCTGCTTCCCCGGTGGGCAGGGCGTCTCGGGCTCCTGGCCGGGGGACGCCCGCTACCACGCGGAGGGCTGGTGGCGGGCGGACGGCGAGCTGTCGGCGCTGCGCCGCCAGGTGGGCGCCAACCACCGCACCCTGTCGACCTATCTCAACACCCTGCGCGAGCACGGGCTCTGGCTGGAGGAGATGGCCGAGCCCGAGCCGTCCCCGTCCTGGGCGGCGAAGCGAGCGGACGTCGCCAGGTTCCCCGTCTTCCTCGTCCTGAGGTGCGTCAAGAACGACCGGTGAACACGCCGGCGCCACCGGAATGGGATGGTGACCATGCTCAAGCGATGACACAGACCCCAGGAGTGGGACATGCGGAAATACGTGATCCTTGGCGTCCAGGGCAGCGGCAAGGGCACCCAGAGCACCTTGCTCGCCCAGGACCTCGATCTGGTGCACATCAGCGTCGGCGACGTCTTCCGCTGGCACGTCAAGCACCACACCAAGCTCGGCGCCCAAGTACGCCGCCTGGTCGCGGCGGGCGAGCTGGTGGGTGACGACCTGGTGGCGGACGTCGTCAAGGACCGGCTGGCGCTGCACGACTGGAACTACGGCTTCATCATCGACGGCTTCCCCCGCAACCGGCCGCAGGCGGAGTTCTTCCTGGAGAGCTACGACCTCGACGGCGTGATCCACCTCGACCTGCCCGACGAGGAGGTACGCCGCCGCGTCCTGGCCCGGCGGCTGTGCTCGCGGTGCGGCATGGACTACAACCTCATCGCCCACCGGCCCGAGGTCGAGGGCCGCTGCGACGTGTGCGGCGGCGAGCTGGTCACCCGCGTGGACGACACCCCTGACGCCCTGGCCCGGCGGTTGCGCGACTACCACAGCAAGATCGACCCGGTGGTGGAGCTGTTCCGGCGCAAGGAGTACGTCATGACCATCGACGCCCGCGCCGACAAGACCACGGTCCAGCAGACCATCCGCACCCGCTTCAACCTGCCGCCCTACACCCCGGCGCCCCAGCCCGACCCGGTCGAGGCGAGCGGCTGACGCGAACGAGGCGGGCCGCCGACCCGGCCGAAACGGGCGGCGACGCGGTCGAAGTGCGGCCGATTCTTTTCGAACAGCGCGCGATACGTAGATTTCCCGATGCTTCGCATACCCGCTCTGCCTACTCTCAGCCCCATCGAGCGCCTTCAGAGAAGGTGGGTTCATGCGCGCGCTGACCGTGTTCCTGTCGTCCCTCCTCCTGGTCACAACCCTCTCCTCGCCCGCGGGCGCGACACCGGCGCCCCTGGCGGTGCCGGACGTCCTCTTCAAGCGGGCCGACTTCACCTCGGGCACCTTCGAGGGCACCACGGCCGGCGACGGCCTGTCGTTCGGCTCGGCCGCGGGCACCGTCGGCTACACCGACGCGCTCGGCACCAAGACGTGGGAATATGCCCGCTGGACCGGCTCCGAGCAGGTCATCGGCTTCCCGGCCACCGAGCTGATCGCCTCCTGGACCGCGGACGTCCCGCCGGGAAGCTGGCTGCAGGTCGAGGCCCGCGCCAGAAACGCGGCGGGCCTGACGAAGTGGTATTCCCTGGGCCGCTGGTCCTACGCCGAGGGCGACATCCGCCGCACCTCGGTGCCGGGCCAGGGTGACGCGGACGCCACGGTGGCGGTGGACACGCTGGTCGCGGCCGCGGGCAAGCCCTTGAGCGGCTACCAGCTCCGCCTCACGCTCTACCGCACGCCGGGCTCCTCGGTGACGCCGCGCGTACGCACGTCCGGGGTCATGGCCTCCAACGTGCCCGCGCGCAAGACGGTGCCGGTCAGCCCCGGCGGCGGCGCCTGGGGGACGGAGCTGAACGTGCCGCGCCGCTCCCAGAACGTGCACGTCGGCCACTACCCCGAGTGGAACGGCGGCGGCGAGGCCTGGTGCAGCCCCACCTCGACCACCATGATCCTCGGCTATTGGGACAGGTGGCCGAGCGCCGAGGACACCTCCTGGGTCGACCCCGCCGACCCGAACCCCGAGGTCGACCACGCCGCCCGCTACGTCTACGACCACGCCTACGGGGGCGCGGGCAACTGGCCGTTCAACACGGCCTACGCGGGGCGGTACGGCATGGACGGGTTCGTCACCCGGCTGCGGTCGCTGACCGAGCTGGAGCAGCTCATCAAGGCCGGCATCCCGGTCATCACCTCGCAGTCGTTCAAGAAGAGCGAGCTGCCGGGCGCCGGCTACGGGACCGACGGCCACCTGATGGCGGTCGTCGGGTTCACCGCGAGCGGCGACGTCATCGCCAACGATCCGGCGTCGCCGGGCAACGCCGCCGTCCGGCACGTCTATCCGCGCGCCGCGTTCGAGAACGTCTGGCTGCGCTCGTCGAGCAGCGGCGGCGTGACGTACGTGATCCATCCGCCCGGCCACCCGCTGCCCGCGACGGCGCCGGGACTGCCGGCCAACTGGTAGCGGCGCACGGAGCCCGGCCATCGGGTGGCCGGGCTCCGTTGCCCCGGCGGGCTGTCAAATGTGGCTCGACGACGGGCGAAGACCTGCGTACGCTGACAACCAGGAGTTTTCCAGGATTTGTGGCTACCGGGGGGTTCGCGGCGCCATCGGCTTGCGCTCCGAGCCGAGGCCGCCGTCTGGGCGCCTCCAGCCCGATCGCCCCCTCCTCGCGGTGGAGCGCCGGATGACCGAGGACCGATTCGCGACGACCCGGCTCGTACGGACCGCCCCATGGAACGGTCCACCCCTGCTGCTGTCCGAAGAGGGCGCCCGCGTCCTGGTGGCGGGCACGGGCACGCACCGCCCGGTGTCCCGGCTGCCGCAGGTGCCCGCCATTCCGGCGACCCTCGACGACGTGGGCCGGTGCCTGGTCGAGCGGGGCGGCCTGGATCCGGCCGGCCTGACCGTGCTGCTCGACCCGGCGACCCCCGCCAATCTGGGCGAGGCGCTGGAACGCGCGGCCCGGGAGGCCACGTCCGTCCTGATGTTCTACTACGCCGGGCACGGGCTGTTCAGCGAGGACGACGAGCTGCACCTGGCCACGCGCGCCACCGTGGACCTCAGCCAGGGCGTGCCCGGCTATCAGGCGCTCCCCTACCGCGTGGCGCGCGACATCCTCGCCTCCTCCGAGGCCGAGCTCATCGTCGCGGTGCTGGACTGCTGCTTCGGCGGAGGCGGCCGGCCGACGCCGGCCAAGGCGGTCGAGCAGGTCTTCGAGGGGACGTGGCGCAGCGCGTACGTGCTGGCGTCGTCGAGCCGGGACGAGAACTCCTGGGCGCTGCCCGGCGTGCGGCACACGGCGCTCAGCGGCGCGCTGCTGCGCCTGCTGAACGAGGGCGACCCGGCGGGGCCGCAGGAGCTCACGCTGGACCACCTCTACCGGCACCTGGCCAGCGCGCTGCCCGATGCCGGCTTCCCCCGGCCGCGGCGCCGCGCGGCGAACCTGGGCGACCGGCCCCCGCTCGCGCACAACTCCGCCCACGAGGGTCCGCGCAGGTCAGGGCCGCCGATCGCGTCCCCGGGCGACCTGGAGTGCCCGTATCGCGGCCTGGCCGGGTACGGTCCCGAGCACGCCGGGATGTTCTTCGGCCGCGACGAGCTGACCAGGTCCCTTCTCGCGCGGGCGCGGCAGGCGCTGCGGGCGGGCGGGCCGCCGGTCGTCATCGGGTCTCACGCGTTCGAGACGGGCGGCCCGCTGATCGTCACCGGCCCGTCGGGGTGCGGGAAGTCGTCGGTGTTGCGGGCCGGGCTGATCCCGGCGCTGCGGCGCGAGTTCGGCGAGGACCTGCCGTGCCTGGTGCTGAGGCCGGGCGCGCAGCCGGTCGGGACGCTGGCCGCCGAGCTGGCCGCGCTCGGCGGCGGTGATCCGGCCCGGCTGCGGGCGGTCATCGAGTCGGATCCCGGCGCTGCCGGGCGGGCGCTGCCGCGGCGGTCGCTGCTGGTGGTGGACCGGTTCGAGGAGGTGTTCACCGCCTGCTCGGACGAGAGGGCCCGGCGGCGGTTCGTGGAGGCGCTGGTGGCGGCGTCCCGGTCGGCGGCGGTGGTGATCGCCGTGCGGTCGGAGTTCTTCGGGCGCTGCGCGTCGTACCCGGGGCTGCTGGAGGCGATGCGGCGGCCGGAGATCGTGGCGCCGATGACCGAGGCCGAGTCGCGCGCCGCCATCGAGCAGCCGGCCGTGCGGTCCGGCCTGTCCCTGGAGGCCGGGCTCACCGACCTCGTCCTGGAGGACCTGCGGGCGCTGGACTGGCCGGACGGCGTGCTTCCGCTGCTGTCCCACGCGCTCCTCACGACCTGGCAGCGGCGTACGGGCGGCGTGCTCACCATGGCCGGCTACCGGGCGGCCGGCGGCGTCGCGCGGGCCGTGGCGACGAGCGGCGAGGAGGCCCTGCGGCGGTTGTCGGCGGAGTCCGAGCCCATCGCGCGCGACCTGCTGGTCCGGATGATCCGGGTGGACGAGCGGACCGGCGGCACCCGGCGGCGGGTGCCCGTCGCGAGCCTGGCCGCCGAGGGGCCGTCCGTCGCCGGGCAGGTGCTGGCCGAGCTCGTCCGGGCGCGGCTGGTCGTCGTGGACGGGGCCGAGGCGGAGCCGGCCCACGACGCGCTCATCAGCGCCTGGCCACGGCTCGGGAGCTGGGTCGGCACCGATGGCGCCGGGCTGCTGGTGCGGCGGCGGCTGGCCGAGGACGCGGCGGCGTGGCAGCGGGAGGGGCAGGATCCGGCGCACCTGTACACCGAGGGCCGCCTGGCGGCCGCACAGGCGGCACACGCGGCGGGCGACCAAGCCGCGCAGGAGGGGGACGGCGGGCGGGCCGAGCCGCTGGAGCGGAAGTTCCTCGCCGCGTCGCGGCGGCGGGTGGGCCGGCGCTCGCTGATCGCGCGCGGCGTGATCGCCGTCCTGGCGCTCCTCGTCCTGGTGGCCGCGGGCGGCGTGGTGGTGGCGCTGCGGCAGAGCGCGGAGTCGGGCAGGCAGGCCAGGCAGGCGGCCGGTGCGCGGGACGAGAGCCTGTCCCGCCAGGTCGCCGCCGTGGCGGGCCGGGTGGCGGACAGCTCGCTCGGGGCCCAGCTGGCGCTGAGCGCGTACACGATCTCGGCCACTCCGGAAGCCCGGGGGGCGCTGCTCGGCACGCTCACCCGTCCCATCGGCGCTCGCATGATCGGGCACACCGCGCCCGTCGAGCGGATCGCCTACCGGCCCGACGGCCGCGTCGTCGCCACCGCGTCGGGCGACTTCACCACCCGGTTGTGGAACGTCGCCGACCCGCTGCGCCCCAAGAGCGCGGGCGTCGTCAAGGGCCACACGAAGGCCGTGCTGGCGGTGGCGTTCAGCCCGAACGGGCGGGTCCTGGCGACCGGCTCCGCCGACGAGAGCGCCGCGCTGTGGGACGTGACCGACCCCGCCAAGCCACGCGCCCTGTCCACGCTGAAGGGCCACAAGGACCAGGTGGTCTCCGTGGCGTTCAGCCCCAAGGGCGACTCGCTGGCCACGGCGTCGTCCGACGGAACGGTGCGGTTGTGGAACGTCGCGGATCTCCGGCGCCCCCGTCAGTCGTCGGTGTCGCGGCAGGCCGCCGACCCCACGCGGGTGGCCTACAGCCCCGACGGGCGGCTGCTCGCGGTCACCTCGGCCGGCGGGATCGCGCTGCTGGACGTGCGCACCACGGGCGAGCCTGCCGGTCTGGGGGTGCTGACCGCGCCGGGCGGCGACGTCAGGAGCGTGGCGTTCGCCCCGGACGGCCGCTATCTCGCCACGTCCTCCGGCACCGGTTCTGTGGACCTGTGGGACATCACCGCGGCCCGCCTCGTCGGCACGGCGGCGGGCGAGTCCGCGGTCGGCGACGTGGCCTTCAGCCCGGACGGCGACCTCCTGGCCGCCGCCTCCGCCGACGCGGCCGTCCGCCTCTGGGACGTCTCCGACCCGGTCGGGCCCGAGCTCTCGGGCACGCTGACCGGCTTCACCGGCGCGGCGACCGGTGTCGCGTTCAGCGCCGACGGCGCCACCCTCGCCTCCTCCTCCGCCGACGGCACGGCCCGCCTGTGGAACGTCGCCAACCCCGCCCGCGCCGCGGCCCGCGCGACGCTCGCCGGGCACACGGGCGCCGTCAACGGCCTGGCCATCGCCAAGGGCGGCCGCGTGCTCGCCACCACGTCCGAGGACATGACCGTCAAGCTCTGGAACGTCGCCGATCCCGCGGCGGCCACGCTCACGTCCACGTCGAGCGGGCACACCGCCGCCGTCCTGGCGGCCGGGTTCAGCCCGGACGGCCGCTATCTGGTCACGGGGTCACTCGACCGTACGGCGCGGTTGTGGCGGGTCTCCGCACCGGCGGCGCCGAAGGTGGTGGCGACGCTCACCGGCCACACGGACGGCGTGCGCTCGGCCGCGTACAGCCCGGACGGGAAGACGGTCGTGACGACGGGACGTGACGGCAGGACGCTGCTCTGGAACGTCGCCGAACCCGCGGCCCCGAAGGCCCGCGCGGCGCCCGGCGCCGCCGCCGACCGGATCGGCACCGCCGCGTTCCGGCCGGACGGCCGGGTGCTCGCCACCGGCTCGGAGGCGGCCTCGGTCCGCCTGTGGGATCTGGCCAAGCCCGCCAAGCCGCGCAAGCTGGCGGAGTTCGCCGCGCACACGGGCGCGGTGGCCGAGGTCCGCTTCAGCCCCGACGGCAAGACGCTGGCCACGGCGTCGGCGGACGGTACGGCCCGCCTCTGGGACGTCACCCGCCCGGAACGCCCCCGGCCGCTCGCCACCCTGCAGGGGCACACCGCCGACGTGACCGCCCTGGCCTTCAGCCCCGACGGCAAGACGCTGGCCACGACGTCACAGGACGCCACGATCCGCCTGTGGACGATCACCGAGCCGGCCCGGCCCGCGTTGTGGGCGGTCCTCGCCGAGGCGGCCCGGTCCGGCGGCCCCGGCGTCAAGGACGTGGAGTTCAGCCCGGACGGCACGACCCTGGCCGCCGCGTCGGGGCCGGCCGTCCGGCTCTGGGGCCTGAACGTGGACCAGGCCCGCGAAACGGCCTGCACCGCCTCAGGCATGTCCATCACCAAGACCGAATGGGGCCGCCACATCCCCGGCCTCCCCTACAAACCTCCCTGCCCGGCGTAGCGGCCTGGCAAGTGTCTCGAATGCAGCGTTGTCAACGCACCCGGGCGGCGATGGTCCGCGCGCACACCAAGGACTCGGTGTGCGTGGTGTCCACCACCAGGTCGTAGGCCACGCCCTCGTGCACCACTTCCGCCTGCAACGCGGCCATCCCCCCGACACGGTCGCCCCGGGCGATCTCGCGACCTGCGGCGACCGTGCTGTCGCACGTCACCCCGACCCAAAGCACGTCCAGTCCGGCAAGGGCCTTCTGCCACCGATCCTGGGAACCCGCCCCACCGAGGAACACGTCATCCACGATGACCCCGGCCCCCGCGCGGGCCATGGCGGCGATCCCTTCGGTCCACGCCGCGTCCAGGGTCATGAATTCCGGCCCGACGAGCACCTGGCCGTCAGGGGCGAAGGTGATCCCCTCATCCGACGCTCGCATGGCGGCGGGCATCGCGTCGACCAGGGTGTCGACCGACATGGCCAGCCATGGGTCCGGCAGGATCGCCTGCAGGCACCGGGAGATTCCGGACTTGCCCGAGCTGGAGCCGCCATTGAGAACAATCACCTGAGTTGTCACCGCGCCACAGTAGAGGTCGGCCCCGCCCATGCCCAATGGTTTTCACCACGGTCGCGAAGGTCCTAGCCGGCCAGGCGGAGCACGCCCCAGTGGCTGGTGTCGAGGTAACTGCGGGCACTGGCGTCGTTCCAGGTCACCGCAGCGGTACGCGCCGCGCCCGTGGCGTCGTTGACCTGCACGTCGAACCCCAGCAGCACGCCCTCACCCAACGTGACCGTGGGCAGCTCGACGGCCGCCTCCACGACGTACCCGCCGGGCACCACCTTGGCCGCCGCCGTCAGGTGATCCTTCACCCCGGCCGCGTCGAAGGTGCCGCCGACGGTGAGCCGGCCGGAGAAGCTGACGCGATACTGCCCGTCGTCGTCCCCGTAGCCCTTGGTCTTGCCGTTGCCGGGGTCCACGAAGATCTCGACGGAGTCCTGGTCCCAGGCGTTCGGGGACTCCTCGCTCAGGACGGGGTCGGTGACCTGGGCGAGGACGTACAGCGTGGACCCGCTCCAGAGCGATCTGACCTTGGCGGTCGCGCCGGACGTGCCCTGGATCCAGGTGGCGGTGCGCACCTCCGGCGCCGCCGACCACGCCCGGTCCACGACGCCGTCGAGGACGGGCGCGCGGTGGGCGGCCGAGGTGAGCTTGACGGCGGGAACGGCGGTGACCTCGCCGGTCCAGGAGATCTCGGTGACGCGGTCGCGTACGGTCACGCCGACGCCGGTGCCCTTCTTGACCAGGGCCTCGACCCGGTAGCCGGCCGGCGTGCGCTTGACCCCGGGGCTCGTGCGCCGGACGACGTGGGGCGTGCCGTCCACGGTGAACGTCACCTGGTCCGTCGCGTTGACGGTCGGGTCGGTGACCTCGGCGAGCACGTACAGCCCCTTGACGGAGGAGCGTGCCTGGAAGCCCGCCGACACCTCGCCCACCCGGGCGATGGGCGCGTCGGGCAGCAGGTCCCACTCCAGGTCCCGCTTGCCGTCCACCTTGGGCGTGCCGGCCGGGGCCTCCAGCCTGCGCACCCGCGCCGCCAGCTTCGACGGGTCCACGACGCCCCAGTAGGCGGGCTTGGCCTGCAGGTCGTCGTCGAAGAGCAGGGGCGCGTTCAGCCGGGGGATCGGCCAGGTGCGCAACCAGCTCACGTCGTCGGACTCGCCCCACACGGTCACCGAGCTGAGGTGGGCGGCCTGCCGCCTGAAGACGTCGAACAGCTCCTTGTAGCGGTGGCCCTGCTCGGCCAGGAGCTCCGGCGGGATGGTGTCGTAGGAGGAGACGAAGTCGGTGTAGACGCTCACGTCGAGCTCGGTGACCTGCTGGTCCACGCCGAGTGTGGCGAAGCGTTCGATGGTGTCCTCGACGTCGGAGGCGGGCGGCTGCTCGATGTTCAGGTGGAGCTGGTGGCCGACGCCGTCGATCGGCACGCCCTCGTCCTTGAGCCGCTTGACCAGGGCGTACAGGGCTTCGCGCTTGCGCGGGAACTCGGTGTTGTAGTCGTTGATGAAGAGCTTGGCGGCCGGGTCCGCCTCGTGGGCGACGCGGAAGGCCGTGCGGATGAAGTCGAGGCCGGCGATCTCGTACCACTTCGAGCGGCGCAGCCCGTCGGGCTGGTTCTCGTCCACGACCTCGTTGACCACGTCCCAGGCCGCGATCCGGCCCTTGTACCTGGTGACGAGGGTGCGCACGTGCGTCTCCAGCCGCTGGAGCAGCAGCTCCTTGCCGGCGTCGGCGAAGACCCAGTCGGGGGTCTGGCTGTGCCAGGCGAGCGTGTGGCCGCGGATCGTCATGCCGTGTTCGGTGCCGAAGTCCACCAGGTGGTCGCCGTCGGCGAAGGTGAACTCGCCCTCCCTGGGCTCGGTGGCGTCCCACTTGAGCTCGTTGCCGGGGGTGATGCCGTCGAAGTGCCTGGCCAGCAGCTCGCCGTGCACGCCGAGCGTGTCGGGCCTGGTGAGCGCCGAGCCCATGGTGAAGGGGACCGCGTCCTTGACGGCGGGGATGTCGGTCTGGATGGGCTTGGGCTGGACGTAGGTCAGGGAGAAGTCGTCCAGGTGGAAGGGGAAGGTGCCGGTGTCGGACTCGATGTACAGGCCGAGGAAGTCGACGTCGTACGCGAGCGTGTACGTGCCGGACAACCGCGCCCACTCCCCCGCCACCAGCTCCTTGGGCGTGACGATCCGCTCGTAGCTCGGGGTGCCGCCGCTCCTGCGCTCGATCGACAGGCCGAGCCGGCCGGAGGGGGTGTCGGGGCCGAGCCGCACCCACACCGACAGGGCGTACTTGTCGCCCTTGCCCATCCGGCCGAGCACGTTCAGCGTGGGCCCGTCCCAGGAGGCCGACCGGCCGCTGACGGCGAGGCCGCGGGCGCCCGCGTGGGCGGCGGCCGGGGCGGACTCCAGCGTGGCGGCGGCCCTGGGCGCCCAGTCCTGCGCGGTGCCGTCCTCGAAGTCGCTGGTGATCGGCTCCCGAGTGGGGTCGCCGAGCGGGCTGATGACGATGTCGTCCAGGGCGTACTGGGAGGTGGCGTCGGAGCTTTCCACGTAGAGCTGCAGGTCGGCGGATTCGGCGGTGAACTGGTAGCTCCCCGACAGGCGCACCCATCCGGCATCGGTGACGGTGGCCGCCGCGACCCGCTCGTAGGTGGTCTCGCCGCCGGTCGGCGTGCGCTGCACGGTCATCGCGATCGTGCTGGACGGCTGGCCGGCGACCAGCCGGGCCCAGGCGGTGACGGTGTAGCCGACGCCCCTGGCGAAGGGCGCGGTGATCGACGCGCCGTGCCAGGTGGCGGTGCGGCCGGTGGTGAGCAGGCCGCTCGTGCCGGAGCGCGCGGCGTCCGGGCTCGCCGTGACGGAGACGCCGTCGCCGCGCGGCCCCCACCCTTGCGCGGTGCCGTCCTCGAAGTCGTACGTGAGGTCCGCCGCGTGCGCGGGAAGCACCGGCACGAGGCACAACAGGGCGACGACCACCAGGGCTCGAAGGGTGCGCACGGGGCTCCTCTGGCATCGGACATGAAAGTTTCAGGGAAACGCCGATAAATATCAGGCGGACTGTAGATCCGGCGGGTCAGCGCGGTCAAGACGCGCGCGACGCGTCATCGAACATGCAACCGCTTGTTGCAGGAAAGGTGCAGTTTCACTGCGTTCCATTGACGTGGTCGGCGGAGTTGGGCGAACGTTTCATGCAACCGATTGCCGCACTCTGCGAGGTTGCGCATGCGACTTCCGTTACTCCTCTCCTTGGTCGCCCTCACAGCGGTGGCGACGGCGCCGCCCGTGGCCGCCGCCACCCGCGCCACCATCGTGGTCGCGGCCGACGGCACCGGCGACCACGCGACCGTGCAGGCCGCCGTCGACGCCGTCCCCTCCGGCAACACCCGGCCGGTCACCATCCTGGTCCGCGCGGGCACCTACAAGCAGCAGGTGGTCATCCCGGCGGACAAGCCGCACATCACCCTGGCCGGCGCCACCCGTGACCCGCGTGAGGTGGTGCTCACGTTCGACGCCTCGGCGGCCACGCCCAAGCCGGACGGCTCCGGCGTCTACGGCACCTCGGGCAGCGCCTCGTACGTGATCAGCGCCCCCGACTTCACCGCCCGCGACCTCACCTTCGAGAACTCCTACGACGAGGCCGCGCGCGGCGCCGGCCAGGCCGTGGCCGTGCGCACCACGGGCGACCGGCAGGTCTACGACAACGTCAGGTTCCTCGGCAACCAGGACACCCTCTACGCCAACACCGCCTCCGCCACGACGACGGCCCGGCAGTACTTCCACGGCTGCTACGTGGAGGGCGACGTCGACTTCATCTTCGGCCGCGCCACCGCCGTCTTCGACGACTGCGTCATCAAGGCGCTCGACCGGGGCAGCGCGGACAACAACGGCTACGTCACCGCGGCCAGCACCGAGCTGAGCAACCCGTACGGCTTCCTGATCTACCGCAGCAGGCTGACCAGCGACGCGCCCGCGCGGACGTACCATCTGGGGCGGCCCTGGCCCGCCGGCGGCTCCGTCACGGCCCGCGGCCAGGTCCTGGTGCGCGAGTCCTGGCTCGGCCAGCAGGTCAAGGACGCGCCCTGGACCGACATGTCGGGCCTGAGCTGGCGCGACGCCCGCCTGTCCGAATACCGCAACCACGGCCCCGGCGCCACGGACAACGCCGACCGCCCGCGCCTCGACGCCGGCCAGGCCGCCGCCTTCACCCCGCAGCGCTACCTGGCGGGCGGCGACGGCTGGAACCCGGTCCGCCGCCCCCGCCCCGTCCCGCCCGAGCCGGGGCGCGAGACGCTGCCCGCCGGCGACGGCTGGGCCGCGGCCACCACCGGCACGACGGGCGGCTCGGCCGCCCGCCGCGAGGACGTGCACACCGTCTCGACCAGGGCGCAGCTCATCGCCGCCCTCGGCGACCCGGCCGACAACACCCCCAAGATCATCTACGTGAAGGGTGCCATAGACGCCGACACCGACGACTCCGGCGCCCCGCTCACCTGCGCCGACTACGCCACCGGCGGCTACAGCCTGCCCGCCTACCTGGCCGCCTACGACCCGGCCGTCTGGGGCAGGACCAGCGTCCCGTCAGGTCCGCTGGAGGAGGCCCGCAAGGCGTCGTACGCGAAGATGGCCCAGCACGTCAGCATCGCGGTCGGCTCCAACGTCACCCTCATGGGCGTGGGCCGCGACGCCGCGCTGAAGAGCTTCGGCCTGCGCGTCTCCAACGCCGACAACGTCATCGTGCGCAACCTCACCATCACCGACACCTCCGACTGCTTCCCGCAGTGGGACCCGACCGACGGCGCCGACGGCAACTGGAACGCCTCCTTCGACAACGTCGAGGTCTCCGCCGCCACCCACGTGTGGCTGGACCACAACACGCTCAACGACGGCGCGAACCCCGACTCGGGGCAGCCGCTCCACTTCGGCCGCCCGTTCCAGGTGCACGACGGCCTGCTCGACGTGGTCCGCGCCTCGAACTACGTGACGTTGTCGTGGAACCACCTCAGCGGCCACGACAAGGTGTCGCTGATCGGCAACACCGACACCGAGAGCAGGTACGGCGAGGCGGACAAGCTCAAGGTGACGCTGCACCACAACCACTTCGAGGGGCTCGGCCAGCGCACGCCGCGGGTGCGCTTCGGCCAGGTGCACGTCTACAACAACTACTACACGGGCGGCGCCGGGCACGGGTACAGCATCGGCGTCGGCTTCCGGTCACAGGTCTACGCGCAGAGCAACGCCTTCGACGGCATCGCGGCGGCGAAGGTGCTCACGGTGTTCAACGGCACCGCGATCACGGCCAAGGACAACCTGGTGGACCGGGTGCCGGTGGACGTGGTGGCGGCGTACAACGCGGCCAACGGCACGGCGCTCGGCACCGACGCCGGCTGGACGCCGACGCTGTTCACCCGGATCCATCCGCCGCAGGCGTTGCGGGCGCTCGTCCCGGCGGGAGCCGGCGCGGGCCGCCTGCGCTGAGCGGCGCGCGCGGGCCGGGCGGGGCCGATCCCGCCCGGCCCGGCCGGGCTAGCCGACGTGGATGCCCGGCCGTTTCTCCAGGTCGGGCTCCGAGGTGCGGATGATCTCGCGGACGACCGGGGCCGTGTCGCCGCGCCCGAGGATGAGGTAGCGCAGCAGGTGCATCAGCGGCGATCCCTCGGCCCACTCGAAATAGCAGTGCGGCCGGACCCCCGTGACCTCGCGCAGGGCGATCAGGATGGCCGCGATGGCGTTCGGCGCGGCGGGGCTCTCGGCGCGCAGCACGCGGTGCCCGTCCACCTCGACCCCGCGCACGCACAACACGTTGCTGAACTCGGACGGGTCGATGACGTCGACCTCCAGGAAGAGCACGTCCGCCCGCCCGGGGACCGGGTTGATGCCGCGCTGCTCGCGCTCCTTGGCGTCGTACTCGGCCTTGTCCCCGCCCTGGCGGCGGTTGGCGATGATGTTGAGCGCGCCGTCGTGGGCGATCGAGTCGGCGATGAACCGGCGGGCCCGCTCGTCGAGCTCGATGCGGCCGGCCCGCAGCTCGGTCGTCCGCGACACCCGGGAGACCAGCGAGATGACGATGACGCCGAGGATGAACAGCCCGGAGATGGCGATGCCGTCCGGCTTCTCCCTGATGTTCTCCGCCAGCGCGTAGAGCAGCACCAGGGTGAGCACGGTGAACCCGATGGCGGCGCCCCGCTGCCTGCGGCGGACGGCGGAGATCGTCACCGCGACCGCGCCGGAGACCATCATGGCCAGGATGCCGGTCGCGTACGCGCCCGCCTGGGCGTCGACGTCGGCGCCGAACGCGATGGTGAGCACGATGCTGATGCCGGTGTAGACGAGCACCACGGGCCGGACCGCGCGGCCCCAGTCCGGCGCCATGCCGTAGCCGGGAAGGTAGCGCGGCACGATGTTGATCAGCCCGGCCATCGCCGAGGCTCCGGCGAACCAGAGGATGAGGATGGTGCTGATGTCGTAGACCGTGCCGAACAGCTCGCCCAGCCGCTCGTGGGCCAGATAGGCCAGCGCCCGGCCGTTGGCCGCGCCGCCGGGCCGGAACTCCTCCGGCGGGATGAGCACCGTGGTCACGAAGCTGGTCGCGATCAGGTAGACGCTCATGACGAGCGCGGCGACGGTGAGCAGTTTGCGGGTGTTGCGGATGCGCGCGGCCAACTGCTCCCCGGGCGTCTTGCCCGCGGCCTCGACCAGCGGCATCATGCTCACGCCCGTCTCGAACCCCGACAGGCCCAGCACCAGCAGCGGGAAGGCGAGGATCGCCGGGCCGATGACCCCGCCGAAGCCGCCGCCGCCGCTCGTCAGCGCCTCGGTCCAGCGGGAGATGTCGCCGGGCGTGGTCACGATGGCGCTCAGGCCGACGGCGACGACCACGGCGTTCAGCAGCAGGAAGATCGAGACCAGCGGGATGGCGACGCTGACCGCCTCGGTGAAGCCGAGCAGGAAGACCCCGCCGAGCACGAGCAGCAGCAGCACGGTCAGCTCGACCTCGTGACCGTGCAGGAAGCTCGGGAAGAAGGGGTTCTCCACGACGTGCACCGAGGCGTCCGCGGCCGACAGCGTGATCGTGATGATCCACGAGGTGGCCACGAACCCCAGCAGCACCAGCACGAACAGCTTGCCCTGCCAGAACGGCAGCAGCCGCTCCAGCATCGCGACGGAGCCCTGCCCGTGCGGGCTCTCCCCGGCGACCCTGCGGTACATCGGCAACATGCCCAGCAGCGTCAGCGCCACGATGAGCAGCGTGGCCAGCGGCGACAGCGCCCCGGCGGCCAGCGCGGCGATGCCGGGCAGGTAGGCCAGCGTGGAGAAGTAGTCGACCCCGGTCAGGCACATGACCTTCCACCAGGGCTGCGGCTTGGCGTGCCCCTCGGCCGTCTCGGGACCGACCGGCTGGACCCGATGCTCCAGCAGCCAGCGCGTCAGGCGGTTGTCCGCGGCCGCCGCACGGGCCGGCAGCTCGACCACGGGCGGGATGGTCACCCCACCGGTTTCACTCACCGGATCTTCCTCTCCTAGGGAACCGGTCTCACCCTAGGGGAGCGCTCGCGCGGACGGGAAAACCGTTTGCCGCGCGGACAGGCTCTCTGGTGTGCTGGCCGCGCGAGCCGAACGACCAGAGGAGCGAACATGCGAGGAACGTTCATGTCCACCCAGGAAGGAAGAGCCATTTCTACAGAGGACATGACGTTCGGTGCGTATGCTCAATTTGGGGATCCTGGCGCATGTAGACGCCGGTAAGACCAGCCTGACCGAGCGGCTGCTGCACGCCGCCGGGGTCATCGACGAGGTCGGCAGCGTCGACGACGGCAACACCCAGACCGACTCCCTGGCCCTCGAACGCCAGCGCGGCATCACCATCAAGTCGGCGGTCGTCTCGTTCGCCGTCGGCGGCACCACGGTCAACCTGATCGACACCCCCGGCCACCCCGACTTCATCGCCGAGGTCGAGCGGGTGCTGCACGTGCTCGACGGCGCCGTGCTGGTCGTCTCCGCCGTGGAGGGCGTGCAGGCGCAGACCCACGTGCTGATGCGCACGCTGCGCCGGCTCGGCATTCCCGTGCTCGTCTTCGTGAACAAGATCGACCGCCGCGGCGCCGATCCCGGCCGCGTGCTGCGCGACCTCGCCGCCCGGTTGTCCCTGCCCGTCGTCCCCATGGGAGCGGTCCGCGACGCGGGCACCCGCGGCGCCACGGTCACACCGGTCGCCGCGGCGGACGCGGCGGGCTGGGCGGGCGCGGCGGACGCGGCGGGCTGGGTGGACGCGGCGGGCTGGGTGGACGTGCTCGCCGAGCACGGTGACGCGCTCATGGCGGCGTACGTCGCCGACGAGGGCTCCGTCTCGCCCGCCCGGCTGCGCGCCGAGCTCGTGGCCCAGACCGGCCGGGCCCTGGTGCATCCGGTCTTCTTCGGCTCGGCGATCACCGGCGCCGGCGTGGACGCGCTGATCGGCGGCATCGAGACGTTGCTGCCCGCCGCCGGAGGCGACCCGGACGGGCCGGTCTCCGGCACGGTGTTCAAGGTCGAGCGCGGCCCGGCGGGCGAGAAGATCGCCTACGTCCGGATGTTCTCGGGCACGGTGCGCACCCGCGACCGCCTGTGCTTCACCGGGAAGCGGGCCGGGAAGATCACCGCGATCACCGTCTTCGACGGAGGCACGACCGTGCGCCGGTCGTCGGCCGAGGCGGGCCGCATCGCCCGCCTCTGGGGGCTGGCCGACGTCCGGATCGGCGACACCCTGGGCGACGCTCTGTCGGCGGAGCCCGGTCATTTCGCGCCGCCGACCCTGGAGACGGTCGTGGTCCCCTCGCACCCCGGCGGCAAGGGCGCACTCCACCTCGCCCTCGCCCAGCTCGCCGAGCAGGACCCGCTGATCGGCCTGCGCCAGGACGACCTGCGGCAGGAGGTGTCGGTCTCGCTCTACGGCGAGGTCCAGAAGGAGGTCATCCAGGCCACCCTGCGCAGCGACTTCGGCCTCGACGTCACCTTCCGCGAGACCACCACGATCCGCGTCGAGCGCCCGGCCGGGACCGGCGGCGCGCACGAGCTGATCGGCAAGGCCCCGAACCCGTTCCTCGCGACCGTCGGCCTGCGTGTGGAGCCGGGGGCCGACGGCAGCGGGGTGGAGTTCCGGCTGGAGGTGGAGCTGGGGTCGCTGCCGTACGCGTTCATGCGCACGATCGAGGAGACCGTGCACGAGACGCTGCGGGAGGGCCTGTACGGCTGGCAGGTCCTCGACTGCGTGGTCACCCTCACCCACTCCGGCTACTGGGCCAAGCAGGGCCATGCGGGCGGCGTCTTCGACAAGAGCATGTCCAGCACCGCGGGCGACTTCCGCAACCTGACCCCGCTGGTGCTGATGAGCGCGCTCAAGGCGGCCGGGACCACGGTGTTCGAGCCGATGCACCGCTTCCGGCTGGAGCTGCCCGCCGACACGCTCGGCCCCGTGCTGCCCGTGCTGGGCCGGCTGGGCGCCGTCCCGAGGACGCGGACGGCCTCGCTGATCGAAGGAGAGCTGCCCGCCGCCCGGGTGCACGAGCTGGAGCGGCGGCTTCCCGGGCTGACGCGCGGGGAGGGCGTGCTGGAGTGCGACTTCGACGGCTACCGGCCGGTGCACGGCAGGATCCCGGAGCGGCCGCGCACCGACCACAACCCGCTCGACCGCAAGGAGTATCTGCTGCGCGTGGTCCGGCGGGTGCCGGGATCACAGGGATGAGCCGTTGTTCGGCAGGCCCTCGCCCTCCGGTTCGAGCGCGTAGGCGATCCCGGCGTCGATGTCGCTGTCGTAGCCGGTGCGGAAGGCCACGTGGTAGGCGTTGTCGCCGAGCGTGTCGCGCGCCTGGTGCTCGCAGGCCATCCGCGCGGCCACCCAGGCGGGCACGTTCGCCTGCGCCTGGCCGTGGGTGCTCCAGATGCGCCGGGCCAGCCCGAGCAGCCGGGCCGAGCGCTCGGCCCGGCCGGCGGCGCCCGCCGCCAGCGCCAGCAGGTCCACCGTCAGGCCGATGCCGAAGCTGTCGTGCAGCCGCCGCTTCGTGCGCAGTGCCGCCTGGCCGTAGGCGACGGCCGCGCCGAGCCGGCCGCCGCTCAGCTCCGCCTGCCCGCGCAGCAGGTCGCCGTGGGAGCGCATCAACTGCTCGCCGCGCCGGTCGCACAGCGTCCGCAGGTCGTCGAGCACGGCGATGGCGTCCTCGATCCGGCCCTCCACGGTCAGCACGTGGGCGCGGCACAACAACGCCAGCAGTCCCGCGATGGTGAGGTCCGTCCCGCTCCACCGGGCGGCGAACGCCTCTTCCGACTCGGCCATGGCCTGGAGCAGGTCGCCGCGGATCACCCCGGCCGACGCCCTGAGCGCCTTGACGCACGTCCTCGTGTAGGCGTCACCGGGCCCGGCGATGGCCTCGCACTCGGCGGCCCTGGCCTCGGCGCCGTCCGCGTCGCCCTGGGTGGCCGCCAGCAGGCCGTCGGCCCACAGGGCCCGCACCAGCACGCGGCCCGGCTTGGCGTCCATGGCCAGCGCCTGCCGCAGGTAGTGGCGGCCCTCCTTGGCGTAGCCGCAGCCGTACCAGAAGAAGGCCAGCGTCCCGGCGAGCTCCACCGCCGCCTGGCCGTCGGGGCCGCCGAGCGAGACCTCCAGGGCGGCCCGCAGGTTGTCGTGCTCGCCGATCATGCGGTCGTACCAGGAGATCTGCCCGGGGCCGAGCCAGCCGGCCGCGCCACGGGTGGCCAGCGCCAGGTAGTGCTCGCGGTGGCGCTGTTTGAAGCGCTCCTCCTCGCCCAGGCCGCGCAGCCAGCCCGCGCCGTACTCACGCAGCGTGTCCAGCATCCGGTAGCGCTCCCCCGCGCCGGTCGGCAGCCAGGTCAGGATCGACTCGTCGGCCAGGGCGTCGAGCAGCAGCCCGATGTCGGCCTCGGGCAGTTGCTCGTCGGTGCACACCTGGCGGACGGCCTCGGCGTCGAAGTCGCCGGCGAAGACCGACACGCGCGCCCAGAGCAGGCGCTCGGCAGGCTCGCACAGCTCGTGGCTCCAGCCGACGGCGGTGCGCAGGGCCTGGTGCCACGGCGGGTCCGCCCGGTGGCCCGCCCCGGCGGAGTCCAGGGCCGCGAAACGGTCGTCGAGCCGGTCGGCCAGGTGCCCGATCGGCAGCTCGCGCAGCCGCGCCGCGGCCAGCTCGATCGCCAGCGGGATGCCTTCGAGCCGGCGGCAGAGCCGGATCACGGCCGCCTGGTCCTGATCGCCCAGCTCGAACCCGGGCACGGTCTCGGCGGCCCGGGTGGCGAGCAGGGCCACCGCGTCGCCGCTCGCCGGGCCGGTGGCGCCCTCCGGCGGGACCGGCAGCGGGTCGACCACGAGCACCAGCTCGCCCGGCGTGTCCAGCGGGCGGCGGCTGGTCGTCAGGACCCGCAGCCCCGGCACCGCCGCGAGCAGCGTCTCGACCGTCGCGGCGCAGGCGGCGACGAGGTGCTCACAGGTGTCGAGCACGAGCAGGACCTGGCGGCCGGCCAGGTGCTCGGCCAGCACCTCGGTCATGGGACGGGTGGTCTGGTCGGTGAGGCGCATGGCCTCGGCGATGGCGTGGGGTAACAGCGTGCCGTCTTCGAGCGGGGACAGCTCGACGAGCCAGGCGCCGCCGCCGAACTCCCGCCGCAGGTCGACCGCCGCGCGCAGCGCCAGGCGGGACTTGCCGACGCCGCCCACGCCGGTGAGGGTGACCAGCCGCGAGCGCCGGCAGGCGCGGCGCACCTGGTCCAGCTCGGCTCGGCGTCCGACCAGGCTCGTCAGCTCCGGGGGGAGGTTGCCTGCCTGCCATTTACCCGTCATCGTGATCGCCACCCATCGATGAAGTTATGACAGCAGCTTGCCTGATTCTCCGGCGTTTGGTAACTCAAAGTGAGAAAGTGACTACTCCCTATGCGCCGGGTGTCCGGACCGAATCCCGGGGTGAAGGGAGGCGCGCGGCGCGCCCCCCTTCGCGTGGATCACGTCCCGTAGGCCTTGACCTCCAGCAGGCCGACGGAGCTGGTGCCGGTGCCGGTCAGCAGCACCCGCAGGCGGGTGGTGCTCGTGGCGGTGAAGGTGACATTGTTGTACTGGTTCTTGGCCAGCCCGTACGCCGAAGCGCCCGGCACGTCCGCGTACGCGCTGCCGTTCCAGTACTGCAGCTTCCACGACGCCGGCATGTCGATGCCCTGCTCGTCGTCGAAGAAGTACACCTCGGCCCGGTTCAGGGTCCTGGCCGAGGACCAGGTCAGGTCCACCCACTGCTGCCCGGTCTCGGGCCAGCAGCCCCAGCGCGGGTTGACGGTGTCGTTGGACGACGGCGGGTCGATCCCGTCGTTGACGGCGGCCACGCTCTCCCAGGACGAGGTGAAGGACGCCGACGGCGTGGCCGACGACGCCAGGTTGGCGGGCGGCTGGACCCCGCCCCGGTTGTGCACCTTGATCTCGGTGAGCCCGGTCCTGGCTCCGGAGGCCGCCGTGGCCAGCACCCGCAGGCGCTGCGCGGTGACCGCGCCGAACTGCACCAGGTTGTAGTTGCCGCGCGGCGTCGCCGGGGTCTTGGCCTGGCTCGGCACGCTGACCCAGGTGGTGCCGTTGTGGTACTGGATGTCATAGGAGGCCGGCGCCCGGTAGGTGGCGCTGGCCGGGCGGCTGTCCTTGAAGTAGAGCCGCACCTCGTTGAGCGTGCGGGCCGAGCCGAAGTTCAGCTCGTACCAGTCCTGCCCCGCGGTGGTGCCGCCCCAGAACGGCTCGTTGATCGGATAACCGTCGGCCGCGCCCGCCGTGGAGGTGCCCGAGGCCGTCGTGGAGGCGGTCGCGGTGGCGCCGGCGGCGAGGTTGGTGAGGTTGGCGGTCAGGTCGACGCCGGCCTTGGCCAGCATGTCGACCATGCGGGCGCCGGTGTGGCTCACCTGGGCGGGCGCCTGCAGCCCGGCCACGGCCACGTTGTGGGTGACGGTGCCGGTCGTGGTGACGGCGCCGGTGGCCGGGTCCCAGGTGAACGGCACCAGCGACGACACGGTGGCGGCCCTGCTGCCGTTGACGTAGATCGAGTAGCCCTCGGGCACGCCGGGGTAGCGCACCACGCCGTCGGCCGGGTCGTCCCAGACGATGGTCAGGTCGGCGTTGCGGTAGCGCAGGTTGTTCACGGTGAAGTGGGTCCAGCCGATGTTGATCGGCGACAGCTCGACCTTGGCGTCGTTGCGCGGCCGGAGCCCGGCGACGTCCTCGATGACGGTCCAGTTGCCGCTGCCCAGGATGTTGTGGTGGATCCAGGAGCGGTAGGCGATCGAGGAGCCGTTCCAGTCGGCCCAGAACTCGTTGGCGTCGGGCCACTGGGTGTTGCCGCCCACGTACTGGGCCCAGGCGTTCCAGTAGAGCAGCTTCTTGTAGTCGGTCGCGTTCATCCACTCGTTCGGATAGTCGCGCAGGACCTTGGAGTAGAGGCGGAACTGCACGGTCGAGTTGATGGTGGAGAAGTTGTTGGAGCCGGGGTTGCCGGCCGCCGCGGCGGCGGCCTTGTCCACCTGGTTGGCGGTGTAGAAGGGGAAGATCGGATACTGCGCGGGGTCGTCGTAGAGGCGCAGCGCCTGCTTGTACGCCGTCGTGTTCGGGATCGCGCCCACGGCGAACGGGTAGTAGTTGTTGATCTCCTTCCACGGCACCCATTCGTTGGTGGACTTCAGGCGGTGCTCGAAGAGCTGCCTGCTCGGGTTCCACAACACGCCGACGATGGCGTTCTGGATCTGCGTGGCCAGCGTGCGCATCTCGGTGGCCTTGGCGGTGTTGCCGATCGCCTCGTACGCCTGGGCCGCGGCCAGCGCGCCGCTGTACTGGTAGGCGGACTCGGCGCGGTCCATCCGGCCGCTCTTCCAGTGGAAGGAGACCGCGTCGGCGTCGTTGCCGGTCAGGGCGCCCCAGTCGTACTCGATGAGCTTGTTGTTGTCGGTGTCGTAGAAGGAGAGCTGGCCCTTGACGTCCTGCTCGGCGTAGCGGGCCAGGTTCGCGGCGATGCCGGGCTGGCCGCCGTGGATCTGGTAGCTCTTCCAGGCCGCCTCGGCGATGTACTGGGTGTAGCTGTTCGACCAGTTCTCCGGGTCGCCCGGGTTGTCGAGGAAACGGCCGTTCTTGGAGGTCTGCCCGACGCTCAGCCAGTCACCGTAGGAGTAGATCGGGTTGCGCAGGTATTTCAGGTCGTCGATGTGCATGGGCTGGGTCAGCGCGATGGCGTTGTTGTAGCCCAGGACGCCTTCGGTGGAGGTGGGGAACTGGAACGTCTGGCCCGGGATGTCGGCGTCGAGGTGGTTGAAGCGCATCAGCCACCAGCGGTAGTAGACGTTCTTCTTGATGGCGGGCTCGGCGACGTCGATGTAGGGCACGTTCTCGGCCCACCACCGGTTGTAGGCGCGCACGTGGGTGGCGAACGCGGTGGCGGCCGAGTAGCCGGCGTAGGCGTCGTACTCGGTGCGCGAGGCGGGCAGCTCGTTGGTGACGAACCCCATGACGACCTTGACGGTCACGGTCGCGCCGGCCGCGACGGTGACGGACCGGTTGAGGCCGCCGCTGGAGACGGTGAACCCGTCGCCGGTGAGCCTGGGATAGAGCGTGGTGAGGTTGTTGTAGGCGTTCACCTGGCCGGTCAGCTCGCTGCCGCTGCCGGTGGTGGCGTACGGGGAGGTGGCTCTGAGCTGCAGCGTCGTCGAGGCGCTGCCGCCGTTGGTGATGGCCAGGTTGGCCACGGCGACGTTGTTGTCGGTGATGAACTTGCTCTGGTTCACCGTGATCGAGCCGCTGGTGTGCCGGCTCTTCCAGTGGCTGGGCGCCTGCCAGCGGGAGGCGACCTGCTCGGTGAACGTGCCGGGGGTGACGGCCACGGTGAAGGCGTTGTTGTTGCTGATGCTCTCCCAGTACGCCGCCTGCCCGGCGAAGCCGAGCGTGCCCGGCGTGTGGGTCTTCATGAACAACCCCCGCCCGCGCGACATGAGCCAGGTGCCGGCCGGGTCGTTGCCCGGGCGGGCCAGCAGGCGGTCCATCCAGAAGTCGGTGCCGGAGCTCTCGGCGTCGTAGATGGCCTGCATCATGTTGCCGGTCGTGTTCGCGACGGGCGGCGCGGGCACGGCGGGGCCGTTGAAGGCCGGGAAGCCGATGGTCTGGTCGGCGTGCGCGGGCGCGCCGCCGACGAGTAAGCCGGCGACGAGCAGCAGGACGGACAGGGCACGCCTCATGAGAAGGCCCTCCATTCGAGCACGCCGGTCGAGTAGCCGGTTCTTGAGGTGATGTTCAGCCGCAGCCGGGTCGTGCTGACCGGCGTGAACGTGGTGGCGTTGAAGGTGCCGGTCGCCACGCCGCAGCCCGACGAGCCGGGCACGTTGACGTAGGCGCTGCCGTTCCAGTACTGCACCTGGCACGACGCCGGCAGATCGATGCCCAGGTCGTCGTCGAACCAGTACACCTCGGATCTGGAGACGGTCTGCGCGGCCGGCCAGCGGTACTCGATCCACTCGGTGCCCTGGTGGTTCCAGTTGCCGTAGGCGCCGTGACTGTGGTCGGCCGAGTTGGCCGGGGTGTAGCCGTCGTTGACGGCGGCGAGCGTCTCCCATGAGGAGACGTAGGAGGTGGAGGGGGTGGCACTGGTCGCCAGGTTCCCCGGCGTGACCGGGCCGCCGGTCTGCACGACCTTCTGCATGGTGCCGTCGGCGTTGAAGAAGAGCTTGTCGATCGTCACCGAGCGGCGGAAGTTGCCGCCGCCCGGGCTGGAGGCGTTGTGGTAGACCATGTACCACTGACCCTTGTACTCGATGATCGCCGGATGGTTGGTGGTCGAGGTGACCTGGTCGAGCACGACCCCGCGGTGCGTCCACGGGCCGAGCGGGTTGCTCGCGGTCGCGTAGCGGATGCACGCGTAGCCGGGCGCCGAGCAGGCCGAGTCGTTGGCCGCGTAGGCCAGGTAGTAGACGCCGTTCCGCTTGAACATCCAGGGGGCCTCCCAGAAGTTCGTCACGCCGCTCGGGGTGACCACGGAGCCGTTGATGGTGGTCATGTTGCTGTTGAGGCGGGCGGCGCGCACGCCGTAGTAGGAGCCCCAGTACATGTAGACCTGTCCGTCGTCGTCGGTGAACACGGTCGGGTCGATGTTGAGCGGCGACGAGCCGGGGGTGCTGTCGCTGACCAGCGGGCCGCCCTTGGCGTCGGTGAAGGGGCCCAGCGGGCTGTTGCCGACGGCCACGCCGATGTCCATCCAGCCGGCGCCGTTGCCGTTGACGGGGACGTACCAGTAGTACCTGCCGTCGGCGCCCCGCTCGACCTCGCCGGCCCAGGCGTCGGCGCCGGCCCAGGAGAAGTTGGAGATCGACAGCTTGGCGCCCTGGTCGGTGAAGGTGGCCGCGTCGGAGGAGGTGAAGACGTGCCAGTCGCGCATGACGAAGTTGCCGCCGCCGGACGCGGCCTCGTCGTGGCCGGTGTAGAGGTAGAGCGTGTCGCCGGCGACCAGCGCGGCGGGGTCGGCCGTGTAGATGGCGGTGGTGATCGGCGGGCCCGCGAGCACGGGCCTGACGTTGCCGAGGACGAGCACGAGTGCTCCGGCGAGGGCGGCTGCCCATCGTCGTTTCATGAGGTTGCTCCTTGGGGTTCTGTTAGCGCTAACACCACTGGACCCACGTTGAGACAGCAAACCTAAAAGGTTTTCGGGAACCTAGAACGCGGGAGCGGGTGCTGTCAACAGTCACTGCAACCTCTTGCACGCATGCCTGGCTTTCGACACAGCGAAAAGGGTTTCGGCAGTGGGCCAACGCCATCCCGCAAGGTGAGCGCGGGGGCCGTCCGCTGGGACGACACGCCCGTGCCGCTTTCCGACCGGCACGGGCCACGCCTGCGTCGCCAGGCCGTCAGGCCGTGGCGAGCTCTTCTCACGTGAGGGCCTGGCGAGCTCTCCTCACGTCAGACCCTGACGAGCTCTTCTCACGTCAGCGGCTCGACCGTGCCCCGCTCGCCGTCCACCCTGATCCGGTCGCCGTCGCGCAGGCGCATGGTGGCGTTGCCGGTGCCGACCACGGCGGGGATGCCGAGCTCGCGGGCCACGATCGAGGCGTGCGACAGCGGCGCGCCCATGTCGGTCACCACGGCGGCGGCGCGCGGGAACATCGGCGTCCAGCCGACGTTCGTCAGCGTCGTCACCAGGATCTCGCCCGGCTTGAGCCGATCGCCCTCCTCAGGGCCCGAGATGACCCGGGCGACGCCCTCCACCACGCCGGGGGCGCCGGGGAAGCCCCGGATGACGTCGCTCACCGGCACCGTGCCGCCGCGCGCGTCGAACAGGTCGCCGCGCCGGGCGGGATCGGCCGCCCAGCGGACGGGGTCGAACCGGCCGACGATCAGCGTCGGGTACGGCGGCAGCGCGGCGTACGCCTCGTAGGTCGCCCGCCGCACCGGCACCCGCTCCAGCCCGGCGGGGTTCCCGCGCAGCAGGGCCAGCAGCTCCTCCAGGTAGAGGTGGAACACGTCGTCGCCGTGGCCGGTCAGCTCCCCGGCGCGCACGGTGAACGCCCGCAACACCCAGAACGCCCGCATGTTCTCCGAGCGCGCGGACTCCCGGTCGCGCACCACCGCGTTCCAGCGCCGCACCCGGGCGCGCATCGCCCGCTCCTTGCCCGGATGGCGCTGGGCGAAGCGCCCCCACGCCTCCTCCCTGGCCGTCTCCTGCCGCGCGAGCAGCACCTCGGTGTCGGCACGCAGGTCGCGCAGGCCGGCGAGCTGGGCGTCGATCCAGCCGGGGTCCTCGCCGGGCCGGGGGATCGACACCTCGAACTCGTGGGGGCCGCGATGCCCGTGGGCGCGGGCGAACTCGTCCTCGGTGATCTCTCCGCGTGCCAGCCTGGACAGGCCCATGACCAGCCCCAGGCTGGCCAGCTCGCCGTCGGCGTTGACGCCGGTCAGCATCGCCTCGGCGTCGGTCTCCCCCATCATCTTGCGCAGCCGGTCGCGGGTCATGACGAGCGTGGCGCCGCCCTGACGGCCGGCCGCCTCCAGCATGCGGCAGGAGATGACCAGGTGCGGCTCGATCTCGCGGGCCCACAGGTCCGCCAGCTCGGGCCCCGAGCCGGTGGCGGCGATCCGGGCGCGCAGGTCCTCGCACCGCTGCCGCGAGGTCTCCAGGAACGCGGGCATCCCCTTGAGGTTGTCGTGCACGCGGCGCTGGATGCGGACGGCCAGCGGCAGCACCCGCTTGATGATCTCCCAGCGTGAGACCCGCACCTTGGGCACGTCGAGGCCGGCCGGGATCTTGCCGAAGACCTGTTCGACCGCGCCGAGCCGGCTCTTCATGCCCAGGGCGCCGGCGATGGAGTAGACGATGCTCAGGTTCATGTAGAAGCGGCCGCCGATGTTGCCCACCAGGTCGAAGCCGGGCAGCGCGGAGGCGGACATGGCCTCGTGGATGAACAGGCGCACGAACGACCACGTCACCGGCGTCATCACGTCGGGGATGGCCTCGCCGAGGTTGCCGCCGGTCCACAGATAGTCGCCCTTGAGGCTGTCGTTCCACTCCTCGACCTCGGCCTTGAGGCCGGTGATCGGGCGGGCCTGGAGGATGGCGAACGTGCCGCCGTGCCTGGCCCACTCCACGTCCATCGGCATGCCGTACAGGGCCTGGACGCGCTCGCCGATCGCGGCCAGCGCCACGGCCTGGGCCGCGTCGAGCACGGACGTGCCGCGCAGCTCCTCCGGGACCGGCCGCTCCTCGGTGCCCGCGGGGGTGCGCACGGTCATGACGGTCTTGTCGCCCGTGGCGGCCCGGACGACCGCGCCGCCGGACACCACGACCGTGTCGGGCGTGACCAGCCCGCCGACGACCGCCTCGCCGAGCCCCCAGGAGGCGTTGACGACGATCTCGTCGCGGGCGCCGGTGACCGGGTCGGCGGTGAACATGACGCCGGCCGCGTCGGCGTCCACCAGCTCCTGGACCACGACGGCCAGGGCCACGTCGTCGTGCGGGACGCCATTGTGGTCGCGGTAGGCGATGGCCCGCGGGTTCCACAGCGAGGCCCAGCAGCGCCTGACCGCGTCGAGCAGCGCCTCGCCCCTGATGTTGAGATAGGTGTCCTGCTGCCCGGCGAACGACATGTCAGGCAGGTCCTCGGCGGTCGCGGACGAGCGCACGGCCACCGGCAGGTCGTCACCGAGCGCGTCGTAGGCCGCGCGGATCTCGGCGGCGAGGGCGGCCGGCAGGTCGCGCCCGGCGAACAGGGCGACGACGTCGCCGCCCGCTGCCGCCGTCCGCAGGATCTCCTCCTGGAAGCCGGACACGAACGCCAGGTAGGCGCCGGTCGTGATGTGGAAACCGCCGGGGACGGGCAGCCCGGCCCTGGTCAGCCTGGCCAGCGAGGCCCCTTTGCCACCCACGGTGGCCAGGTCGGCCGCGGCATCGTCGAGGGGGAGGACGACCCTCACCTGACACGCTCCTTAGAGACGAGGGAGGCCGTCAGCGTTCGCTCGGCGGCCTCCTGTATGGCGTCGAGAAACTTGAGGGTGGCCCGCGCCACGGCGTCCGCGTCGTCGCCCGGCGGCCGGCCGCCGGGGCTCATGGCGTGCTCGATGGTGTCGGCCACCAGGGCCGCGATCCGGTCGTCCGGAAGTCTGACGTGCTCGGGCAGCGTGTCGGGCAGGAACAGGAACCCGTAGACGATCGAGGTGATCACCGTGACGTGGTCTCCGGGCTCCGCGCGCACCGCGCCGAGCCCGACCAGCTCCGCGAGATAGCGGTCGAAGTCGCCGCCCAGCTCCAGCCCGCTCCTGGCGACCCGTTTGCGGCGGGTGAGCTTGCCGAGCACCTCGGAGTCGCCGGTCAGCACCGCCCGCAGCAGCGGCCGGCCCAGCAGCAGGCGGGCGAACTCCCCGAACAGCTCGCCCGGCGTGGCCGGCCCGCTCGCGCGGACGCCGGCCAGCATGAGGACCCGCTCACGGCGCAGCAGCGCGGCGAAGAGGTCGTCGCGGGTCTTCCAGTGCAGGTAGATGGTGCCCTTGGCGACACCGGCCCGCCGGGCGACCTCGTCGATCGCGGTCTTGTCGTAGCCCTGGCTCAGGATCAGCATGGCGGCGGCGTCGAGGATCCGGTGCGCGCGCTCCAGCAGGAGCGCCGGATCCTGCGGCGGTCGTCCGACCCTGACCATCTACCCCACCCCATTTGTTTGACTAAATGAGGCTAATTGGTCATTTTATTCCTGGCAAGTTCACCGGGGCGGCAGCTTCTCCAGCAGCAGCTTGGCCTGAGGGGCGAAGCCCCGGTCGCCGGTGTCCGCGGCGATCTCCAGCATGCGGCGGGCCAGGGCCAGGTCGCCGCGCTCGTACCGGATCTCGCCCAGCCTGCACGCGGCCTCGGCCACCAGGTCGGGCAGCTCGGTCAGCGTGAGCGTCAGCTCGTAGTAGCGCAACGCCCCGTCGCGGTCCCCCACCCAGTAGCAGAGCTCGCCGAGATGCGCGGCGGCCATGCTGGCCTCCGAGTCGCCCGCGTCGATGACCCGCTGGTACCAGGTGAGCGCCTCGGGGAAGTCCCGGGCCCGCTTGGCCAGCGCGCCCAGGTACATCGCGCCCAGCGCGCTCGTGTGGCCCTCTCCGGCGTCGAGGCCCTTGAGGTACCACTCGCGCGCCCGCTCCTCGTCCTCGTCGTGGTAGGTCTGCCCGAGCGCGATCATCGCCCGCGCGGCCAGGTCGGCGTCGCCGGCGTCGAGCGCCTGCAGGTAGATTTGCCGCCCCTCCTCCACCTGGCCCACGCCGACCAGCGCCTGCGCGTACATGCTGAGCGCCGTCGGCTCGCCGCTCTCCGCCGCCGCCCGCAAGGTGCGCAACGATTGCTCGGTGTGCCCCTCACGACCCTGCAACATGCCGAGCAGGCTGCCGAACATGCCCTGAACGGGGCTCTCCGAGTCGCCGGCCTGCCGCTCGGCCAGGTCGTAGAAGGCGTCGGTGTCGCCTTCGGATTTGAGCACTCCGAGCAGCCTGCCGCCGGCCACGAAGCGCACGTCGGGGTCCTCGTGCACGTTCAGGCGCTCGTAGATGGCGCGGGCCTGCGCCGTCTCCCCGAGATCCACCAGCCGCTCGGCCACGCGCAGCTCGGTGAACGGCCCCGAGTCGGCCGCCTCGTAGTACGCCCGGACGGCGGCCGGGTCCGCGCACCGGTCGCCCAGCTCACGGGCCAGCTCGGCCGCGCGCTCGGCGGCGTGCTCGCCCATGAGCTCCAGCACCCGCACGGCCAGCTCGTGGTCGCCGCGCTCGCCGGCCTGGTAGGCGAGGGCGTCGAGGTTCTTGACCGCGGTCGCGACCAGGTCGGTGTCCGGGCCGGCGGCCGCGGCGAAAGCCTCGGCGGCGGCGAGCAGGTCGCCCTCCTCGTGCAGCCACACGCCGAGCGTGATGCCGCCCCTGGCCACCGCGTCCGCGTCGCCGGAGGCCAGGGCCAGTCGCGCCTGACCGGCCGCGCCGGCCGCGTCGCCGAGGTCGTGCAGGGCCCCGGCCAGGTCGACCCGCATGCTGGAGGTGGTCTCGGGGAAGCCGGTGTCGATGCCCTTCTCGTACATGAGCGCCGCGTTGCGCGCGTCGCCCCTGGCCTTGTACGCGTCACCCCAGCCCCAGTAGGCCATCGCCACGGTCTCGGGGTCGCCGGTGGCCACGGCGAGCTCCGACTCCACCGCGAGGGCGTCGTAGTCGCCCTCCTGGAGCAGGTGGGCCAGCAGGTGGCGGTGGCAGGCGAGGTCGCCGTCCGCCGCGCCGGCGGCCAGCGCCGCCCGTACCCCGGCGCTGTCGCCCTGCTCCGCCAGCAGCTCGGCGAGGAGCACGGTGGTCGCGGGCCGGGCGGCGCGGGCCGCCTCGATCGCCCCGTCGAGGTCGCCGCGCCGTCTGCGCACGATGGCGATGTTGCGCCAGGCCGCCTCGCGCAGGCCGGCGTCGCCGGTGGCGACCAGGAAGCTCAGCTCGGCCCGGCAGTGCTCGCCCTCGTTGGCGTGCCGCACGCCCAGGTCGAGCCCGGCCCGCGCGGCCGGCCCGGGATCGCCCAGCTCGACGACCAGCCGCAGGAACCGGCGGCCCGTCTCGGTGTCCAGCCCGGTGGCATGGTCCAGCGTCTCGGCCAGGGCCCGCGTACGGAGCTCGGGGCCGGCCTCGGTGATCAGGCGGCGTACGGCGGGCACGTCCTCGTCGTCGAGCGCGAGCAGCACGGCGGCCAGCGGCTCCGACCCGGTGCGCGCGCTCAGCGCCGCGAGCGCGCCCGCGCGGTCCCCTTCGGCCGCCAGCACCCAGGGCAGCTCCTCCGGGATGGCCCGGCCGAGCAGGTGGCGGGCGACGGCGGCGGCGTACAGGTCGCCGTCCTGGGCCGCCGCCCGTTCGAGGGCGAAGTGCGCGGCATCGAGGTCACCGGCCACCAGGAGCTTGCGGCCCGCCTCCAGCATCGTCTCCGGCTCCGACTCCGGGTCGATGGCCGCCGCCCCCTCGAACGCCGCCTTCGCCTCCTCCAGCTCGCCCGCCTCGGCCAGCAGGCTGCCGAGCAGCCGCTCGGACGCGGCCGTCACCTCGGGCGGCGTGGCCCTCATCACCGCGAGGGCGTCTGCCGGGTCGCCGTGGTCGCGCAGGAAACGCACGTAGTGCAGCGTCGCGCTCGGGCCGGCGATCTCGTTCAGCCACTCGCGGGCCTCCCCCGCGCGGCCCGAGGCCACCAGCGCCTCGCCGAGCCGCAGGCCGCAGGCGAGCCGGTCCTCGGCGTGCTCCACCACGCGGGCGAGCACCCGCGCGGCCTCGGCGTGCTCGCCGAGCTCCTGCAGCACGATGCCGGCCGCGCGCAGCGCCGCCACGTTGCGCTCCTCGTCCTCGCCGACGGCCCGCAACCAGGCGTCGACGGCCCCGCGCTTGTCCCCGGCGTCGTTGCGCAGGGCGCCGAGGAAGTAGCCCGCCTCCTGGCGCAGCTCCTCATGTCCGGAGGTGATCACCAGGCTGAGCGCGGCGTCGGCGGGGCCGGCCTGGTCGGCGCGCTGCCAGGCGTGCGCGCTCTCCATCGCCAGCGTGCTCGCCATGAACAGCCCCGTGCCCTCGGGCGGCAGCGCCCGCGCCGCGGCCTCGAAGTCCCGGTCGAGCAGCCGGCGGCCGAACTCGCCCAGCTCGGCTGGGTCGGCGGCGAACGCGGCCCGCGCGGCGTCGAGGTCGTCGAGCCTGATCCGGGTGTAGGCGAGCGGCAGGGCGCCGCGCTCCGGCGCGCCTTCGGCGATCAGCCGCTCGTGCACGCGGCAGACCGCCAGCAGGTCGCCCTGCCGGTCCAAGAGCCCCACCAGGTCGGCCGCCGCCGCGAAGCGCACCCCGCCGCGCCCTTGCTCCAGCGCCAGCCCGTACGCGGCGCGCGCCTCGCGCGGATGCTCCTCCGCGACCAGCCCGCCCAGCGCGTACGCCACCCACGGCGCCAGCGCGGGATGGCCGCCCTTGGCGGCCCGGCGCAGCAGCGCGACCGCCTCGTCCGCGTCCGGCAACACGTCCTTGCAGATCAGCGCCGCGTACGACAGCGCGAACGGATCCCCGGCCCCCGCCGCCGTCAGCAGCAGCCCGGCCGCGTCCGACAGGTCGTAGCCGATGGAGACCAGCACCTGCGCCAGCACGGCGGTGCCGATGGCGGAGACGGCCGGATCGGGATGCTCCATGGCCGCCTGGTAATGGGCCAGCCCCTCCTCCCTGCCCTGCCGCTGGTGCACGATCACCGCCGCCAGCACGGGGTGCGGCTCCTCGCCCGACTCCCGCAGCAGGTGCAGCAGGAACACGGCGTTGAAGCCCTCCAGCACGTGCTCCGACTCCGCCACGTAAGCCAGCAGCTCGTCGGCCTGCTCGCGGTCGCCCTCCCCCAGCTCCAGCTCGGCGAGCGCCACCATGGCGCGCAGCGCCTGCTCGCCGGCCCCGGAGTCGGCGGCCCTGCGCATCAGCGACCTGGCCCCGTCCACGTCACCGGCCTTCATGCGGGCCAGCCCGTCGTCGGTGTCCTGGAGCGCCTGCTCGGCCACGGGGTCGGCGAGGGGCTGCCGCATGGCGGCGTGCTGGAGCAACAACCCGGCCTTGAACGCGACGTCGGGGTCCTCGTGCCCGGCGGCGAGTCCGGCCAGCTCCATGATCTCGTCGTAGGCGTCCTGGTGGTGTTCCAGGAGCATGCTGAGCAGGGTGACGCAGATCGAGCCCCACTCGCTCTCGCCCGCCTCCAGCACGGCGCGCACCGCGGCCAGCGCCTCGGGCGCCTCGCCCGCCTCGGTGTGCATCTGGGCCAGGCACGCCTGCGCCTGCACGGCGTACTCGCGCTGCCCGCTGGCGACCACGCGGCGGAAGATCGCCTGAGTCTCCGCCACGTCGCCGAGCTGCGCGGTCACCTTGGCCAGCTCGATGAGCGTGGGCAACCGGACGTCGGGCCGGGGGTCCTCGGCGGCCACCCGGTAGGCGGCGGCCGACTCGGCGTACTCGCCGAGGTCCACCAGCACCGCGCCGAGCAGCTTGTGCGCCATGGCCAGGTGGTCGGGAGAGCCGAGGGCGATGGCGTGCTCGCACACCTCGCGGGCCGACTCGAACTCCTCCTCCTCGGCGTAGAGCTGGTAGAGCTGGAACGCCGACAACGCCACGACCTCGGGATCACCGCAGGTCAGCAGCGTGCGATAGTCGTCCTCCTCCTCCGCCGCCGCATAGAGGTCGCGGGCCGAGACCGGGCTCTGGTGGAAGGCGGGCAACTGCAGCCGGTCGGCCAGCTCGGCCACGGAGGGGCTGTCGCAGCGCCGGGCCCGCTCCAGCGCCGTCTGCGCGCCCTGGGCGTCGCCCAGTTGCGTGCACACCAGCACCAGCGCCGTTTCGGCGAGCGCGGCCACCTCGAAGTCGGCGCCGTCCGAGGCGATCGTCAACACGCGGTGCGCCGCCGGCCACTCCTTGGCGTTGACCAGCATCATCCCCATGGCGATGGCCGAGCGCTGCCCGAACACCGGATCGCCTGACTGGATCACCGAGCGGTGCGCCGCCTCGGCTCCTTCCAGGTCGCCCCGCTCCTGCAGCACCCCGGCCAGCAGGTGGGAGGCCTCCGGCTCACCCGTGGCCGCGATCTGCCTGAACAGCGCGGCGGCCTGATCGAGATCTCCCGCTTTCCAGCAACTCATGGCCGCGTCGAGCTGTTCTGACGCCATCACTCACTCCCAAATTATCGAACAATGTGAAAAAGCTACACATGTGTCACTCGGGTCACAGGGCATTCGGAGATCTCCGGTCCCTGCGCAGAGAGGCGGGGGCGCACCGTAGCGTGGTGTCCATGGGCAGAGCGTTCTGGCTGGATCAAGAGTTCGACAGAGATCGTGACGGGCGCTATGCCGTACACGTCCGTAAGAGTCTCGACGCGTTCGAGTGGGGCGACATCGCGCCCATCAGGTTCGCGTGCGCGGCGTGGCGGCTGGCCACCCCGCCGTCGCTGACCCCCGGCTACGTCCGCTGGGATCGCCGCATCCTGGAGGCGACCTGCCACCGCAACACCTGGGACGGCAGCCTTTACGCGCGGGTCAGGATCGTCTCGCCGCTGCCCGAGGAGCTGACCCGGTCGCGGGCGTGGTGGCGCGACCGGGGCTGGCTGGGCTGGCAGGAGACCTTCGGCCAGTACGTCGAGCCGACCCAGCAGGACCTGGCGCGGATCCCGTTCCTGCGGGCCGGTCTGCTGGTCGAGGCGCCGCTGCCGCTCGACGACCTGCCGCCGGAGCCGGAGGGCCCGCACGACGAGGTCGAGCAGCGCGCCCACCGCGCGGTGACGGTGCTGGCCCGCGAGCTCAACGCGCTGGTGACGCCGGTCCTCGACCAGCTCGGCTGAGCCGGCCACGGGGTCGAGGGCTGAGCGGTGATCACGGGAGCGCGGGCCGGCCGGTGATCACGAGGGCGCGGGCTGACCGGTGATCACGGCGACGATCCGGGTGCCGGGGGCGAAGGCGCCCTGGCGGGCGAGGTCGATGATCCCGTACAGCATCTTCGCCACGTAGACGCCTTCGACACGATATTTCGCGATAAATCGCTCCAAGGCGGGGGTTGTCCTGGCGTATCCGCCGAAGTGGTAGTCGAGGTTGACCGACCAGTTCTGCCACGTCCGCCCGTACGCCTCCCGCTGCAGCCTGGCCACCTCATCGGCGAGGAACCCGGCCCCCTTGAGCACCGCGAACCCGAGCGCCCGCCGCCCCTCCGGCAGGCCGGCCGCGATCCCGGCGAGCGTCCCCCCGGTCCCGACCGGGCAGCAGACGACGTCGTAGCCGAGCGGGATCTCCCCCGGCAGCTCGGCGCACCCGCGCACGGCGGCCGCGTTGCTCCCGCCCTCGGGCAGGATCACCACGTCGTCACCCCACCGCGCGCGCAGCCGCGCCCGCACGTCCTCGGTGTGCTTGAGCCGGTAGGAGGGCCGGTCCAGATAGGTGATCGTCATGCCGCAGGCCACGGCGCGGGCGAGCGAGGGGTTCAGCGGCAGGTGCTCCTCGCCGCGGATGACCCCGATCGTCTCGATGCCGTGCCGCCGGCCGGCCTCGGCCAGGGCCCTGACATGGTTGGAGTAGGCGCCGCCGAAGGTCAGCAGCCGTGAGTGGCCGAGGTTGTACTTGAGCTTGCGCGGTTTGTTGTCATCGTGCATCAGGAACACCCGGACCGTACCGAGTCCTGGATCCAGGAGCTCCTCCATGGCGCTAGTCTACGGTCGGGCCTTTGTTGAGGAGTGTTTGGTTATGCGGGTTGTTGAGAGTTTTCGTGCTGCCTACGGCGCCGCGCCGCAGGCCGTCTGGCATGCCCCCGGCCGGGTCAACCTGATCGGCGAGCACACCGACTACAACGACGGCTACGTGCTCCCGTTCGCGGTGCCGTGGGGCGTCACGGCCGCGGTCACGCCGCGCGCCGACCGCACCATCCGCCTCCTCTCACTCCAGTCCCCCGGCGAGCCCGTCACGTTGGCGACCCACGAGGAGGCGAAGGGCTGGACCCGCTACGTCGTGGGCGTCCTCGACGTGCTCGGCGACCGCGTGGCGGGCGCCGACATCGCCATCGACGGAGACATCCCGCAGGGCGCCGGCCTCAGCTCCAGCGCCGCGCTCGAAGTGTCCGTCGCCTCGGCGCTCAACGACCTGCACGGCCTCGGCATGACGCCGATGGAGATCGCCCTGCTCAGCCAGAAGGCCGAGAACGACTTCGTCGGCATGCCCTGCGGCATCATGGACCAGGCCGCCTCGGCCCTGTGCGAGGAGGGGAAGGCGCTCTTCCTCGACTGCCGCTCGCTCGGCTCCAGGAACATCCCGCTCGACCTGGCGGCCCAGGGCCTGAGCATCCTCATCATCGACACCCAGGTCCACCACGAGCACGCGGGCGGCGAGTACGCCAAGCGCCGCGCCGAGTGCGAGTCGGCGGCCCGCAAGCTGGGCGTCCCCGCCCTGCGCGACGTCACCGACCTGGCGGCGGCCCTGGAGCGGCTGCGGGGCGACGAGCGCAAGCGCACCATGCACGTCGTCACCGAGAACCACCGCGTGGAGGCCCTCGTCGGCCTGCTGCGCGCGGGCCAGATCCCCGACATCGGCCTGCTGCTCAACGCCTCGCACCTGTCGCTCAGGGACCAGTACGAGGTCTCCTCCCCCGAGCTCGACCTGGCGGTGGAGGCGGCGCTGCGGGGCGGCGCGCGGGGCGCGCGGATGACGGGCGGCGGCTTCGGCGGCTCCGCCATCGCGCTGGTGCCGCAGGAGCGCCTGGACACCGTCCAGGAGTCGGTCACCGCGGCCTACGCCGAGCGCGGCTTCCAGGCCCCGCGCTTCCTCCCGGCCACCCCGGCCAAGGGCGCCCACCGCGTCGCGTAAGACGCCCGTCTCGTCACGCAAGGCGCCTCGCCCGATCCGGGCGGGCGCCTGCCGAGGTCACCGGCGCCCCGAGCGGCCGGAGGATCAGAGGGCGGGGAAGTCCGGCGGGCGGCGCTCCAGGAAACTGGCGACGCCCTCGGTGAAGTCGGGACGGCCGAAGGAGGCCAGCATCTCCCGCACGGCCGTCTTGGCCGACTCCTCCAGGCTGGCGTCCCAGTCGTTCCAGACCTGCCGCTTGATCACCGCCATCGATGCCGGCGAGCTGTGCACCGCCAGCTCCCTGGCGTAGGTCTGGGCCTCGGCCACCAGCGACTCCCGGGGCACGGCCCGGTTGGCCAGTCCCAGCTCGAAGGCCTCCCGCCCGGTGAACACCCGCCCGGACAGCAGCACGTCCATGGCCCGCTGCTGCCCCATGATCCGCGGCAGCACCCACGAGAGCCCGTACTCGGCGATCAGCCCCCGGCGCGCGAAGGCCGTCGTCCACTTGGCCTCCTCGGCGGTGAAGACGAGGTCGCAGACGAGCGCGTGCACCATGCCGAGCCCGGCGCAGGCGCCGTTGACCGCGGCGATGATCGGCTTGCCGATGGTCGAGGGGAAGGTGTTGGGCCGGGGATCCGCTGCCCCGTCGTAGGTGCCGGTCTGGATGGCGGTGAGCGTCTTGAAGTCGGCGCCCGAGCAGAACCCCTTGCCCGCGCCGGTGACCACCACCGCGCGCACCTGGGAGTCCTTCTCGGCCTCCGCGAGCAGATCGAAGTATCGCCGGCCCATGGCGTCCGTCCAGGCGTTCAGCGTGTCGGGACGGTTGAAGGTCAGCGTGAGCACGCCCTGGTCGAGCGTGGAGAGAACGAGTTCCGCCATACCCTAACCGAACCATGTTCTAGCCCTGGAAGGCAAGGCGGGGCCGATCCGGGGGCTAACGGTGGTGGACGAAGGCCGGGGTGAGGACGCGGGTGTCGTAGTAGCGGTGGAAGACCGGGGTCGCGCCGCCCGACAGCGGCGGCACGATCCACGACCAGTCCGCGGGACAGACGCGCCCGGCCTTCTCCTCCCGCGACAGGTGGGTGAGGAAGCGGCGCGACTCCGTGTGATGGTCGGTGATCGTGACCCCCGCCCGTTCGAACGAGTGCAGCACCGCCACGTTCAGCTCCACCAGCGCGTGGTCGCGCCACAGGGAGCGTTCGGTGGAGGTGTCCAGCCCGAGCCGCTCCGCGACCACCCCGAGCTGGTCGTACCTGTCGGTGTCCGCCAGGTTGCGGGCGCCGATCTCGGTGCCCATGTACCAGCCGTTGAAGGGGGCGCACGGGTAGCAGATGCCGCCGATCTCCAGGCACATGTCCGACACAGCCGGTACGGCGGGCCAGCGCAGCCCGAGCTCCGCGAACCACGGGTAGTCAGGGTGGACGAGCGGCACCTCCAGCACCGCGTCCCCCGGCACGTGGCAGAGCAACGGGTCCCCGAGGCCCGGGCGGATGACCAGCGGCAATACGTCGAACCTGCCGGACCCGCCACCCCACCCCAGCGCCTTGGCCCGCTCGGTGAGCTCGACGTTCCTGGGATCGCCGACGACGCCGTCGCCGGTGCGGTAGCCGGCGTAGCGGACGAGCTGGTCGTTCAGCACCCGGGGGCCGGGCAGGGCCGGAGTGTCGGGGGACAGGATGGTCACGGTGGCTCTGATCTTGCCGTTCGCGGTGGCCTCGCGCAGGTGGGCGACGCATTCGAGGGCCACGCCCTCGGCCGTGCGGACCGCCCTGCGGTCGCGGACCAGGAGCGAGCGCCAGTAGAGCCGGCCGATGCACCGGTTGCTGTTGCGCCAGGCCACCCGGGCGCCGAACTCCAGCTCCTCGAAGGTGTGCGTGTAGGTGCCGCCGCGGGCGATGTCTCTGGCGACGCCGCGCAGCCGGGCGGACAAGCCGCCGGCGGACGGGTTCTCGTCGTGGAAGAGCCTGATGAAACGCTCCGCCTCACGAAGATCGACGGTTCGCCCGATCACGGCCGGTGCGGCGAGGGCATCGAAGGGACGCAGGGACCTGATCCAGGTAGTCACGCAGAAACCAGCACTTCTCCGTCATCGGATCGCCCCGCCGATTCCGGGTCGGCGACACGTCCTGGTGGCGGCGCCTTTCTCGCCTCCCCCACGACATTTCCGCGGCTCCGGCCCCGGAGGACCGGCCGTCTCATCCTCCCCGGAGAACCCCGCTTTGTCCCGCTAATCAGTCAATCCTGTGGCCATCTCGCTACAACGCGTGAGGCGTGCCCCCGGGGGCGCCCCGGGAGCACGCGCCCGCCCTACTTGCGCACCGGCCCGTCCCACACGCACGTGAGGTGGACGACGCGGCGCTGCTGCCGGTGCTTGCGGGCCTTGCGGGGCAACTCCTTGGCGGGAACGCCGATCGACAGCCGGTCGGCGGGAACGGTCGTGATGCCGTCCTCGGTGACGGACTCGGCGAGCTCCGACCCGAGGACGCGCTCACCGACGACGTTCCCACCGGCGACGTGCTCGCCGATGACGTGCTCGCCGATGACGTGTGCACCGATGACGTGTGCACGGACGAGCTTGACGACCCTGGCCTTGGAGAACGTGACGACCTTGCCGTCGCTCGTCCAGCAGGTCAGCTCGCCGCCCGCCGGGATCGACCGGCCGGCACCATGACGCACCCGTGCCGGACCCTCGTCGGCCAGCGCTGATCCGGCCATACCCGCCAGCCCCAGCGCGGCGGCCGTGACCACGATGGCGAGACGTCGCTTCAACATGGGATCTCCTCCCCGAGATGATGGACAGCCCCGAGAATGGCCTCCCGCACCTGAAGCGAGCCTTAAGAGCGCCGAAGTGATCTTCAGGTACGCCGCCGCTCGCTCCCTGAAACACGAACGAGGCCCCCTCCCGAAAGCTCGGGAGGGGGCCTCATGCTGGCTCCCGCGACAAGATTCGAACTTGTAACCTGCCGGTTAACAGCCGGCTGCTCTGCCATTGAGCTACGCGGGATTGGCCTCTGCCCACTTCGCCGGGGCTCTTCGGCCCCTCCGTCGTGCGCATGAATAGATTAGCGCACTCCGAGAGTGCGTGTCGCATCGTAACTGGGGTAGGCCCGGAGACAGCGGAGGTGTGAAATGCGTTATCGAATGACATTCGCCATGGGTCTGGCCGTCGGCTACGTGCTGGGCAGCCGGGCAGGGCGCGAACGGTACGAGCAGATCAAACGGACGGCGCAACGGCTCGCCGACAACCCCAGGGTCCAGGAGGTCGCGGGGGTGGTCGGCGCGCAGGCGTCCAAGGTGGCCGGAACGGCCAGGGCGAGGATGGGTGACACGCTGGCGCAGCGGATCCCGTTCCTCAACTCCCACGATCATCCCGACACGGGAACCGGCTGGCCGGAGGAGGACCTGACGGACAAGAAGCCCCGCGAGAGCGGCATCCCGTACTGACGGCAAGGTGCGCTCAGACGCCCATGCTGCGTCTGATCCCCTCCAGGGCCTGCTCGGCCTGCGCACGCAGGCCGGGGTCCTCGGGGTCCAGGCCGTCGTCGAAGACGAAGGTCCAGCCGAGCACCTCGCCACCGGGCCGGCGTCTGGCCACCAGCCGCACGCCGCCCCTCCCTGGCAGGTCGACGTGCTTGTTGACCACGATCGTGGAGTTGACCCGCTCCCGCACGGTCTCGGGCAGCATGCGCGGCTCGGTGACGCGCTCGAAGTGACGCGCGCCGTCCATGGTGACGACGCGCACGCCCTCGTCGTCCCACGCCGCCCGGTCGATCTGCTCGAACGGCAGCCGGGTCCCGTCGGACAGGTGCAGCGCGAGGTTCGTGGCCACGACGTGGCCGTCGGCGGCACGGGCGAACGTCAGCACCCGCTCCCCCGGCTCCATGGCGAGGGACTTGCGCACATCGGCGGGCAGCCGGCGGAGGAAACTCATTCCCCCACGGTATCGGCGAGCAGATCGAGGGTGAGCGCCGCGCTCCAGGAGAAGTCCCGGCAGCCGCGCCCGCTGCCGTCGAAGGGGTCGAAACACTCGCGGAAGCCGGCCTGCCGGACCAGGCGCAGCGTGCCGTTGGTGAGCTGCTGGCCGAGCTGGTCGAGCGAGTGCACGGCCGCGGCCCGGCGTAACAACCAGTTGGTGTTCACCCACGAAGGACCCCGCCAGTACCGCGTGCGGTCGAACTGGGCGGCGCGGATCTCGCAGCTCGGCACGGGATAGCCGGTCGCCCCCATGAACCTGGCCGACTCCAGCATCTCCACGGCGGCGTGCAGGCGGTCGCTGGGCAGCCCGGGGTCGAGCAGCGGCCCGAACGCGCCCACCGTGCACACCTTGATCAGCCGGTCGGTGCGCAGGTCCCTGGCGTAGTAGCAGCCGTCCCACAGGCGCTCGATCATCGCCTGCCTGATGTGCTCGGCCTGCTCGGCGTGGGGCACCGGATCGGCGCCCACCAGCGGCGCCAGCTCGGCCATGGCCTGGCAGGAGGCGAGCCAGATCCCGTTGAACATCGGGTCCTCGATCGCGAACGGATGCTCGTCGCGCAGGTAGCCGGCCTTGTATCCGGCGTCCCGGTAGCGCATGGCCAGCCAGACGTAGCGGTCGTGGTCGCTGTCCGGGTGGCGTTCGTCGAGCTCCACGTTGCGGTAGCCGTACCTGATCATGGGCAGTGCGGCCAGCGGCTGGTCCCAGGCCGGGCTGTCGTCCATGCCCGACTCCCAGGGGTGCACGATCGCCGCCAGGCCCGCGCCGCCGAGGTCGCGGGCGGTGGAGAGGTAGGCGTGCTGGGCGGCCAGCGCCGGATAGGTTCTCCTGACGAAGCCGACGTCGCCGGTGTGCCGGTAGAGCCACCACAGGGCCAGCGCGTGCAGCGGCGGCGAGGTCAGTCCCGAGGTGAGCACCTTCGGCGCGGCCGCGATCTCCTGCGAGCGCCACACGGAGGGCCCGGGGAAGTAGGCCTCGCGGGTGTGGAAGACGATGTGCGGCACCATGCCGGTCGCCCACTGCCCGCGCAGCAGGCTGAGCAGTTCGTCGCGGGCCCGGTCCGGCCGGTGCCGGGCCAGCCCGATGACGACGAACGCGGAGTCCCAGCTCCACTGGTGCGGGTAGAGGCCCGGCGCGGGCACGGTGCCGGTGCCCGTCCAGTTGGCCTCCAGCACGGCCAGCGCCTCACGCCCGAGTGCGGCGTCGTCGACTGCCGGCCGGGCTTCCATCACCTCACTATGACTGCGGAAGCCTCAGGACGCTATGTCCTCTTGGCCCACTTCGACAGGAGCATGACGCCGAACGCCACGGCACCGATGATGAGGCCCCACTTGAGCAGCGTGAGGGCGAAGCCCACGAGGGGGCCGAGCAGCACGAGCGCGGCGATGACGGCCGCGATGATCAGAAGAATGCGTCCCATGGCTCAAACGGTAAGAGATCCTTTAAGTGGATTGCAGGTGATACAGGGTTGAATCAGGGACAAGTCAGGGTCACCCCTACCCTTGGAACCAACCGGACAAGCCCCCCGTTGTGCCGGTAGGACCACGGGCGTTCGGGGGCCCGCTTCACGGGGAGCGTGATGAGCCTGGGACCACCCATGAGCAGGGAGGGCGCGGAGCACGCACTGCGCGCCCGCGCCGGCGAACGCGACCGCATCTCCGGCGACCTGCTCGATCTCGAATCCCACACCACCTACCGATTACTCAAGGGAGCGACCTTACGCGGGGCGACCGAGCACCGATGGGCCGCCGCGCACCGGGCGCTGGCCACGCTGTGGCTGCTCAACGACGCTTATCGCGCCGTGCTGCGCGACGCCGAGCAGATCAGGGCCGCCCGCGCCCGGCTGGGCTCCGAGCAGCTCGCCGAGCTGACCGAGCTGCTCGCCGGCGACTCCGTCGTGCTGCGCGCCGCCGCCAAACCCGTCGAGCAGCGCTCGCTGCTGCCCCAGGCGGACGAGCGGCTGACCCTCGACCAGACCGTCATGCGGATGGACGCCGCCTTCCAGGAGGTCACCGCCACGCTCAACGACATCGACGCCGTGTGGAACGACCTCCTGCCCCGCCTCGACGGCGCCGACAGCGAGTTGCGCCGCATCCACGAGCTCGAACGCGACCTCGGTGAGAGCGCCGGCCTGAGCACGCAGGAGGCCGAGCTGCGGCGGACGCGCGCCCTCGTGCTGGAGGACCCGCTCGGCCCGCCGGCCGGCCCCGGCCTCGACCGGCTGATCCGCCTGCTGGGCGCCGCCCGCGCCGAGCTCGACCAGGCGGTCGCCGTCAAGGCCGCGTACGCCCGGCGCCGCGAGGACCTGGTGGCGGCGCTGGACCGGGTGCGCGCCGCCGAGAGCGAGGCCCGGCTGGCCCACGGCGCAGTCGTCGTCAAGATAGCGCTGCCGCCGCAGGCCAGGCCGCGGAGCGGGGCCGAGGCCCTGGCCGGCGAGCTGGACGCGCTCGACGCCTCGGCGGAGACCTGGGTGCTGCGCGCCAGGCGGCTGACCGCGCTGGAGGACGGCGCCCGCGAGGCCGCCGAGCGGGCACAGGCCACGGCCAAGGCGATGTACGGCCTGATCGGCAGGCGGGACGAGCTGCGCGGGCGGCTCGGGGCCTGCCAGGCGATGGCGGTGCGCAAGGGCCTGGCGGAGGATCCGGTCACGAGTGAGCTGTACACGCGGGCACGGACGCTGCTGTGGAGCGCCCCCTGCGATCTGACGAAGGCGGCGGCGGCCGTCGAGGACTACCAGCGCGCGATCCACGGAGGTAAGCGATGACCCGCTGCGCCCAGCCCGGCTGCACGGGCACGATCGACGACGGCTACTGCGACCTGTGCGGCACGGCGGAGAGCTCGCCGGCGCTCTCGCCACCGGCGTCCCAGCCCGTCGTCACCCAGCCGGTGAGCAGGTCGATGAGCGGCCCGGCGAGCAGCGGCAGGTCGCGCGCCGGCGTCCTGGGCACCATCGCCGACCTGCCGTCGGTGCCCTACCGCGATCCGGCCACCGCGGTGATGGGCGATCCCGAGGTGCCGGAGGACAAGCGGTTCTGCGCCAACCCGATGTGCGGCAAGCCCGTGGGCCGCTCCAAGAGCGGCCGGCCAGGGCTGACGGACGGCTTCTGCCCGCACTGCCGCAGCCAGTTCTCCTTCACCCCGAAGCTGGACAAGGACGACCTGGTCGCCGGCCAGTACCGCGTGCTGGGCTGCCTGGCGCACGGCGGTCTCGGCTGGATCTACCTGGCCGCCGACGAGAACCTCGACGGCCGCTGGGTGGTGCTCAAGGGCCTGCTCAACACCAACGACGCCGAGGCGCTGGCGGCGGCGGAGGCCGAGCGCAAGTTCCTGACCACGGTCGACCACCCCAACATCGTCAAGATCTTCAACTTCCAGCGCTCGGCCGGCCTCGGCTACATCGTCATGGAGTACGTCGGCGGCCAGTCCCTGCACGAGCTGCGCCGCCAGGGCCCGCTGCCGCTGCGCGAGGTCCTGCTGTACGGCCGGGAGATCCTGCACGCCTTCGCCTACCTGCACGAGCACGGCATGGTCTACTGCGACCTCAAGCCCGCCAACGTGATCAGGGTCGGCAAGCGGCTCAAGCTCATCGACCTGGGCGCGATGCAGCCCGTCGGCTCCCCGCCCGGCACGTCGTGGGCCACGGTCGGCTATCACGCCCCCGAGCTGGAGACCCGGCCGTCGTCGGTCGCCTCCGACCTCTACACGGTGGCCAGGACGCTGGCCGTGCTGGCGATCACCGGCTTCAGCCCGGCCAGGAACGGCAAGGAGAGCCCTCTGCCGGAGGACTGCGGGCATCCGTCGTTCACCCGGCTGCTGCGCAAGGCGACCGCCTCCGATCCGGCCGGCCGGTTCCAGAGCGCGTGGGAGATGGAGGAGCAGCTCGTCGGGGTGCTGCGGGAGATCAGCGCGGTCGAGGACGGGGTGCCGTACCCGGCGGTGTCGACGTTGTTCGGGCCCGAGCGGACGGCGGTGGGGACAGCGCTGTCGGACGAGGCCGACAAGGTGTTCGGAGCGCTCGACCCGGTCGCGGCCGCGGGCGCGCTGCCGGTGCCGCTGGCCGATCCGGCCGACCCGGCGGCGGGCGCGCTGGCCGCGCTCGCCGGCGGCGAGGGCAAGGAGCTGATCGACCAGCTCGCCGCCATGGCGCGGACGCCCGAGACGATGCTGATGAAGGCCAGGCTGCTGGCGGAGGAGGGCGCGGCGGGGGCGCCCGCGGCGCTGGCCGAGCTGTCCAGGGAGGTGCCGGGCGACTGGCGGATCCTGTGGTATCGCGGGGTGCTGGCGCTGACCACCGGGCAGGCGGACGAGGCGGTGTCGATGTTCGACACGTGCCTGTCGGCGCTGCCGGGCGAGCTCGCGCCCAAGCTGGCGCTGGCGTTCGCGCTGGAGTGCGCGGGCAAGCCGGCGGCCCACTGGTACGACGTCGTCTGGCGGACCGACCACGCCTACGTGAGCGCGGCGTTCGGCCTGGCCAGGACGGGGCGGACGGCCGTGCTCGGCGAGGTGCCCGCCACCTCCAGCTACCGGGTGGCGGCGCAGGTGGCGCTGTCGGCGTCGGTGGTGCGGCGGGCCGACGTGAGCACCCTCACCCCCGCTGACCTGGTGGGCGCGGCCGACCGGCTGGCCGGCCAGGCCGACATGGACCCGCGCCGCCGCGACCTGCTCACCGCCGAGCTGCTGCGGTCGGCGCTGGCCTGGCTGGACACCGGCTCGGCGCCCAAGGACCTGCGGCTGGCCGGCGCCCCGTTCACCGAGAACGGGCTGCGCCGGCGGCTGGAGTCCATCTTCCGCAAGCTGGCCGTCGCGGCCGAGTCCCGCCAGGAGCGCCACGCGCTCATCGACCAGGCCAACGCCGTACGACCGAGGACATGGTTGTGATGGACCCAGAGCTCAGCGAGGCCACCCGCCCGATCGTCCCCGAGCCGGCGGTGGAGCAGGTGGCATGTCCGCCGCCTGCGGCAGAGGGTGTGGCATCTCCGCTGCCGGCGGCTGAGGGTGTGGCGTGCCCGGTGTGCGAGGCTCCGGTGCTGGCGGGCGACACCTACTGCGAGTCCTGTGGTCACCTGCTGGGCGCGCCCGCGTGCGCCTCCTGCGGCGCCCCGGCCGTGGACGCCGAGGGTTACTGCGAGCGGTGCGGGCTGCGCCAGCCCACCGGCAGGGACCACGCGGAGACGGTGCTCGACGGCGGCCCGGCGGGCGTGACCGACAAGGGGCTGCGCCGCAGCCGCAACGAGGACGCGATGGCGCTGCTCGCCTGCGGCGACACGACCGTGACCGTGGTGTGCGACGGCGTGGGCAGCTCGCCCAGGGCCGACGAGGCGTCGGCGGTCGCCGTCGAGACCGCCTCCGCCGCGCTGGCCAGGGGGGCCACGCAGGAAGAGGCGTTCGCGCTGGCGGCGCGGGCGGTCGGCAAGCTGGCGACGTCCCTGGACGACGCCCCCGCCTGCACCTACATCTCCGCCGTCGTGCACCGCGACCGGGTGACGCTCGGCTGGGCCGGTGACACGCGGGCCTACTGGGTGCCGGGCGGCGACGCCGCGCGAAGCTCCGAACCGGGCGGCGGCACGCTGCTGACCGAGGACGACGCGGTGGAGACCGGCGAGATCACCGCCTGGCTCGGCGCCGACGCGGGCGACATCGCGCCGCACGTACGGACGTTCGTCGCGAGCACGCCGGGCCTGCTGCTCGTCTGCAGCGACGGCCTGTGGCGCTATCTGGACGGCTACGCCTTCCCCCGCGCGGGCACCCCGCTGGAGCTGGCCCGCGAGATGCTCCGCCACGCGCTGGCCTGCGGCGGCCAGGACAACGTGACCATCGTTTTGATCCCCCTAGGAGAAGCGCATGGGTGACCAGCCCGTTTTCACGCTGAACATCGACCAGAACAAGTACCTCCCCACCGATGGCCGCGAGGTGCACGCCGTCCTTACCGTGGGATCGACCGGCGGCGCCGTCACCGCGCAGGCCGTGACGGCGGAGGCGGCCGAAGTGATCATCATTGACACGTCGGGCTCGATGAGCGGGACCAAGATCCGCGAGGCCAGGCAGGCGGCCACGACCGCCGTGCAGACCCTGCGCGACGGTGTGTACTTCGCGGTGATCGCCGGCACGGAGTCGGCCAAGGTCGTCTACCCGGGCGGCCACCCTCATCTGGTCAAGGCGAGCCCGGCCACCAGGAATGAGGCCGGGCGGGCGATCAGCCGGTTGCTCGCGCACGGCGGCACCGCCATGGGCGAGTGGCTGAAGCTGGCCGGGCACCTGCTGACCGCGCACCCGTCGGCGATCAGGCACGCGCTGCTGATGACGGACGGCCAGAACAACGAGCGCCCCGAGGTGTTCGGCTCGGTGTTGTCGGGCTGGAGCGGCAAGTTCGTGGTCGACTGCCTGGGGGTGGGCGACGACTGGGTGCCCGCCGAGTTGCGGAAGGTGGCCGAGGCGATGCTCGGCTCGTTCGACTTCGTACGGAACCAGGGGGATCTGCCGGAGTTCTTCCGCAGGCTCACGCAGACGTCGATGAGCAAGACCGTGGCCGAGCTGTCGTTGCGGATGTGGGTGCCGCAGACGGCGACGCTCAAGTTCGTCAAGCAGGTCTCCCCCACGCTGCTCGACCTGACCGGCAAGCGCACCGACGTCAACCCGCTGACCGGCGACTACCCGACCGGGTCGTGGGGCGCGGAGGAGCGCGAGTTCCACGTCTGCGTCGAGGTGCCGCCCGGCCAGATGGGCCAGGAGATCAGGGCGGGCTGGGTCAAGCTCGTCCGTCCCGACACGCAGGAGGTCGTGGCCAGCGGCAACGTGCTGGCCCAGTGGACCGACGACCTGGCGCAGTCCACCCGGATCAACGGGAAGGTCGCCCACTACACCGGCCAGGCCGAGCTGCACGAGCTGATCCAGGACGGGCTCAGCGCCCGGGCGGCGGGCGACATCGACACCGCCACGGCCCGGCTGGCCAAGGCCAGCAAGCTGGCCACCGAGTCGGGACGCGAGGACACCGCCCGCCTGCTGCAGAAGGTGGTCGAGGTCGATCCGGCCACCGGCACGGCCCGGCTGCGCCGCAACGTGGACAAGGCCGACGAGATCGAGCTCGACACCGGCTCGGTCCGTACGAGCCGGCTGCGCAGGGAAGGAAGCTGATGGCGACCTGTCCCGCGGGACACGCGTCAGGCGACGACGAATATTGCGACGTGTGCGGGACGCAGATGACCGGCGCGCCCGCGCCCCATGCTCCCGCCGCCGCGCCGCCCGCCGACGCGGCGGCCGAGACCTGCCCGGTCTGCCAGACGCCGCGCGCCGGACAGTTCTGCGAGGTGTGCGGCCACGACTACAGCGGCAGCGGCGCTCCCCTCCAGGTCCCCGCGAGCGGGGCCCGGTGGGAGGCCGTCACCGCCGCCGACCGCGTCTACTACGAGAAGGTGATCGCCGAAGGCGGTCCCGACGCGGACGCGGTGGCCTTCCCGCCGTACTGCCCGGAACGCTCCTTCGGCCTGTACGGCGAGCAGGTCCGCATCGGGCGGCGCAGCAAGGCCAGGAACCTGGCCCCCGAGATCGACCTGACGGGCCCGCCCGAGGACCCGGGCGTCTCCCACCTGCACGCGGTGCTGCTGGCCCAGCCGGACGGCTCCTGGATGCTGGTCGACCCCGGCTCCGCCAACGGCACCCAGGTGAACGGCAAGACCGTCAGGGTCAACGTGCCGGTCCGGGTCGGCGCCGGCGACCGGATCCACCTGGGCGCCTGGACCCTCATCACCCTCAGGGAGGGCACGCCGTGACCCTGGTACAGACCCGGGGCGCCCCGCCGCCTGTGCGCCGCGGCGTGCCCGGCAGGATCCGGGTCATCTCCGTCATCACCGTCGCCTCGCTGGCCCTGCTGTTCGCCGCGCTCGCGGTCGGCAGCTCCAGCGCCAGCGACGGGTTGCGGGTCATCGGCCGCGACGCGGGGCCGCAGGTCGTCGCCACCGCCGGGCTCTACCTGGCGCTGAGCGACATGGACGCGCAGGTCGCCAACACGCTGGTGATGGGCGACCGCTATCCCCAGCAGCGCGGCGACGCGCTCGCCCGTTACGAGCAGCGGCGTTCGGAGGCCAACCAGGCGCTGCTGAAGGCGTTCGAGTTGTCGGGTGACAACGCGGCCGAGCGGCGGACCGTGCAGTCGGTGCTCGACTCGCTCGGCCGGTACGAGCGGCTGGCCGGACAGGCGCTGCTGCTCGACGAGCGGGCCGGGCACGCCCCTGGGCCCCCGCCGGCGGACGTGGTGGCGACCTACCGCCAGGCCACCGACCTGATGCGGCTCGTGCTGCTGCCGCAGGCGTACAACCTGACCTTGGAGAACGGCACGATCGTGCGCCGCACGTACGACGAGAAGGCGCTCATGGTGCCGCTGCTGCGGGCCGCGGTGGTGGTCGCCGGGCTGCTCGCGCTGGGCTGCCTGCTCTGGTTGCAGGTCTTCCTGGCGCGGCGCTTCCGCCGGGTGTTCGGGCCGGCGCTGCTGGTCGCCACGCTGACGACCGCGGTCACCCTGGTCTTCGGCGTCAACGTGCTCGGCGACGACGAGCAGGCGCTGCGGACGGCCAAGTCGGCCGGGTTCGACTCGGTGCTGACCCTGGCCAAGGCACGCGCGATCAGCAACAGCATGCAGGGTGACGAGAGCCGTTACCTGCTGGACAAGGAGCGGGCCGACACCTACGAACACACGTTCCTGGACAAGTCGCTGTCGGTCGCCTACTTCGAGGCGGGCAACCTGAGCACCTACCACCGTCAGGTGGCCAAGGGCGCGAAGGGCTTCCTCGGCATGCTGGGGCCGGAGATCGTCGGCAAGGAGGGCTACGACGTCGTGCTGGCGTACCAGGGCTTCCAGTCCGCCGACGCGCGCTTTCGCGCGCTGGCGGTGAGCGGGCAGACCAACGAGGCGGTCGCCGCACGGCTCGGGCCGGTCGCCGCGTCGTTCGACGCCTACGACCGGTCGGTCGTGGCGCTGGCGGAGACGCACCAGAAGACCTTCAAGCAGGCGATCACCGCCGGCGAGGGCGCGCTGAGCACCCTGTGGCGGCTGCTGCCCTTCGTCATCGGCGCGATCGGGCTGCTGATGATCGCCGGCGTGTGGCCACGACTCAAGGAGTACCGGTGAAGCGGGTGCTGGCAGTGGTGCTGGCCCTGGTCGCGACCGTCGTCGCGGGCTGCGGGAGCGGCGGCCAGGAGTCGATCATGGACAAGGACACCCTGACCATCGGGGTACGTCCCGACCTGCCCTCGGTGGGGTTCCGCACGGCCGACGGCAAGTTCGACGGCTTCGACGTGGACGTGGCGCGCTATGTCGCGGGCAAGCTGGGCAAGGACTTCACCCTCATGCCGGTGCTGGCGGCCGACCGGGAGAAGGTGCTGGTCAGCGGGCCCGCCGATCTGGTGGTGGCGACGTTCACGATCAGCCAGGACCGTAAGGCGCGGGTGTTGTTCGCGGGGCCTTACCACGTCTCCTACCAGGACATCCTGACCCGGCCCGACGATACGATCAAGAACGTGCGCGACCTCAAGGGGCGCAAGATCTGCGAGGTGAAGGGCGCGAACGCGGCCCAGCGGGTCGTGGAGGAGCGCGGGGTGGCGGCGCAGGTCGTGCCGTTCCCCGACTACGCGCAGTGCCTGGCGGCGCTGAAGAGCGGGCAGGTGGACGCGGTCACCACGAACGACGTCATCCTGGCGGGTCTGGCCGCGCAGGACGGGAGCGGGCTGCGGCTGGCCAACGCGCAGTTCAACGAGCAGCGCAGCGGGATCGGCCTGCGCAAGGACGATGTGCCGGGGTGCGAGGCGGTGAACCGGGCGATCACCGACATGTACCAGGACGGGACCGCGGCGAAGTTGTTGCGCAAGTGGTTCCGGAAGTCGGGGCTGAACCTGAGCACCATCGCGGTCCCGCAGTTCGAGGGCTGCTCGTGAGACGAGCGGGCAGTGGCTGCAAACCAGTGGCACGCGTGACGCGTGACGCCCGAGGCCCGAGGCCCTGGCCAGCTCGTCGGCCAGGGCCCATAAGCTCGGCACGTGCTGACCTTCGCCTTCGATATCGGTGAAACGCTCGTGCGCGACGACCGCTACTGGAGCTCGTGGGCCGACTGGCTCAACGTCCCCCGCCATACCCTTTCCGCACTCGTTGGCGCCGTCGTCGCCCAAGGCCGCGACAACGCCGACGCCCTCCGCCTGCTGCGGCCCGGCATCGATATCGACGCCGAGTACGCCGCCCGCGAAGCCGCCGGCCGAGGTGAGCGCATCGACGAATCCGATCTATACCTTGACGTCCGACCCGCGCTGGCCGTCTTGCGCGCGGCCGGCCACCGGGTCCTGGTCGCCGGGAACCAGACGACACGCGTCGCCGAGCTGCTGCGGGCGCTCGACCTCCCGGTGGACGCGATCGCCACCTCGGGCGAGTGGGGTCTGGCCAAGCCCGACCCGCGCTTCTTCGACCGCCTGGTCGAGTTGGCCGGGACCGCCCCGGACCAGGTCGTGTACGTCGGCGACCACCCGGCCAACGACGTCACCCCAGCCAAGGCGGCGGGCCTGCGCACCGCGCACATCCGCCGCGGCCCGTGGGGTCACCTGTGGGCCGACGACCCGATCGCCGCAGCGGCCGACTGGCGGATCACGGCCCTGACCGAACTGGCGGCCGTCGTCACGTAACCGGGCAGGACTGTCACGAGGCCGCTACGGTCCGAGATGAACCTCGCACTGGAGCCCCCAATGCCTTCAGCTCCCTTCGGCGGGATAGGCAAGCGCATCGCCTATCACCGCAGCGTCGCCCGCCTCACGCAGCCGCAACTCGCGGACGCCGCGCTGATCCACGTCGGGACGCTGCGCAAGATCGAACGCGGGGTCCGGGGCGCCAGCGAGAACCTCGTGGAGTCGATCGCTGCGGCGCTCGGCATCGACCCGTCTCTCCTGCTGACCGACAGGGAGCAGGCCAGTGCCCGCATCAGGGCCGCGCTGCCCGCTCTGTCCGCCGCCATAGCGGCCTACGACCTGCCCGCCGACGGACCCGTGCGCCCCTTGCCAGAGCTGCGCGCCGCCGTCGCCCAAGCCGCCAGATGGCGGCTTGGCTCCCAATACGTGCAGATCGTCCGAGAGGCGCCGGATCTGCTCGGCGAGCTGTTTCGCGCCGCGCCCGAACGGGACCCCGATGTGGCCGCGCTGGTCGCGTCCGCCCTGCGAAGCGCGGACGCTGTCGCCTACAAGTTCGGCGCCTACGACCTGAGCGCGAGACTCATCGAGCTGATGCGGTGGGCGGCCGTCCGCGCCGACGATCCCCTCTTGGATGCCGCCACCGCCTACGTACGCACGGAGACGTTCTTCGCCGCCTACTCCCACGGCCCGGGCCTGCGCGCACTGGAACGCGCCATAGACGTCGCCGCCCCGCCTGACGACCCGGCCGGCACGGCAGCACGCGGCGCTCTTCACATGCGGGCCGCCGTCATCGGCAGGCCGCGCGGGCGACGTCGACGCGGCCGAGACCCACCTCGCCGAGGCCCGCCGGCTCGGCGACCAGATCTCCGAAGGTGTGTACTGCGGCACCGCCTTCGGGCCGTCCTCGGTGCGCATCCACGAGGTATCGGTCGCGGTGAGCCTCGGCAGCGAGTACGTCCACCGCGCTCTGGAGGTCGCCCGCGAGTGGGCACCACCTCCCGAGCTTCCCGCAGAGCGTCGCTCCGGCTTCTACATCGAGCTGACGCGCGCTCAACTGTGGGCCGGCCTGCCGGACGACGCGTTCGAGTCACTGAAGGTGGCCAGGAAGATCGCGCCGCAGCACACCCGCGATCATCGGTGGGTGCGCGAGGACGCCGCGACGTTGCGCCGGCTGAAGCGTGCCGACGCCGAGAGCCTCAGCAACTTCGCCGAGTGGTGCCACGCCACCTGATGTGACCCTCACTGGGTTACTTGTTGCCGTCCTCGCGTTCCACCATCTGTCTGTCGAAACGACAGGCGCAGAAGGGGCCGGCCTATGACGGAGTCAGCGATCTCGACGCCGGTCCTCGTGAGCGACGCGATCAGCATCGCGCGACTGCACGGGATGGCGTGCATCGACTGCGGCGCCGTGAGCCGGCATCCCGCCGTGAGACCCGATGACGTCTTCTACTCCTGGACCGCGCGTGACGGTCAGGCCCGTGGTGTCTACGTGCTCACCTCCGACGGCCCGCAGGCCACGGTGCAGCTCTTCGCCGCGCTGCTCGACTTGGCGCCCGGCGCCGTGGGGGACATCCGGCCGGTCCGCTTCGACCACGCACACCCTGTTGAACATCTGACCGCGCGACCCGTCGTCCGCGCCAGACGCCGGGCGGGCGGCTCCTTCGTGTCCACAGGCGGTGTGTGACGTGCCGTTGATCGACCCGGAGGTGGGCGCGCTCGTACAAACCGCCGACCAGCACGCCCGTGCTCTTTCGGCCCAGGCGGAACTCCAGCTCGACATGCGATCCCGTCAGCTCTCCGTGTTGCGCAACACCTACCTCGGATGGAGCGTCGCGTACGAGCCAGACTCGGCAGGCCGGATGTGGTGGACGGCCCGGCTTGGCCATCAGATCACCTTGGAGGAGGCCACGGCCGGGGTGCTGCCGTTCCTGCAGTGCGAGGATGCGATCGCGCTCGCGACCACGCTGGCCTGGCAGACGGCCCTCGTCCATAACGCGCAGTCCCGTAGGGGGCCCCAATGACTCCCCCAGGCCCGCCGGTTGCGGGTGCCGCAGGCGGGGCGGGCCCGGGCCTCAGGCGTACTCGCACCCAGGGACGTCGCCCCCGCGAAGCCGGGGACATGAGCAGGCGCGGCAGCGACCCCCATCCTTCCGCCGCTGCCGCGCCACGAACGCAAGGCACGGACACATTGGGCACTGGGCGTCAACTCTGCGCGGACTGCGATCAGGAAGTGGTCGCAGCCGTCCTGCTCGGGCACGGCAAGAGAATCCTCCTCGACCCTGAGGCGGTCGTCGGCGGGCACTTCACGTACTGGAATCCGACCTACGACGGCAACTCGCAACACCTGCTCGCCAAGCACCGCCCCCAGAGGGTCCCGCCGCCGCTCAACGCTTCCGACGAAGAGCGGGAGTTGTGGGACGGGGAGGAGGTGGCCGGCCTGCGGAAGTGGTTCGTGCAGCACATGTGCGGCAAGACCGCGGTCCAGGTCGTCAGGGAACTGCGCCGGCGAAGAACAGGGTGACAGCTGCCGGCTCCCGACCATGGCTCCGCCATCGCCTTCAGGAGCCGGCGTAAGACCACCCGGCCAGCCGCCGGGTGCCGGTCCCTCCTCCGCGCCAGAGGGACCACCGAAGACCGTGGCTCACCCCATGGCCACGTCACGAGAGGAACACCAGCAATGGCCGGAAGGCACGAAGACCCCAACAGCGGCAAGGACCAGGAGGTCACCGGCAAAGAGGGCGGCGTCGGCAGCACCAACGACCAGTACCGCGAACCCCAGGGCGAGCACGCTAAGGACAAGAAGGACAAGAAGCAGTGAGCGTCACCCCCGAACGCCTCGACCGGCTGATCACCACCCTTGATCCTGTCGGCGACATCAGCGAGCCCATCAAGGACGCGGTTCGCGCCGTTCCCCGGCACCTGTTCATCCCGCCGGTCGGGCTGGTCGTCGAGGACGGCCCGCCGTACCTCATCGACCGCGACGCCGACCCCGGCACCTGGTGGGACGCCGTCTACTCGCGCCGCATCATCGTCACCCAGCTCGACGACGGCGAGACCGACCTGAGCACGTTGCGTGGCGACTCGACGTCGTCGGCGTCCGCCCCCAGCACGGTCGCGGACCTGCTCAACCGCCTTCAGCCGGAGCCCGACGACCGCGTCCTGGAGATCGGCACCGGCACCGGTTACACCGCCGCGCTGCTGTCTCACCTCGTCGGAGATCGAGGGGAGGTGACCTCTATCGAGGTGGACCCGGCGGTCGCCGAACAGGCGGCCAAGAACCTGAGCGCCGCCGGGCTCCAGCCCCGCCTCCTGGTCGGGGACGGCGCGCTCGGCTGCCCGGACGGGGCGCCGGTCGACCGGGTGCACGTCACCTGCGGGATCCGCGACATCCCGTACGCGTGGGTGCAGCAGTGCCGGCCCGGCGCGGTCATCGTCCTGCCGTGGCATCCCGGCTACGGCACCAGCCACTGCCTGCGCCTGGAGGTGCAGGACGACGGCACCGCCGTCGGCGAGGTGGTGGGCTTCGCGGGCTACATGATGATCAGGTCACAGCGGCCCCGTCCCAACACGCCACAGCTCCCCGGGGAGGAGCGGCGGCACTACCGGACGGCGCTCGACCCGAGGGCGCTCGACCAACTCGGCGCGGGTGCGGATCTGGCCATCGCCGCGCTGACCGGTGTCCGGTCGACCACCGAGACCGGATGCGACGCGGACGGCGAGTACGTCCGGTTGTGGGTCTCCGACCAGGCCGATCCGAGCTCGTGGGCCGTGGCCACGTGGCGGCCGGGCCGCGTGGACCACGGCGTCCAGCAGGTCGGCGACCGGCCGCTGTGGGACGAGGTCCTCCAGGCGTACGCCCAGTGGGTCGATTGGGGTGAGCCGCACTGGGAGGACTTCGGCATCACCATCGGTCCCGAGGGGCAACAGGTCTGGCTCGGCACTCCCGAGATGACCGTGAATCTCATGGGGACCTGAGCAGGCGTCCGGCGGCGTCCCCCTCGTGACGCCGCCGGGTTCGGCCCCGTCCGTTCCGCGCCGGGCGGGGCCGAACATCACGTCGTGCCCGGACGCGACGCAAAGGCCCCTCTGTTGTCATGAGATATCTCGACCAAGAGCGGTGCGCCAGGCAAGCTAGAGCCGGTGACCCGCCAGAAGGCAGGTCACCGGCTGTGTCAGTCAGACAGCTCAGTCCAGGTAGTCACGCAACATCTGCGCGCGCGTCGGGTGGCGGAGCTTGGCCAGGGTCTTCGACTCGATCTGGCGGATGCGCTCCCGCGTGACGCCGAACTCCCTGCCCACCTCCTCCAGGGTGCGCGGATGGCCGTCGGCCAGGCCGAAGCGCAACTGGATGATGCGCTGCTCGCGGTCGGACAACGTGGCGAGGATGTCGTCGAGCTGGTCCTGCAGCATGATGAAGGCCGCGGCCTCCATGGGCACGACAGCGTCGGCATCCTCGATGAAGTCGCCGAGGTCGGAGTCCTCCTCGCCGATCGGCGACTGCAGTGACACGGGCTCCTGGGCGATGCGCTGGATCTCCACCACGCGATCGACAGGGAGGTCCATCTCCTTGGCGATCTCCTCGGGAATCGGCTCGCGGCCGAGGTCCTGGTGGAGCTGGCGCTGCACTCTGACGAGCTTGTTGATGGTCTCCACCATGTGCACCGGAATGCGGATGGTGCGCGCCTGGTCGGCGATCGCGCGGGTGATCGCCTGCCTGATCCACCAGGTGGCGTAGGTGGAGAACTTGTAACCCTTGGTGTAGTCGAATTTCTCGACCGCTCGGATGAGCCCGAGGTTGCCCTCCTGGATCAGGTCCAGGAAGAGCATGCCGCGGCCCACGTACCGCTTGGCGATCGACACCACGAGCCTGAGGTTGGCTTCGATGAGCCGCTGTTTGGCCCGGGTGCCCTGCCAGACGAGCTCCCTGAACTCCGGGAAGGCCAGACGCGAGACTCCGTTGGCCAGCTTGTCCTCGGCGAACAGCCCCGCTTCGATCGACTTGGCGAGCTCCACCTCCTCCTCAGCGGTGAGCAGGGGCACCCGGCCGATCTCCCGTAGGTAGATACGGACCAGATCGCTGGTCGGCGCCCGCTTGCCTACGTCTTCCTCATCGGCGCGGGTGGGCTCCTCGTCGCCCTGGGGCTCGAGGACCTCCACGCCGTTCTCGGCGAGCATCCGCACGACGCGTTCCAGCGCGTCGGACGGCAACTCGGATCGGTCAAGCGCGGCTGCGACGTCATCGACGGTTACGCTTCCGCGCTCCCTTCCCTTCGCGACGAGGTCCGCCACCTGATCTACCGATGGCGGTCCACTTGGCAGCACCGATGCACCCACGGGAGACAGTCTGCAGTATTGGTTCCATCAAATGGCAGACCCATTTTTGTCACCGAAGGTAAGGCGATCGTCCTCACCGAATTGAGATCGCAATAAGGTTTAGCTTGAGTTTGATCAGGAAAGTAAAGTCAATTACGCGGTCTGGTTACACGCGCCCGGCAACGCCCTCTGGTCGGACGCAACTCTTTCGCTGCCCCGACGACGTTGTCCGTCCCTTTTGTCGCATGGTGTACCGGCCCGAGTTCCCTGGTCAACCACCCGGGTATACCGCTTGTGACCGCAGCCGAACTGTTATAAACCGTCACCCCGAGCGGGGTGACGGCCGGTGCGGCAGGGCGCGGGGCCGGGCCCGCAGGGGTCAGCTTCCGGCGGCGCGGTCGCGGAGGACGCGGCGCTGCTGCTCCAGCGCCACCAGCTCCCCGAACAGCTTGTTGTACTCCTGCGGCTCCTCCACCGGATTGAGCCGCTGCATCCGCGACTTCACCTGCGCGATGGCCCGGTCGACCGCGATGGCCTCGATGGCCGCCAGCATGGCCCCGGCATAACGCTCCTCCGCGTGCGCGTCGGCCTGGATCGCCTCCACCGCGAAGCGGGTCACCAGCCCCCTGGCGCCCTCCTCGTGGGCGTGCTCCAGCAGCAGGTCCACCCACTCCCGGCCACCGGGCCCTGCCGCCGCCACACCTCCGGCGGCGGCGACGACGCTGTGCAGGGTCACGTGGTCGGGGGCGGTGAAGGCCTGCGGGTCGAGCGCGTCGAAGCGGGGCCCGAGCAGCGCCGGCCGCTGCACGGCCAGCTTGAGCAGCTCGCCCTCCACCCGCACGCTCGGATCCACGGGGGCCGCCCTGGGCGCCCGCTGTGGCCGGCCGGTCTGCGTGGCGGAGATCTCGGAGATGCGCTGCATGACGAAGCGCTCGTCCATGAACCCCAGCCACCGGTCCAGGTCGATGGCGTAACGCTTGCGCAGCCCCACGTCCTTGATCCCGGCCACGATCGGCGCGGCCGCGTCGAGGGCGGCGATCTTGCCTTCGTTGCTGCGCAGGTCGTAGCGGGAGATCGTGCTCCTGATCGCGAACTGGAACAGCGGCTCCCTGCTCGCGATCAGATCCCGCACGGCCGCGTCGCCCTGCTTGACGCGCAGGTCGCACGGGTCGAGCCCCTCGCCCTGCACCGCGACGTAGGTCTGCGTGACGAACTTCTGCTCGTCGGCGAACGCCCGCAGCGCCGCCTTCTGGCCCGCCGCGTCGCCGTCGAAGGTGAAGATCACCTCGCCCCGGAACTCCGCCTGGTCGAGCAGGAACCTGCGCAGGATCTTGATGTGCTCCTCGCCGAAGGAGGTGCCGCAGGTGGCCACCGCCGTCGGCACCCCGGCCAGATAGCAGGCCATCACATCGGTGTATCCCTCGACGATCACGGCTTGAGAGCGCTTGGAGATCTCCCGTTTCGCGAGATCAATGCCATAAAGCACCTGGCTCTTCTTGTAAAGCGGAGAGTCAGGCGTATTCAGGTATTTTGGTCCGTCATCGGAATCAAGCAACTTCCGCGCGCCGAAACCGATCACATCGCCGGTCGCGTCCCTGATGGGCCACATCAGCCGGCCGCGGAAGCGGTCGATCGGCCCGCGCCGGCCCTCCTTGGCCAGGCCGCCCTTGACCAGCTCATCGGCGGTGAACCCGCGCCCCAGGAGATGGCGGGCCAGGACCTCCCACTCGTTGGGCGCGTAGCCGACCCCGAAGGTCTCGGCGTCGGCCCGCTCGAACCCCCGCTCCGACAGGAACCGCCGTCCGGGCGCCGCCTCGGGCGCGAGCAGCCTGTCGGCGTAGAACTCGGCCGCCGCCCGGTGCGCCTCCACCAGCCGGGCCCGCTCGCCGTGGTCGCGCTTGGGGACGTAGCCGCCGCCCTGCTCGTACTGGAGCTGGATGCCGGCCCGCTGCGCCAGCCGCTCGACCGACTCGCCGAAGGAGAGGTGCTCGATCTTCTCGACGAACGTGATCACGTCGCCGCCCTCTGAGCAGCCGAAACAGTAGAACATGCCGCGCTCGGGCGTGACGTTGAACGACGGGCTCTTCTCGTCGTGGAACGGGCACAGCCCCTTGAGGTTGCCGCCTCCGGCGTTGCGCAACTGAATGTGCTCGCCGATCACGTCGGCGATGGGTGAGCGCTCGCGTACGAGTGCGATGTCGACGTCACGGATCCGGCCAGCCACGCCGGTGAGTCTATTCCGCCCCACTGACGCTTCCGGCCCTCGCGCCCGGGGAACGGGGGAAGGTCTGCGTCACCTGTGGGCTGCTGTCGCGGGAAACCGGCTCTACGAGGTCCCCCGGTCGGCTACAAAGGTAAAAGTTGTCGGTGGAAAACGGTGACACGGGTGGAGATCATGCGATCGGGGCATTTGGGACCATGGCTGGCCGTCGCGGCCGCGCTGCTGCTGACCGGCGCCTGCACACAGGCTCCCGGTCTGGCCGGAGTCAGCGCCCAGTCGCCCTCCACCATGCCGGTCACGGGCACGCCGTCGGTCACCGCGACGATTCCGGCGCCCGCCATGACGACCGGATCGACGGCCGGCCCGACGGCCGAGCACCAGGCCGCCGAGCAGCCGCCCGCGGGTGACGACCCGGTCAAGGTGCCGCCGCCGAAGATGTCGAAGCACACCTACACGTATCCCGTGAAGGGCTGCAAGTCGACCTTCCAGCGCAAGCTGCTCGTGCTGCCCAAGAGCACGATCTGGGCCGGGCAGGGCTGCGCGTTCGTGGCGCCCATCGGCGGCGTGGTGGACGAGGTGAGCGTCCAGAACAGGTGGTCACCGGCCACGGACGCGGGCGCCGACCGCGAGGGCCGGTTCGTCACGATCATCGGTGACGACGGCGTGCGCTACCTCGGCGGCCACCTCGACACGGTCGCCGACGGCGTCCGGCCGGGGGTGCGGGTCAAGGCGGGCCAGTTGCTCGGGCGGGTGGGCAGGACGGGCAACGCCCGCGACACCGGGACGAACCTGTACTTCGGGATCTCGTGGAAGACCGGGCCGTCCTTCTGGTGGGTGCGCAGGGGCATGGTCGAGCCGTGGGACTACCTCGACGCCTGGAAGTCGGGCAACCGCACGTACTCACCCCGCGAGGAGACGCTGGCGCTGCGCGGCAAGCTCGGCGAGACCCCGGCCTGCACGATCCAGTGCGCCGCCGCGGCGAGGAGGGCGACGCCGACGCCTCAGCCCAGCAAGACGCCGAAACCGCGCAGGACCAACGAGGACGGCGGCGGCGGCGTGGTCACGATCGACCCGACGATAGCTCCTTTTGGTCGACAATGACGCGTGACCTGATGAGCTGCTGGATGTCGTCGACGACGTCCCAGGTGTTGACGTTCATGCCGGCGATGACCCGGCCCCCGCGCAGCCAGTACGCGATGAACTCCAGGCTCTCCGGCTCGCCCCGGTAGACGATCTCGTCGTAGCCCTCGATGTCGCCGGAGAACTCCATGCCGAGCTCGTACTGGTCGGTGTAGAAGTACGGGAGCCGGTCGTAGACGACGTCCTGGCCGAGCATGGACCGCGCGGCGGCCGGGCCGCCGTGCAGGGCGTTGGCCCAGTGCTCGACGCGCAGACGCCGGCCGTACAGGGGATGGAAGGGCTCGGCCACGTCGCCCGCGGCGAACACGTCGGGGTGCGAGGTGCGCAGGGCCGCGTCCGTCAGGATGCCGGTCCCGACGTCGAGGCCGGCGTCGCGGGCGAGCCCCACCTCGGGCGCGGCGCCGATGCCGACCACGACGAGGCCGGCCGTGAGGCGCTCGCCCGAGCTGAGCCGCACGCCGGTCGGGGTGATCTCCGCGGCGGCGGTGCCGAAGCGCAGGTCCACGCCCTTGCTCGCGTGCAGGCGGGCGAACAGGTCGCCGAGCTCCTGGCCGAGCATCCGGTTCAGGGCGGTGGGCTCGGGCTCGACGACGGTGACCTCGCAGCCCGCCGCGCGGGCCGCCGCGGCGGTCTCCAGCCCGATCCAGGAGGCGCCGACGATCAGCACGCTGTCCCCGGCCGCGAAACGCTCCTTGAGCGCCTCGCTGTCCTGGACGGTCCGCAGGTAGTAGGCCGGCCCCGGCAGCCGCCTGGGGACGGCTCCCGTCGCCACGAGCAGCTTGTCGTACGGCTGCCGTGAGCCGTCCCCGAGCCTGACCAGGTGGTGCTCGAGCTCGATGCGGGTGACCCGCAGGCCGAGCCGGAGGTCCACGCCGTTGTCCGCGTACCATTCGGGCGCGTGGACGAAGATCTTCTCTCGTTCGCTCCTGCCCTGGAGATACTCCTTGGACAGAGGCGGTCTCTCGTAGGGCCGTTCGGTCTCCGCGCCGATCAGCACGATCTCGCCGGCGAAACCCTCTTCGCGCAACGTCTGCGCCGCCTTGGCTCCTGCCAGTCCCGCGCCGACGATCACATATGTGGCCATGGGCGCAGTATCCGCCCATGGGAGTCGCCGGGAAAGCGGCTTGTCTCAGGTGACCAGGGTCATTGGGCAAGCTTTGGTCACTGGGTGAGCCTTCTGTGCCAGGCCACCGCCGAGGTGTCGGTGAGCGAGGCGATCTGGTCGATGACCACCCGGACGCGGGCCGCGTCGCCGGCGGCGGCCAGGAACGCCGGTCTGAAGGCGGGCTCCAGCGTGCCGGGCGCGCCGAGCGTGATGAGGGAGGCCAGCTCGGTGATGAGGTCGCGCTGCCTGGCCTGGTTGGCGTTGTGGTCCTTGGTCGTCATCACGTAGTGGGCGGTGACGCCCTTGAGCAGGGCGCACTCCAGCCGGGTGGCGTGCGGGACGACGAGGTCGGCGCGGTGGCGGGAGCCGTACACCTCCTTGGTGGCGGTCTGCGCGGAGCGGCAGAAGCGGCCGATGAGCCCGCTCGTCAGGGCCTTGAGCCCGGCCAGGTCGGCGAGCGTGGCCTCGAAGCGGCGCGGCCAGAGCGGGTCGGCGATCAGCTTGCCGAAGATCTCCTCCAGCTCGTTGAGGTCGGCGCCGGGCGCGTACCAGGTGCGGGTGATCGCGCTCACCTGGCGGCGCTCGTCGCGTGACTGGAGGGCCTCCGGGGTGACGTGTCCCGAGTGGAGGGCGTCTTCGAGATCGTGTACGGAGTAGGCGACGTCGTCCGCCCAGTCCATGATCTGCGCCTCGAAGCTCACCCGGCCGGCGGGCGCGCCCTCCCTGATCCACCGGAACACGGGCAGGTCGTCGTCATAGACGCCGAACTTCGCTCCCTTGTCGCAGGTCCAGGGATATTTGATGGAGGCGTCCAGGGCGGCCCGCGTGAGGTTCAGCCCGGCGCTGCGGCCGTCCTCGGTGAGCACCTTGGCCTCCAGCCTGGTCAGCAGGCGCAGGCTCTGCGCGTTGCCCTCGAACCCGCCGCACGAGGCCGACAGCGCGTTGAGCGCCACCTCCCCGTTGTGGCCGAACGGCGGATGCCCCAGGTCGTGGGCCAGGCAGGCGGTCTCCACCAGGTCGGGGTCGACGCCCAGCGTGGCGCCCATCTCCCTGCCCACCTGGCCGCATTCGAGTGAGTGCGTCAGCCGGGTGCGCGGGATGTGCTGGCCGCCGCCGAGGGTCTCGCCGGGGCCCACGACCTGTGTCTTGGCCGCCAGCCGGCGGAGGGCGGCGCTGTGCAGCACCCGGGCACGGTCGCGTTCGAACGCGGCTCGTTCCGGATTGCCGGGAAGTTCCGGAACCCAACGTGCTTGGTCATGCTCGTCGTAGTACGACATCGGTTCGGTGATTTTATCCGCTTTCTCGACTCCGCTAGTGTCATCCCTCGCGAGAACCCATTCCCCTGGGAGCCCTCCTCCATGACGACAGCGTTCCGAGCAGTCCTGGCCTTCTGCCTGCTCGCCGGCTTCTACGTACTGGTCGGCCTGATTCTGGTGGCCGCCGTGTTCTTCGACGTCCTGCTCCTGGTCGACTTCCACGTCAACGCCCTCAAGTTCGCGATCGTGCTCACGCTGGCCGCCGGCGCGCTCGTCCGCGCGCTGTTCATGGTCAGCCGCCGCGGCGGCGGCGACCAGCCCGGCGTGCCCGTGGGGCGCGAGCACGAGCCCGTGCTCTGGCGGACGGTCGAGGACCTCGCCCAGCGCGTCCGCACCGCGCCGCCGGATGAGATCCGCCTGGTCGCGGAGGTGAACGCGGCCGTCTCCGAGGACACCCGCTGGCTCGGGATGAAGGCGACGCGGCGGCGGATGTTCATCGGGCTGCCGCTGCTGCAGACGCTCACCGTGGACGAACTGCGCGCGGTGCTCGGGCACGAGCTCGGCCACTACAGCGGCGCCCACACGCGCCTGGGCGCGCCGGTCTACCGCGGGCGGGTGTCGCTGATAGCGACCGTGCGCGGGCTGCAGAACCATCCGTTCATCCAGCGGTTGTTCACCTGGTACACCAAGCTCTACCTGCGGATCTCCCAGGCCGTCTCGCGCAAGCAGGAGCTGGAGGCCGACATGCTCGCCGTCACGATCGGCGGCCGGCAGGCCATGGCGGACGCCCTCCGCAAGATCCACTCCACCGCGCTCGGCTGGGATCTGTACGACAGCAACTACCTGTCCCTGACGGGCGTCGGCGGGACCAGGCCGGCGTCGGTGTTCGCGGGTTTCCACGCGCTGATGGGCGACCCCGAGCGGCAGGCCGAGATCGCCAAGCTGAGCGAGGAGCCGGAGGAGGTGTCCCCGTACGACTCCCATCCGAGCCTGGCCGAGCGCCTGGCCGCCATCGAGCACCTGCCCGAGCCCGAACAGGTGCCCGACCCCCGCTCCGCGCTGACGCTGCTGCGGGACGCGAACGTGGCGGTGCACGCCGTGGAGCAGTCCATGTGGTCGCCGGAGGCGCTGACCGGGCTGCGGCCGGTGTCGTGGGACGAGCTGATCTCGCACGGCATGTACGCCGGTCGCAACGCCGACGCCGTGCGCGACCTCGCGGCGGCGGGGCAGGAGGTCATGGGGGCGACTGCGCCGTACCTGGACGCGGCCTTCGAGGCGATCGCGCGCGGCCGGCAGGCGGAGCTGGAGGCCAAGCTCCTCGCGCACGGCTGGAAGGCGTCGGGGACGCTGCTCGCCGGGGTGCTCGGGCAGGCGCTGGAGGCGGTGCTGATCGAGCTCGGCGAGGCCCGGTGGACGTTGTCGTGGGCGGGGCCGGCGCGGCTGCTGTACGACGACGGGGAGGAAGTGGCGTTGTCGGAGTACGCGGCCCAGGTGGCGGGCGATCCGGCGGCGGTGGCGGGGCTGCGGCAGTGGCTGGGCGCCCATGGCATGCGCCACGACTACGTCCCGGTCCAGGAGCCCGCCGAGCACCAGGCGGCGGTGGGCTGAGCGGGTCAGGGGCGGCTCGGCCTCCCCTGACGCCGTTGGCGACGCTGATCCGGCCGGTCACAGCGGTGACCGCGATGATGCGGATCCGCCATTCAGAGCGCCTGCAAGACCCAGTGCAGCGGCTTGATCTTACTCACCGGTGCTGCCATGCCTTGGAACTTGAAATCCACTTGCTATGTCTGGAATGCCGAGGCGCTCGGCCATCGCCAGCACGATTCCATCGACGTAGCCCAACAGACCCGACACGAGCCGGTCGGCGAGGTCCGCAGCTCTTGCTCCTCGGCCATGATCTCTCGATATCGCGCGGAAAATTCATGCTCACCGGTATCGACGAGCCCCACCCAGGTGGTTCGGCAAGTTGGCCCAGCAGCGGCGGCGGCCTTGCATTCCAGGGGACTCCTTAATTATCGAGGAGATCCGAGCTCACGACAGGCGCATATGGCCGTCCGTGCCTCGCAAGGCTTGACTTAATTTCCATGGACTCCATTATTAGTCATGCTCGACGTCATCCCCCGACGCCTAGGAGCCGCAGCGCCATGTCGACACTCGTCCGCAGCCTCACCCTCCTGTTCTTCCTGTGCGCGTCCACCCTCGTCGCACCGCCCGCGTTCGCCGCCATCACCGGCCAGTCGGCGACGAACACCGCCACCACCGTCACCTACCAGTTCACCTACACCGGCGCCCCCGCCTACGCGCGCGTCTACATCGACACCGACCGCGACACCGCGACAGGCTTCGCCCAGGGCGGGGCAGGCGCGGACTACCTGCTGGAGAACGCCGGCCTGTACCGCCACAACGGCGGCGGCTGGAGCTGGACCCAGGTCGGCGCCGTCACCTACACCTCCACCGGCGGCGTCGCGAAGTGGACGGTGGCGCGGGCGGACATCGGCGAGACCGCCACGCCGAACGACGCCGACCTCATCTTCCAGGCCGAGTCCCCGCTGGAGACCTCAGCCAAGTACACACACGTTTACAGCGGCGGCGGCGGAGGCGGATCTGTCACGTACGCCCAGACGACCGCCGACTTCGCCAACCCGGAACGCGGCCTCTACCACCACACCGGAGACTGCGACAAGAACGACTTCGCCCTCACCACCCTCCAGAGCTACCGCACCGGCCAGAACATCTCCCTGGTGATGTGCGTCTTCTACCTCGCCGAGTTCAAGACCACCGCGATCAGCCAGGCGGCCCTGGACCAGCTCCAGCAGCAGCTCGACACGGTACGCGCGGCGGGCCTGAAGACGATCCTGCGCTTCGCCTACACCACCGCCACCGACGGCGCCGACGCCACCAAGGCCCGGGTGCTGGCCCACCTCGACCAGCTCGCCCCCTACCTGAACGCCAACCGGGACGTCATCTACCTCATGCAGGCCGGCTTCATCGGCGCGTGGGGCGAGTGGTATTACACGCAGAACTTCGGCAACGCGGGCACCGTGAGCGCGGCCGACTGGGCCAACCGCAAGGCCGTGGTCGACAAGCTCCTCAGCGTCCTGCCCTCGACGCGGATGGTGCAGCTCCGCACACCCAAGATCAAGCGCACGATGTACGCCACCAGCGCGCTCCCGCCCGCCCAGGCCCACAACGGCACGGCCCTGGCGCGGCTTGGGCACCACAACGACTGCTTCCTGGCCGGCCCCGACGACTACGGCACGTACGAGAACGCCGCCGTCGAGTATCCGTACCTGCAGGCCGAGACCGCCTCCGTCGCGATGGGCGGCGAAACCTGCAATCCCAACCCGCCGCGCACCGACTGCCCCACCGCCAAGGACGAGTTGTCCCGCTTCCACTGGTCCTACCTGAACACCGACTACCACACCGGCGTGCTCGGCGGCTGGAACACCGGCGGCTGCCTGGCGGAGATCACCCGCAGCCTCGGTCACCGGTTCGCGCTGCAGAGCGGGACGTACCCGAGCACGGCCACCCGGGGCGGCGCCCTGCCGGTCACCATCACGGTCAGGAACGACGGATACGCCGCCGCCGTCAATCCCCGCAACGTCGAACTGGTCCTGCGCAACACCGCCACCTCGGCCCTCTACCGCTTCCCGCTCACCACCGACCCGCGCAAGTGGGCGGCCGGGGCCACCACGACGATCACCCAGACCGTCACCCTGCCCGCGTCCATCCCCGCCGGAAGCTACGCACTGCTGCTCAACCTGCCGGACCCGCTGCTCTCAGCCCGTCCGGAGTATGCGGTGCGGCTGGCCAACCAGAGCACCTGGGAGGCGGCGACCGGCCTGAACAACCTCCTCCGCACCGTGACCGTCACCTGACCGCCCTTTCCGCCCGCCGCGTGCGCTCCCGCGGCGGGCGGAACTCCCGGCCGCCCGTCGCGCGAGCGGCTGCTGAACGCTCCCGAGCGAATCGTCGACTGAGAGCCGGTCACGTTAAACGGCCAGCAGCCCCCGCAGGTCGGCCACGGCCGGGCGGCCCTGCTGGTCGGGCGGCACCGCGCGCAGCACCATCCTGGCGGTCTCCACGACATGGTTGGTGCGATACGCGCGGGGCAGCGCGGTGAGCACCTCGGCCGCGCTCCGCGCCCCCTGCTCCACACCTCCGGCCTCCACCGTGCAGCGCGCTCGGTGGAACAGCACGTTGACCCGCACCTGATACGACTGCTCGGGCGCGAGCCGCAACACCTGCTCCCGGGCCTCGTCGGCGGCTTGCTCATTGCCCGCGCTGCTGTGAACCCAGCTCTGGGAGAACGGAATCGCGTCCTCCTTCCAGAAGCCCAGGCCATCGCCTCGCAGACCACGCTCGACCAGGTCCACCAGCCGCCGCAACGTCTCGGCCGCCTCCTGGTGGCGGCCCAGCATGGCCAGCGCCTCGGCTTCGGCCGTCATCATGCGCGGCCACGGCCGCTTGCTGATCCGGCGAGCCTCTCCGATGAGCCGGAGCACGATCTCCGGGGAGCGTTGCCCATAGAGCCCGTGACCGGCTTCTTCCGCGCGGACCAGCAACTGCAGATCCACGTCCCGCGCGGCGTCGGCCATCCGGCGGGAGGTGGCCCACCAGCGGATCGCCGCTCCGTGATCGCGGAGCCGCGTCAGTGCGTTGGCCTGGATGTTCGACAGGACGGCCGCCGCTCGGTAGAGCTCCGTCCGGCGGTCGGCGGGGGTCGCCGCGATGTGTTCGCCGAGGGCCTGCAGATCGGCTGTGAGATGGCTGACGACTTGCGCCGGCGGTCGCGTCCGGAGCGCATGCAGATGATCCTCGCGAGCGATGTCCCATTCGTCCGCGCTGCGGTGCACGGGAACCGCCAGATCCAGCATGCGCCGGACCGATTCTTCATAGCCGAGCGCTCCGACGCTGGCGGCGAGTTGTAGCAGCCGTCGGCGATTCGTGGCGTCCTCCTCGTCATCGCCATGCACAACTGCTTTCAGGTTACGTACGGAATCCGCTTCGGCGACAGGGCGGCGGCATTGTGGATGTTCCCCGGCGGAATCATATGCCGCAATAAGCTCGCCCTTTCCACCGAGCACCTCATCCAAAGCCGTCGCGACGGATCGAGATGGCCTTCTGCGACCGTGCTCTAGATCATGAATGTGACCCTTGCTGATGTTGGCCAGCCGCGCGATCGCGCTCAGGGAACGCCGGCCACGCAGGCGTTGGAGCATCTCACCGAATGCCTCGCCATCCCCCATGCGCCTCCGCCTCACTGGCTCGCATTCTGCTGCGAACGTCTGCGGACGTTCGCGGGCGACCGACCTCTAGAGCTTACTCTTCGCGTTGGGCACGCTACTGCCAGGCAGGGAGAAACCAGTCGTCGCTTACGGAGATATGTGCCGTGTCCCCATTTAAATGCCCCGACTTGTCCAATTGGATGGACGATGTTCGTCCTAAGGGCGAAATGCTCTATTCCTGGCAGGCCAATGAAAGCCGCGACCGGGGCGCCGGCGGCGTTGCCCGTTCCGGCAACCTGGCGGCGGCCGATCTCCTCAAAGCGCTCGCCGGGTTTTCTCCCGGCGCCAGTGGCTCGGTGGTACGGGTGGCGCTGGACAGACAGGCCCGCGAGCCCAGCTATCTGCATGGGCCGGTACTGCTCAGAGTGCGGCGTTGCGCGACCAACGGTGTGATCGTGGCCGGCGGTGGTGGCTGACATGGCTGCCGATGAGGGCAGCGTCGAGGCGGGATCCCGCAGGCCCACCCGGTAGTCGGGCCACGGGTGGGTGCAGGGCGGAGCTCTCTGGGAGGCGCTGCGCGGAGCGCCCCCCTATCGCGAGGTCAGCGGGTGTCGGAGTCGGAGTCGGTCAGGGCGGCTCGGCCGGCTTCGAGGCGGGCCACCGGGATGCGGAACGGCGAGCAGGACACGTAGTCCAGGCCGACCTCGTGGCAGAAGTGCACCGAGTCCGGGTCGCCGCCGTGCTCGCCGCAGATGCCGATGTGCAGGTCCGGGCGGGCCGCGCGGCCCTCCTCGACCGCGATCTGGACGAGGCGGCCCACGCCCTCCCTGTCCAGGGTCTCGAACGGGGAGACGCCGAAGATGCCCAGGTGCAGGTACTGGGAGAAGAAGGCGGCCTCCACGTCGTCCCTGGAGAAGCCCCAGGCCATCTGGGTGAGGTCGTTGGTGCCGAAGGAGAAGAACTGCGCCGCCTCCGCGATCTGGCCGGCCGTCAGAGCCGCGCGCGGAGTCTCGATCATGGTGCCGATCAGGGCTTCGACGCCCGCCTCCGCGAGGATCTTGACGGCCTCCTCGCGGACGGCCTCCAGCTCCTGGACGGTGGCGACGAGCGGGATCATGATCTCCGGCCGGGCGTCCGGCACCTCCTGGGCGGCCTGGGCGATGGCGCGGACCTGCATCGCGAAGAGGCCGGGGATGACCAGGCCGAGGCGGACGCCGCGCAGGCCGAGCATCGGGTTCTGCTCGTGCAGGCGCTTCACGGCCGGCAGGAGCCTGCGCTCCTTCTCGTTGGCCTGGCCGGTGGCGACCTTGACCGACAGCTCCACGATGTCGGGCAGGAACTCGTGCAGCGGCGGGTCGATGAGGCGGATGGTGACGGGGTCGCCGCCCATGGCCTGGAAGATGCCGGCGAAGTCGGACTTCTGGAGGGGCTCCAGCGCGTCCAGGGCCGCCTGGCGTTCCGTGTCGGCCGTGGCGAGGACCAGGTCCTCCACGAGCTGCCGGCGTTCTCCGAGGAACATGTGCTCGGTGCGGCACAGGCCGATGCCCTGCGCGCCGAAGCGGCGGGCGCGGGCGGCGTCGTCCGGCGTGTCGGCGTTGGCCCGCACGCCCAGCCGGCGGACCTCGTCCGCCCGGCGCATGATCCGGTCCACGGCCTTGACCAGGTCGTCGTCCGGCTCGGCGCCCTCGAAGTATTCGACCACGACGGAGTCCACGACCGGCACCTGTCCGAGGAAGATCTCCCCTGTGGTCCCGTCGATGGAGATGACGTCGCCTTCGGAGACGACCACGCCGCCGCGCGCGGTGAACGTGCGCTCGGCGATCGAGACGTCGAGCTCCTCGGCCCCGCAGACGCACGTCTTGCCCATGCCGCGCGCCACCACGGCCGCGTGCGAGGTCTTGCCGCCGCGGCTGGTCAGGATGCCCTTGGCGGCGATCATGCCGGCCAGGTCGTCGGGGTTGGTCTCGCGGCGGACGAGGATGACGTCCTCGCCCTGGTCCGCCAGCTCCACGGCGCGCTCGGAGGAGAAGACGGCCTTGCCGACGGCGGCGCCCGGGGAGGCGTTCATCCCCCTGGCGATCTTCTCCTTCTCGGCGGCGGCGTCGAAGCGCGGGAACATGAGGTGGGCGAGCTGGTCGCCGGTGACGCGGGTGACGGCCTCGTCGAGGCTGATCAGGCCCTGGTCCACGAGCTGGGTGGCGATGCGGAACGCGGCCCCGGCGGTGCGCTTGCCGACGCGTGTCTGGAGCATCCACAACTTGCCGCGCTCGATCGTGAACTCGATGTCGCACAGGTCCTTGTAGTGGTTCTCCAGGGCGCTCATGATCGTGAGGAGCTCGTCGTACGACGGCTTGTCGATGCGTTCGAGCTCTTCGAGCGGGATCGTGTTGCGGATGCCCGCCACCACGTCCTCGCCCTGGGCGTTCTGCAGGTAGTCGCCGTAGATGCCCTGCCGGCCGGTGCCGGGGTCGCGGGTGAAGGCGACGCCGGTGCCCGAGTCGTTGCCGACGTTGCCGAAGACCATGGCGACGATGTTGACGGCGGTGCCGAGGTCGGCGGGGATACGCTCCTGGCGGCGGTAGAGGATGGCGCGCGGGGCGTTCCAGGAGTCGAAGACGGCCATGACGGCCAGGCGCATCTGCTCGCGCGGGTTCGCGGGGAAGTCCTGGCCCGTCTGCTCGCGCACGATGCCCTTGAACGTCTCCACGAGGCCCTGCAGCTCATCGGCGGACAGGTCGGTGTCCTGGCGTCTGCCCTTGAGCGTGTCGAGCTCCTGCTCGAACAGGTCGCCGTCGATGCCGAGCACCGTCTTGCCGAACATCTGGATGAGCCTGCGGTAGGAGTCCCAGGCGAACCGGTCGTTGCCGCCGGCCTGTTTGGCCAGGCCGTGCACGGACTCGTCGTTGAGGCCGATGTTGAGGACGGTCTCCATCATGCCGGGCATGGAGAACTTCGCTCCGGACCGGACGCTGACCAGCAGCGGGTCGTCTGCCTGGCCGAGCCGCCGGCCCATCGTCGCCTCAAGCGCGTCCAGGTGCCCGGCGACCTCCCGCTCAAGGCCGTCCGGCTGGACGCCCGCCGCCAGGTAGCTTCGGCAGGCCTCGCTGGTGATCGTGAAACCGGGGGGAACGGGCAGCCCGAGGTTGGTCATCTCCGCGAGGTTCGCGCCTTTACCTCCGAGAAGATCCTTGAGATTCCTGTTGCCCTCGGTGAAGTCGTAAACATACTTGGCCACCACAGCTCCAATCCAACGCCTTGTCCCGGACTCTACCGGTGGAATTGATGACGAAACTTCACTCCCCTTCCAAGTCGGTATTTGCGCTGGTAGAAGGCACCTAACAGGTCTAATCCAATTAGACGCCAGAAGGGGGAAAAATTGGATTAGACCAATTGGTTTAAACCAATTCTTGAGAAAGGTGGGAGGTAGGTGCAGAATCAGGATCACACCCCCATCAGGAGGCGCCCATGGCCACTCCTACCAAGCCCAGGCGCGGCACCCGCTTCGTCGCCGGGTCCGCCAAAGCCGCCCGCGACTCGGCGCTCTACCTGGACGACCGGCTGCCGTTCGGGCGCTGGCTACGGCCGCAGCTCCGCAAGCTCTTCCCGAGCCACTGGTCGTTCCTGCTGGGCGAACTGGCCCTCTACTCGTTCGTGTTGCTGATCCTCACCGGCACGTTCCTGACGCTGTTCTTCAAGCCCAACCCCGACGTGGCCTTCGCCTCCGCCGCGGAGATCAGCACGCAGGTGCGCGGCGGGCTGCTGATGCGCCAGCTGCACCACTGGTCGGCGACGGTGTTCGTGCTGGCGATCGTGGCCCACCTGTGCCGGGTGTTCTTCACCGGGGCGTTCAGGAAGCCGCGCGAGCTGACCTGGATGCTCGGCGTGGTGCTGTTCGGGCTGGTGCTGTTCGAGTCGTTCCTGGGCGTCTCGCTGCCCGGCGACCAGCTCGCGATGACCGGGATGCGGCAGGCGGAGGGCCTGTTGTTGTCGATCCCGCTGATCGGCACCTACCTGTCGGCGTTCGTGTTCGACGGCGGGTTCCCCGGCCAGATCATCCAGCGCGCCTTCGTCACCCACGTGCTGCTGGTGCCCGGGATCCTGCTGGCGGTGGTGCCGCTGCACGCGCTGATCCTCACCTGGCGGCAGAAGCACACCGAGCGCCGGGCCACGGCCCAGGGCGAGGGCGTGGTGACCGGGGGTCCGTTCTTCCCCTACTTCGCGGTCAAGAACGCCGCGACGGCGCTGTTCACGATCGCCGCCATCGCGGCGCTGGCCACGTTCACGCGGGTCAACCCGGTGTGGGAGCACGGCGCGTACAGCGCGGGGAGCCCTCCGCCGTCGGCGCAGCCGTTCTGGTACTACGGGGTGCTGGACGGCGCCCAGCGGCTCGTGCCGCCGTGGGAGTTCGCCGTCGGCGGCTACGTGCTGCAGCCCGGCCTGTGGATTCCGCCGCTCGTCCTCACCGTCTTCTTCGGCGTGCTGCTGCTCTATCCGTTCCTGGAGCGGCGCTTCACCGGCGACGGCCGCCATCACCAGCTTCTGGACCGGCCGTCGCAGGCGCCGGTGCGCACGGCGCTCGGCGCCGCGGTCATCACGTTCTTCACGGTGTTGTGGGCCGGGACGTGGGTCTCGGAGATCCCGCCGGTGATGCGCTCCGCGTCCGGGTTCCCGTCGCCGCCGCCCGCTCCGGGGGCGCTGGTGACGGTGCCGCACGACACGTACACGTTGGTCGTGGCGGGGCTGCGGGTGGCGGTGTTCGTGCTGCCGGTGCTGGCCTTCCTCCTCACCCGGGCGCTCTGCCGCCGCCGCGCCGCCACCTGAGGGGGACGACCGGCTGTACGCCGCCGTGGAAGAAAAAGGGCCGCCCGCCGTGAAACGGCGAGCGGCCCGGAGAGCCCCGCAAGAACTAGTCGTTCAGGTGCTGGCGGAGGTAGGCGTCGACGCCGTCGATGGAGATGCGCTCCTGGCGCATCGAGTCGCGCTCGCGGATCGTCACCGCCTGGTCCTCCAGGGTGTCGAAGTCGACCGTGATGCAGAACGGCGTGCCGATCTCGTCCTGGCGGCGGTAGCGGCGGCCGATCGCGCCCGCGTCGTCGAACTCGACATTCCACCTGCGGCGGAGCTGCGCGGCCAGGTCGCGGGCCTTCGGCGACAGGTCGGCGTTGCGCGAGAGCGGCAACACCGCGGCCTTGACCGGCGCGAGCCGGTGGTCGAGCCGCATGACCGTGCGCTTCTCCATGACGCCCTTGGCGTTGGGCGCCTCGTCCTCGCTGTAGGCGTCCATCAGGAACGTCAGCGTGGCCCGGTCGACACCGGCGGCAGGCTCGATGACGAAGGGCACGTAACGCTCGCCCGTGTCCTGCTCGAAGAAGCTGAGGTCGGTGCCCGACGCCTTGGAGTGGGCCGTCAGGTCGAAGTCGGTGCGGTTGGCGATGCCCTCCAGCTCACCCCACTCCGAGCCGGTGAAGCCGAAGCGGTATTCGACGTCGACCGTGCGCTTGGCGTAGTGGGACAGCTTGTCCTTGGGGTGCTCGAAGAGCCGCAGGTTGTCCTTGTTGATGCCCAGGTCGGAATACCAGCGGTAGCGCTCGTCGATCCAGTATTGGTGCCACTCCTCGTCGGTGCCGGGCTTGACGAAGAACTCCATCTCCATCTGCTCGAACTCGCGGGTGCGGAAGATGAAGTTGCCCGGCGTGATCTCGTTGCGGAACGACTTGCCGATCTGGCCGATGCCGAACGGGATCTTCTTGCGCGCCGACTGCTGCACGTTGAGGTAGTTGATGAAGATGCCCTGCGCGGTCTCGGGCCGCAGGTAGGCCAGGCCCGACTCGTCCTCGACCGGGCCGAGGAAGGTCTTGAGCAGGCCGCTGAACTGCTTGGGCTCGGTGAAGGTGCCCTTGTTGCCGCAGTTGGGGCAGGTGATGTCGGCCAGGCCGTGCTCCGGCGTCTTGCCGTTCTTCTCCTCGTAGGCCTCGACGAGGTGGTCGGCCCGGAAGCGCTTGTGGCAGGACATGCACTCGGTCAGCGGGTCGGTGAAGGTCTCGACGTGGCCGCTGGCCCGCCAGACCTCGGGCGCCAGGATGACGGAGGAGTCGAGGCCCACCACGTCGTCGCGCGCCTGGACCATCGACATCCACCACTGCCGCTTGACGTTGTTCTTCAGCTCGACACCCAGTGGACCGTAGTCCCACGACGCGCGCAGTCCGCCGTAGATCTCGCTCGACGGGTAGACGAGCCCGCGGCGTTTGGCGAGGCTGACGATGGTGTCCATGACGTCGGTGCGTCGTGCCATTTTGGTTGATTCTCTTTCCGGCTGGAGGTCGGCGAGTGAAATTGATGAGATCCCAGCTTAGAGGACGGCCGCCCGCGCTCGCGCGGGAGTATGACTCACACGCCTCCCGGCGTGTAGACGTCTTCGTACGCGCTGGGTTCGTTGACCATGAGGATCATCAGGGGATACATCGCGATCCGGGCGGCGGAGAGCGCTCTGCGGTAGAAGCCGGCGCCCTCCCACTCCGTGATCAGGGCCCACAGGTTGGGCTCGTCGACCGAGCGCGCCAGCCTGCCGCGCTGGAAGCCCTGCTGGGCGGCCAGGGTGTCGAGGATGGTGTGACCCTGTTTGATGAAGTCTTGGGACTGGGACTCTGGAACGGTGTATCTGATCACGGCGAGCACGCGACCAGCCTAAAGGCGCTGGGGGCCGCCTGACGCGCCAACTTCCGCATGCCGGGGGCGACTTCCGCGCGGCGGAGTCCCGTAGGCTCTCGGCGTGGCCCCCAACGACAAGCGCCGGCCGCTCCCCCAGGGGGAGCAGTTCTTCACCCCGGGCGCGACCGGCCTGCGCAAGGCCGTCGAGCGGCGCAGCGCGCTGCCGATGACGTTCCTGTTCACGCAGGCGCCCCGGTGGGCGGCCCCCGCCGTGCTGGTGATCCTGCTGCTGGTCGCGTTCGCCGTGGCCAATCCGCTGGGCGGGCTGGCGGCGCTGGTCGTGCTGGCGTTCGTGGGCTGGCTGGCCTATCTGTCGTGGCCGTCGCTGGGGATCGGCGGCAGGCTGCTGCGGGTCGTCATGCTGCTCTTCCTCCTCCTGCTCGCGGCGACCCGCTTCGGGGCGTTCTAGACCGGCCTTCAGGCGTCTGGATCGGGCTTCGGGTCCTCTAGGGCAGCATCGTGTAGTGGGGGAAGTTGCCCGGGAGGCGTTCGGCGTCCTGGCCCGTGGTGACGGCCCGCACGAGGAGCTCGCCGCCGACGAACGCGCCGCGCCAGGACGCCCCGAGCCCGCCGAAGAGCTCGTCGCGGTCGCCGCGCGAACGCGGCCTGTTGTGGCCCACCTTGAACGCCCGCACCTCCGGCGCCAGCCGCCGGAACGTCTCCTCCTCGTCGCAGGAGAGCGTGGCCACCAGGGCGCCGTTACTGGCGTTCATGGCGGCCAGCAGCTCCGCCTCGGTGTCGACGAGCACGATCGTGTCCACCGGACCGAAGGGCTCGGCGTGGAAGAGGGGTGAGGAGCGGGGCGGGTCGAGGAGCGCGGTCGGCGCCAGGTATGCCGAAATATCCTGCCCCGGCAGGAAATGTCCGGCGTCGAGCGCCGCCCGGTGCACCGGCACGCCGCCCCGCGACACCGCCTCGTCCACCTGGTCGGCCAGCTCCTTGGCCTTCGAGGCGTTGATCAGCGGGCCGAAGTCCAGCTCGGGCAGCGGATCGTCCGGCTCGGCGACCGCCAGCGGATGGCCGAACCGCAGGGACCCGACCGCCGCCACGTAGGCCGCCAGGAACTCGTGGAACAACGAGCGCTGCACCACGAAGCGCGGATAGGCGGTGCACCGCTGCTTGGCGTAGTCGAAGGAGCCCCTGATCTGCCGGCCGAGCAGGTCCCAGTCGCCGTACTCCCACACGCCCCAGCAGTTGAGCCCCTCCTGCTCCAGCACGTGCCGCCGCCCGAGGTCGGCCAGCGAGGTCGCGACCTTCGCCCCCGCGTCCCGGCCGCCCACGAACGACACGCAGCCCAGCGACCGCCCCGCGACGAGGACCGGCGACAACTCCGCCCCTCCCCCGCTGACCAGGGTGAACGGCAGCCCCTCGCGCACGGCCAGCGCGCAGGCGAGGGTGAGGCAGCACAACCCGCCGTCGGTGGGCGTCTTGGCGATCACCGCGTTGCCGGCCAGCGCCTGCACGAGCATGGCGTGCATGAGCACGCTCATCGGATAGTTCCAGCTCGCGATGTTGCTGACGGGTCCGGGCAGCGGCGCGCGCCCGGCGAGCATGCGGTCGATCTCGCCGACGTACCAGCGGGCGCCGTCCAGGCAGCGGTCCACGTCGGCGCAGGCCGTCTTCCACGGCTTGCCGATCTCCCAGACCAGCAGCAGGGCGAGCAGGTCGCGGTGGGCGGCCATGGATTCCACGGCCGCCGACACCATGGCCTTGCGCTCGGCGAGCGGCACGTGCCGCCAGCGCCGGTGCTCCTCGGCGGCGCCCGCGACCGCCCGTCCCGCGCCCGCCCGGTCGAGCCTGGGCAGGCCGGCGATGGCGGTGCCGTCCAGGGGCGAGAAAGCGGGCACGGGACGCCCGTCGCGGTGCCAGACGCCGCCCCAGTGGTTCAGCACCCGGTCGTCGTGGAACGCCTCCGGCGCCGCCGTCCGGCAACCGCCGTAGGCGTCCGGCCAGGACGTGCCCGGCTTGAGCTGCATGCGTCCTCCTCAGTCGGACCAGTCGGCGGTGATGAGCTCGGGCAGCGGCTCGAACTCCTTGACCGACTCCAGCGAGGGCCCCATGGCGGCGTTGGCCTCGCGCTCCACCATCACCTCCACCAGCACCGGCAGCCGCTCACGCGCCGCCTCGGCGGACGCCCAGGCCAGCGCGTCCCTGATGTCGCCGGGCAGCTCCACCCGCCGGGCCGGGCAGCCGAACGCCTCCATGGCCTTGACATGATCGATGCCGCCCTCCCCGTAGTGCAGGTCCACGGCGTAGTTCATCTCGTACGGAAGCTCGGCCTGCCTGATGAGACCCAGGTACTCGTTGTTGATCATGACGATCACGAACGGGATCCGGTACTGGGCGGCCACCGCGACCTCCTCCATGAGGAACTGGAAGGAGTAGTCGCCGACCACGGCCACGACCTGGCGTTCCGGATGGGCGCACTTGACGCCCATGGCGGCGGGCACCTCCCAGCCCAGCGGCCCGGCCTGCCCGCAGACCAGGTAGCGGCGCGGCAGGTACGTCGTCTGGAACTGCCCCGACCAGATCTGGTAGAGCCCGATCGCGGTGACGAACGTGGTGTCCCTGCCGAAGAACTCGTTGATCTCCTTGAACACCCGGGGCGGCTTGATCGGCACGTCGTCGAAGTCGTCGCGGCGGACCATCGTGCGGCGCAGGTCGGCCACCTCGCGCACCCACCGGCCCGGTGCCCGCGCCGGGCCACGGCCGCGCGCCTCGTCCAGCAGCCCGGCCAGCACCGGCCGGGCATGGCCGACGATGCCCAGATCGGGCTCGAAGACCCGGCCGATCTGCATCGGCTCGATGTCCGCGTGCACGAAGGTCCGGCCCCGGCGATAGACGTCGAGGTCGCCGGTGTGCCGGTCGCCGAAGCGGGCGCCGACGGCCAGGACGAGGTCGCTCGCCAGGAACGCGGCGTTGCCCCAGCGGGTCTGGGTCTGGATCCCCGCCATGCCGGCGAACAGCGGATGGTCCTCGGGGAAGGCGCCCTTGCCCATGAGCGTCACCTGCACGGGCACCTGGAGGTGCTCGGCCAGCTCCAGCAGCTCCTCGTGCGCGTCGGCGACGATCACGCCGCCGCCGGCCAGGATGATCGGCCGCCTGGCCGCCTCGATCAGGTCCACGGCCTTGCGCACGGCATTGGGCAGCGGGCGCGGCACCTCGACGGCCAGCGGCCCGTCGAGGTCGCGGTCGTACAGGCAGGTCCCGCGCTGGACGTCGATCGGCAGATCGATGAGCACCGGCCCCGGGCGGCCGGAGCGGGCGATCCTGAACGCCTCGCGGAAGACCCACGGCGCCTGGGCCGGCTCCCTGAGCTGCACCGCCCACTTGGTCACGGGCCGGGCGATCTCCACGATGTCCACCGCCTGGAACGCCTCCTGGTGCAGCTTGGAGGTGGCCGCCTGGCCGGTGACGCAGATCATCGGGATGGAGTCGGCGAGTGCGGTGTAGAGGCCGGTGATCATGTTCGTGCCGGCGGGGCCGGAGGTGCCGACGCAGACGCCGACGTTCCCGGTGACCCTGGACCAGCCGTCGGCCGCGTGGGTGCCGCCCTCCTCGTGGCGGACGGTGACGTGCCTGATCGAGCTGTGCTGGAGGGCGGCGTAGAGCGGCAGGATGGCCGCTCCCGGAATGCCGAAGACGGTGTCCACCCCCTCCGACTCCAGCACCGCGACCACGGCCTCCATGCAGGGGACCCGCTTCATCCGTTGAGCCTTTCGATCACCTTGAGCAGGGCGGAGTGGTCGAGCGAGCCGTGGCCCTGCGCGCGGGCGGCGGCGACGAGCTGGGCGACCTGCCCGGTGAGCGGCAGGCTGACCCCTGCCTCGCGGGCGGCGGCGACGGCGATGCCCATGTCCTTGTGGTGCAGGTCGATGCGGAATCCGGGGGCGAACTCCCGTCTGACCATGGTGTGCCGCTTGAGCTCCAGGATCCGGGAGCCGGCCAGGCCTCCCGCGAGCACGTCGAGCCCGGCCACCGGGTCCACGCCCGAGGCCTCCAGCAACACGATCGCCTCGGAGACGAGCCCGTAGATGCCGCCGACGACGAGCTGGTTGGCCGCCTTGACGGTCTGTCCCGCGCCGGCCGGGCCGACGTGCACGACGGTCGCGCCGAGCGTGCCGAGGATCGGCGCGACCGCCTCGACGTCCTCGGCCGCTCCGCCCACCATGATCGACAGGGTGCCGTCGACGGCGCCACGCTCGCCGCCGCTGACCGGGGCGTCCAGCGCCCGTACGCGGGCCGCCGCCGCCTGCCGGGCGACCCGGCGGGAGGTCTCCGGCTTGACGGTGCTCATGTCGACGTAGTGCAGACCCGGCTTGCCGTACTCGATGACCAGCGGCGCGACCTCCTCCACCTGCGGGGAGTCCGGCAGCATCGTGATCACCACGTCCGCGCCGGCGACCGCGTCCACGATGCCGGTGGCGCCCTTGCCGCCGAGTCCGGCGAGCTGGTCGACGCGCTCGGCGCTCACGTCATACCCGGTCACGACATATCCGGCTTTGAGGAGGTTGGCCGCCATCGGGCTGCCCATGATCCCCAAGCCGATAAACCCGATGTTCATGCCTGCCTCCAGTCGAACGCGCCCGGCCCCTCGTGCCGGTACTCCAGGCCGACGTATCCCCGGTAGCCCGCGGCCGCCAGCCGGGGGAAGATCTCCGCGAGGTACGGCATGCGCCCGCTCCCCGGCCGCCCCCTGCCGGGGTCGTCGGCGATCTGCACGTGAGCGAACCGCGCGCTGTGCCCGTCGATGAGCGCGAGCACGTCCTCGCCCATCCGGTGCAGGTGGTAGAGATCGGCCAGGAAGGCCACGTTCTCCCGGTCCACCTCGTCGATCAGGTCGAACGCCGCCCGTGACGACGTGATCGGATAGTGCGGGCTCTCGTGGGAGTTGAGTGCCTCGACCACCACGGTCGCGCCGATGCCGGCCGCCGCGTCGGCCGCCCGGCGCAGGTTCGCCACGGCCAGGTCCCGGTCGGTGCCCGGCCCGTTGCCGTACAGCGCGTTGAGCACCCCGCAGCCGAGCTCGCCCGCCAGCCGGACCGCGGGCTCGATGTTCGCCTGGAAGCGGGCCGAGCCGTCGGGCCTGGCCAGCAGGCCGCGCTCGCCCGCCGCCAGGTCGCCGGCGTCGAGGTTCAGCCCGACCAGGCGCACCCCGGCGTCCTCGATGGCCTGCCGCAGCGCCGCCAGGTCGGCGCCGGAGGGGTCGGGGACCGCGAACGGCCACCACAACTCGACCGCGTCGAACCCGGCCTTGGCCGCCGCGGCCGGGCGCTCCAGCAGCGGCAGGTCCGTGAACAAAATGGAGAGGTTGACGTCGAACCTCACGACACGGCCCTGCTCAGGGCCGAGCGCATGAGGCGGGCGGTCTCCGACGGGGTGCGGCCGACCCGGACCCCGGCCGCCTCCAGCGCCTCCTTCTTGGCCTGCGCGGTGCCGGACGAGCCGGACACGATCGCGCCCGCGTGGCCCATCGTCCTCCCCTCCGGCGCGGTGAAGCCCGCGACGTAGGCCACGACCGGCTTGGTGACGTGCTCGGCGACGTAGGCGGCGGCCCGCTCCTCGGCGTCGCCGCCGATCTCGCCGATCAGCACGATCGCGTCCGTGTCCGGGTCGTCCTGGAACGCCTGGAGGCAGTCGATGTGGGTGGTCCCGACGACGGGGTCGCCGCCGATGCCGACGGCGGTGGAGAAGCCGAGGTCGCGCAGTTCGTACATGAGCTGGTAGGTCAGCGTCCCGGACTTCGAGACCAGCCCGATGCGGCCGGCGGCGGTGATGTCGGCGGGGATGATGCCGGCCGACGACTGTCCCGGGCTGATCAGGCCGGGGCAGTTGGGGCCGATGACCCTGGTCCGGCCGTTCGCGAGGGCGCGGAAGCGGATGGCGTCGTGGACGGGGACGCCCTCGGTGATGACCACGCAGAGCGGCACGCCCGCCGCGACGGCCTCCTCCACGGCGCCGCCGGTGAAGCGCGGCGGCACGAAGACCACCGACACGTCCGCCCCGGTCGCCTCCATCGCCTCGGCCACGGAGCCGAACACCGGCACCGGGCGCTCGCCGAAGTCCGCCGAGCGCCCGCCCTTGCCCGGGGTCACCCCGGCCACCACGTCGGTGCCGGCGGCGAGCATGCGGGCGGTGTGCCTGGTGCCCTCCGCACCCGTCATGCCCTGCACGAGCACCCGGCTGTCCCTGGTCAGAAAGATCGCCATCTACGCACCTGCCGCGAGTCTGGCCGCCGTCTCGGCGGCGCCGTCCATGGTGGAGACCTGGCGGACCGCCGGGTGCCGGGCGTCGCTCAGGATGCGCCGGCCCACCTCGGCGTTGTTGCCGTCCAGCCGTACGACGATGGGCCTGGCGTGGCCGCGCTCGCCGAGGAGTTCGAGCGCGGTGACGATGCCGGTGGCCACCGCGTCGCAGGCCGTGATGCCGCCGAAGACGTTGACCAGCACCGAGCGCACGTCGGGGTCGTCCAGGATGATCTCCAGCCCGTCGGCCATGACCTGGGCGGACGCGCCGCCGCCGATGTCCAGGAAGTTGGCCGGGGCCGCGCCCGCGCCGGCGACCACGTCCAGCGTGCTCATGACCAGCCCCGCGCCGTTGCCGATGACGCCGACCCGGCCGTCCAGCTTGACGTAGTTGAGGCCCTTGGCCCTGGCCCGGCCCTCCAGGCCGGCCGCGGGTTCGCCGTAGTCCCACGTGTGCCGGACGGCGGCGTTGTCGTCGAGGGTGACCTTGCCGTCGAGCGCCACGATCCGCTGGTCGGTGGTGCAGATCAGCGGGTTCACCTCGACGAGCAGCGCGTCCTCGGCGACCAGCAGCCGCCACAGGCCCTCCAGCACCTCCGCCGCCTGAACGGGCAGGCCCGCCTTGGCCGCGAGCAACCGGGCGACGTCCGCGTCCACGCCCGTAAGGGGGTCGATCGGCAGCCGCACCAGGGCGTCGGGGTCGGTGGCCGCCAGCTCCTCGATCTCCATGCCGCCCTGGCTCGACACCATCGCCAGGAAGCCGCCCTCGGCCCGGTCGACCAGGAACGCCGCGTAGTACTCCTCGAAGGGCACGGTCGCGGCCTCGACCAGCACGCCGCGGACGCGGTGCCCCTTGATGTCCATGCCGAGCACGCGTCCGGCCTCCGCCTCGGCGCCGGCCGGCCCCGCCGCCGGCCTGATCCCGCCCGCCTTGCCCCGGCCGCCGGTCTTCACCTGCGCCTTGATGACGACGGGCGTGCCCAGCTCCGCCGCTGTCGCGCGGGCCTCGGCCGGGGTGGCGGCGACCCGGCCGGCCGGCACCGGGATCCCGTGACGCCTGAAGAGCTCCTTCGCCTGATACTCGTACAGGTCCATTCGAGCCTCCTTTGTAGACGGTATACCGTATGGAGTATCCTGCGTCTAGGGTCTCGACAGGGGTCCGCATTCTGGATATTCCATACAGTATGGCAAATGCAATCAGGGACTGGCGCGGCCGTTCCTACCTCCCTGGACCCGTCCCCCGTGACCGCACCCGCATGTTCTGGTCGTCCTGGGCCTGCATGGCCGCGATCAGCCCGCTCCAGTACGGCTACGCCGCCCTCCTCGCCCAGCGGGCCGCCGGGCTGACCCTGCTGGCCGTCTGGATCGCCTGCCAGGCCGCGGGCGCGCTGCCCGCCCTCCACCTCGTGCGGCGCGGCCGCCTCGGCGTACGCGCGTGCCTGACCGCCGGGGCCGCGCTGAGCGGCACCGGCCTCGCCACGGCGGCCCTCACCGGCCCCGGCCCGATCGCCCTGGCCGGCTACGCGCTGCTCGGCGGGCTGGGCGCGGGCCTCGTCTACGGGGTCTGCGGCGAGGTCGTCTCCGCTTGGTACCCGGAACGGCCCGCCGCCCGGGTCGGCCTGATCACCGGTGCCTTCGGCTACGGCGCGGTGCCCCTGCTCATCTGGGCCGGGATCGCCCCCGGCGCCACGTCCGCCGCGTTCCTGGCGGCCGCGGCGGTCGCGGTGGCGGTCATCGCGGCGGCGGCCCGGCACCTGCGGTTGCCGCCGGCGTTGTGGTGGCCCGGCGACGTCGACCCCCGCACGCACGCCCTGGACGCGGCCCGGCTGCGCACGACGCCCGAGCCGGCCAGGCAGTTCGCTCTCGCTCAGGCGGTGCGCACCCGCACGCTGCCCGCGCTGGCCTTGATCCTGACCTGCGCGGGCGCGGTGTCGGTGTTCGACGTGATCGTGGTGGCCGGCACGGGTTCCTGGGCCGCGCCGGCCCTGCTCGTGGCGCTGAACGGGGCGAGCAGGTCGGTGGCCGTGCGCGCCTCGGAGGCGTTCGGCCGCAGGCGGGTGCTGGCCGCCGTGCTGGGCGCGCTCGCCCTCGGCCAGGTCCTGCTCGCCGCCGCGCTCCAGGCCGGTGGGCTGCTGTTCTGGCTGGGCGTGATCGCGGCCGGAGCCGGGGGCGGCGCGTTCTACCCGCTGCTGGCCGGGCTCGTGCGCGGCTTCTTCGGCGCGGAGCGGGCCGGCGAGATCCACGCCGTCGTCTACAGCGCCAAGGCCCTGGCCGGCGTCGTGGCCGCGGCCCTGGCGCTGCTCGCGCTGACCGGCCCGGTCACCGCCCTGCTGGCCGCCGCCGCACTGGCCGCCCTGCCCGCGCTCGCCACGCCCCGCCTGCGCATTCCCGGCCTGCCCGCCACCATCCCCCTGTGATGAGACTCACGGCCGGGACGAACCCCTGGACGGTATGCTGTAGGCAGTCGACTAAAAACTTTTGCCATCCCTGGAGACATGATGTTGCTGTCGGATCAGGCCGGTCAGGCGGCGGCCGCCAAGATTCCCCGCCCTGCGACGCTCAGGGAGAGCGTCATCGAGGCTATCCAAGATCTGATCGTGTCCGGGCAGCTCAGACCAGGTCAGCATCTCGTCGAGAGCGAGCTTGCCGGTCTGCTGGGCGTCTCCAGGCAGCCCGTCCGCGAGGCCCTGCAGCAGCTCAGCGGCGAGGGCTGGGTGGACCTGCATCCGGGCCAGGGCGCGTTCGTGCACGTTCCGACGCTGGAGGAGGCCGACCAGCTCCTGGCCGTGCGCGCGCTGCTGGAGACGGAGTCGGCCAGGCTGGCCGCCCAGCACGCCGACGAGAGCGGCGTGTCGCGGTTGCGCGAGCTCTGCGCGCGCGGCATCGCGGCCGTCCGCTCCGACGACGTCGACGGCGCGGTGGCGACCAACTCGGAGCTGCACGCCCTGGTGACCGCGTTGTCGGGCAACAAGGTGCTGGCCGAGTTGGCCAGCCAGGTGGCCAGGCGGGTGCGGTGGTATCACACGCCGGTGGCCCGCCAGCGTGGCATGGCCTCCTGGGAGGAGCACACCGCGCTGATCGACGCCATCGAGGCCGGCGACGAGAGCCGCGCGGCCAAGATCATGCGCGAGCACACCGAGCACACCCGCGCCTCCTACATGGAGCAGCGGGCGGGCGAGCCCGCCGAGCCCGCGCCCAAGCCGGTGCGCCGCCGGCGCCCGCGCCAGGCGGGTTTGACCTGACGTTCACAGAAGTTCACATGGTCCGAAACACCCTGGGTAGAGGCTGGGGCCGGACAAAGTTGGGAGGTGCATGACCAGTGAAGGCGCTCATCCGCTTTCTTCTCAGTGATCCCCACGGCCAGGCGGCCGACGGCCGCTCCATCGGCCTCGGTTTGAGCACGGCTCTGCGCAAGCACTACTCCGCCGACGACGCGGACCGTCACCTGGCCGCCTGGACGGCCGAGCAGACGACTGGGCACACGACTGGGCACGACGTACGCAAGAGCCCGCGACGCTGAGCCGCGGCGGGGGCGTTCCCGTCCCCACACGCGGCCCAGAGATCAGCGGCCCCCTCGGCACTCCGGCCGCGGACGCCGTCAGCGTTCCGCCGGCTCCATCACCTCGGCCTTCTTCGCCTCGCGTGCCGACTTCACGAGACTCAGCACCGTGGTGACGGCGAGGGTGCCGAGGATGACGCCGAGAGAGACCAGGATCGGGATCTCCGGCGCCCACGACACCCCGTCGTGGTGCAGCGCCTCCAGGATCAGCTTCACGCCGATGAAGGCCAGCACCACCGACAGCCCCTTGCTCAGGTAGACGAGCCGGTCGAGCAGCCCGCCGATGAGGAAGAAGAGCTGGCGCAACCCCATGAGGGCGAAGGCGTTGGCGGTGAAGACCAGGTAGGGCTCCTTGGTGAGCCCGAAGATGGCCGGGATGGAGTCGAGCGCGAACAGCAGGTCGGTGGTCCCGATGGCGACCATCACGATCAGCATCGGGGTGACCAGCCTGCGGCCGAGGTGCACGGTGAGCCGGGCACCGTGATAGGTGTCCGTCGTGGGCAGGACCCGGCGCACCGCACGCAGGGCCAGGTTCTCGGAGAACTCCGCCTCCTCCTCGTGCCCGATCAGCTTCCACGCGGTGTAGACGAGGAAGGCGCCGAACACGTAGAAGAGCCAGTCGAACCTGGTCACCGCCTCCGCGCCGGCCGCGATGAAGGCGCCGCGCATCACCAGGGCCAGGATGATGCCGATGAGCAGCACCTTCTGGCGATACTCCCTGGGCACCCGGAACCGGCTCATGATCAGCAGGAAGACGAAGAGGTTGTCCACGCTGAGCGAGTACTCGGTGATCCACCCGGCGAAGAACTCCCCGCCGTGCGCGGGACCCGACAGCAGCAGCAGGCCGGCCCCGAAGGCGATGGCCAGGCCCACGTAGAACGCGACCCAGCCCACGCACTCCTTGAACGAGGGCTCGTGCGGGTTGCGGGCGACGAGGTAGAAGTCGAACGCGAGCACGACGCAGAATCCGCCGATCGTGGCCAGCCAGATCCAGACCGGCAGATCCATCGCCGGAATCATCTCCGGTTCCCCCTCCGCGTACGCGTCATCTGGGCAAGCCGGACGTATTGGGTGAGCAGCTCCTTAGCAAGAGGGTTGCCGGCGGCGCGGCGCATGAGCCAGTGCGGCAGGAGCCGCTCATGCAGCCAGACGAAGCCGATCGCGAAGCCGAGGCTGACCATCGCCTGGTAGCCCAGGAACGGCAGCACGCCGTCGGCCGGACCGGCGCCGGCCAGGCTCTCCTGCACCAGCCGGGACACGGGGAAGGCCACCAGCCAGTACAGGCCCACGGGTCCGAAGGTCCCCGGCCGGAAGAGGCCGTGGCCGAGCAGCATGCCGTACAGACCGCCGAAGAGCGCGAGCGGCACGGCGAGCGCCAGGGCCGACAGCGCGGCCATCCCGGTGGGCTGCCCCGCGAACAGGGTCAGCCCACCGGCCATGGCACCGGCGACGGCTCCGATCGACGCCCCTGGGAGGGCGAGTTCGAGGCTGTGCCGTCCGTCCATCAGCCCACGACCACGCCGAAGGCGAACAGGCTGTAGAACAGCATGCCGAGGTAGAACACCGCACCGAACCCGATGATCACGTTGGTCCACCACTTGGGCCTGATCGGTTTCGGTAACATGCGGTTGTTGACCAGGAGCAGTGTCACGCAGTACGCGCCCATCGCGAACGTCGACAGGAACGCCAGCGTGTCCAGGATCCCGCTGGGCCCGTCGGCCGGGCCGAACAGCAGGATCAGGATCCCGAAGAGGATCACGCCCCAGAGGAAGATGCCGTACAGGCGCGACATGCCCAGCTTCTTCGCCCCGCGGACGAAGTTGTAGGTCATGTCAGCCTGACCACGGGAGAAGGAGTCGAACAGGCCGAGCGTCGCGTTCAGACCGATCAGCGCGATGAACCCGAGGAAGAGCCCTCCGAGCACCGAGCTGCCTGCCGAGGAGACGGCGTCGGACATGGCGCTGAGCGCCACCTCCCGGTCGTCTCCCTGGATAGCGGTCCGCACCGCGGGGTTCTGCCGCACCGCCGACTGGGCGATCACCGTGAAGGAGATCGTGACCAGCATGGTGATGCCCCAGAACAGGAGCAAGGCGTCGAAGGTGACCCAGCGCCGCCAGCCCTTCCACTTGGCCATCTCGGCCGGGTTCTCGGTGTCGAACATGAACCCGCGCGCGGGCATCTCCTCTTCCTCGCCGGCGTGACGCAGCCCGCGGACCTGCGGGATGTGCGCGCCCATGCCGGCGCCGGAGTCACGCAAATGCAGCGTGTACCACATCTGCTGCATGCCCGACGGCCCCGCGAAGGCGCACGCGCCGACGATGACCGGGAACCAGGCCGCCGTCATGGCCTCCGGAGGCAGGTAGCCGAAGGAGAACATGCCGGTGAGCGTGCTGGCCACGTCGGCCCAGGTGCCCACCATGGCCGCGACCACGGACGTGCCGATCACGAGCGCGCCGATGAGTAACGCCAGCACGTTCTCCAGCACGTTGTAGATCACCTTGAGGAAGCTGAAGAGCACGCCGACCAGGATCAATCCGATGACCGCGGTCACCATCCAGGGGATCCCGGTTATCTCCTCGAAGGCCGCCGCCCCCGCCGACAGGTGGCCGGGCCAGATGTAGACGGCGATGGCGACGATGAAGAAGAACCACATCAGCGGCTTGAACACCCGGGCCGCGCCGGAGAAGATGCTCTCCCCCGTGGCCATGGCGTAGCGCGCCATCTCCAGCATCACCACGGCCTGCAGGGTGACGCCGATCAGGAACAGCCATCTGATCTCGGGCCCGAACAGCAGCACCAGACGGGGCCACATGTACGACTCGCCCATGCCCACGCCCAGCGCGACGAGGAAGACCGTCGGACCGAGAATGTGCACCGACGGAGGCGCGTCGGGCAGCTTTCTGATGGGCATCGGCGCAAGCCGGCCCGCTTTCCATACTCGTTGATCCTCGACCGGCGGCGTGGCCGTCGCCGGTGGTGTGTTCGATGTGTCCACCTACGGACCTCCTGAGGGGTTGTTGCCTTCCTCGTGCGCCCCGAATAGCCCCCTCGCCTGGATACCTGCTGCGCTCGGCTCTTAGCTCAGCAGTCCGGCAGCCCTGGCCCAGCGGTACTTGGCACCGAGGACCGCCACGGGCTTTTCCGTCGTGTACGGATACGCGACCACGCCATGCTCGAACAGGTACTCGCTGGCCTCCTCAACCTCGGTGTCGCCGGCGAGTGACGCCACGACCGGCTTGACGTTTCCCTTCGCCCGCTCCTCCGCCACCACACGGGCGATGAGCTCGGCGAAGACCATCGGCGGCGTCACGATCGTGTGCCAGTAACCCAGGACGAGCGCGTGGATCCGGTCGTCGGCCAGGCCGAGCCGAACCGTGTTCGCGTACGTCGCGGGCGGCTCGCCGCCGGTGATGTCGATGGGGTTGCCCGCCGCGCCGAACGGCGGGATGTAGGCGCGGAAGGCCGCGTCCAGGTCGGGCGGGATCTCCATGAGGGTCAGCCCGGCGTCCACGATGGCGTCGGACAACAACACGCCCGAGCCGCCCGCGCCGGTGATGATGACCACGTTCTCGCCCTTGGGGGCGGGCAGGATGGGCAGCGCGCGGGCGTACTCCAGCATGTCGTTGAGCCCGGGGGCCCGCACGACGCCGGCCTGGCGCAGGATGTCGTCGTAGACCTTGTCGTCGCCCGCCAGGGCGCCGGTGTGCGAGCCGGCCGCCCGCGCGCCCATGGCGGTGCGCCCGGCCTTCAGCACGATGACCGGCTTCTCCTTGACCACGCGGCGGGCCGCCTCGACGAAGCCGCGCCCGTCCTTGAGGTCCTCCAGGTGCATGGCCACGGCCTTGGTGTTGTCGTCCTGCTCGAAGAAGGTCAGCAGGTCGTCCTCGTCCACGTCGGCCTTGTTGCCGACGCCGACGATGGCCGAGACGCCCATCTTGGTGGTGCGGCTGAAGCCCAGGATGGCCATGCCGATGCCGCCGCTCTGCGAGGTCAGCGCCACGCTGCCCTTGACGTCGTACGGCGTGCAGAACGTCGCGCAGAGGTTCTCCGGCGTGTAGTAGTAGCCGTAGATGTTCGGCCCGAGCATGCGCGTGCCGTGCCGCCTGGCGATCTCGACGATCTCCTTCTGGCCCTCGACGTTCCCGGTCTCGGCGAACCCGGACGGGATCATGATCGCGCCCGCCACGCCCTTCTCGCCGACCTCCTCCAGCGCCGGCGCCACGAACTTGGCCGGGATCGCGAACACGGCCACGTCCACGTCACCGGGCACGTCGGCGATGCTCTTGTACGCGGTCAGCCCCATGATCTCGTCGGCCTTGGGGTTGATCGGGAAGATCCGCCCCTGGTAGCCGCCGTTGATGAGGTTGCGCATCACCGAGTTGCCGATCTTGCCGTCCTCGGCCGAGGCGCCGATCACCGCGACCGAGCGCGGCTTGAAGATCCGCGTCATCTGCCGCAGGATCTCCTCGCGGGACAACCGGGGGACCTCGGCGGGCGGCGTCCCGATGAGGACGCGCACGTCGGCGGCGACGGCGCCGTGCGCGTCGGCGAAGACGGGGTTGAGGTCCACCTCGACGATCTCGGGGAAGTCGGTGACCAGGCGGCCGACGCGTTCGATCAGCCCCGCGAGCGCCGCCCGGTTGGCGGGTGCGGCCCCGCGGACACCGCGCAGCACTTCGGCCGCTCTGATGTCGTCCAGCATCGCCAGCGCGTCATCACCCGAGACCGGGGCCAGGCGGAAGGTCACGTCCTTGAGCACCTCCACCAGGACACCGCCCAGGCCGAAGGCGACGATCTTGCCGAAGGTGGGGTCGGTGACGGCGCCGACGATGACCTCGTGGCCGCCGCCGACGAGCTGCTGCACCTGGACGCCGTCGATCCTGGCGGCCGGGTCGTGGGCGCGGGCGTTGGCCAGGATCGTGTCGTAGCCCTGCCTGACCTCCTCGGCGCTCCTGAGGCCGACCAGCACGCCGCCGGCGTCGGTCTTGTGCAGGATGTCGGGCGAGACGATCTTCAGGACGACCGGGAGGCCGATCTCCTCCGCCAGCCGCGCCGCCTCCTCGGCCGAGGCGGCCAGCCCTTCGCCGGGGGTGGCGATGCCGTACGCCTGGCACAGCTCGCGGCCCTCCGGCGCGGTCAGGGCGGTGCGCCCCTCGGCGAGCGCCTTCTCGATGACTTCGCGGACGGCCACTAGATGACTCCGTTCGTCTTGAGTGCGGCCAGCTCGTCCGCGCTCACGCCGAGCTCGCCGAAGATCTCCTGGTTGTGCTCGCCGAGCAGGGGCGGCGTCCTGACGTCCACCGGCGAGTCCGACAGTTGCAGCGGGCTGCCCACGGTCACGAACGCGCCGCGCTCGGGATGGTCGACCGCGACCACGATGCCCTCCTCGCGCAGCGACTCGTCCTCCACCAGCTCCTTGGTGGACAGGATCGGACCGCACGGGATGTTCTCGGCGTTGAGCCGGTCGAGGACCGTCCACTTGTCGTGGCGGATCGTCCACTCCTCGATGAGCTGGAACATCTTGTCCAGTTTCGACAGCCGGGCGTCCGGGCTCGCCCACTCGGGGTCCTCGGCCAGCTCGGGGCGGCCGATGATGGACGAGAGTGGCTTCCAGCCGACCGGCTGGACGATGACGTAGATGTAGTCGTTCGGGCCGCCGGGCGCGCAGCGCACCGCCCAGCCGGGCTGGCCGCCGCCGCTGGCGTTCCCGGATCGGGGCACCTCGTCGGTGAACGTCTTGTTCGGATATTCGCGCAGCGGGCCGTGCGCCAGCCGCTGCTGGTCGCGGAGCTTGACGCGGGCCAGGTTCAGCACGGCGTGCTGCATGGCCACCTGGACGCGCTGCCCGCGCCCGCTCCGCTCGCGCTGGTAGAGGGCGGCCAGGATGCCCGCGACCGCGTGGATGCCGGTGCCCGAGTCGCCGATCTGGGCGCCGGTGGCCAGCGGCGGGCCGTCCTCGAAGCCGGTGGTGCTCATCGAGCCGCCCATGGCCTGGGCGATCACCTCGTACGCCTTGAACTTGGCGTACCGGCCGGCGCCGAAACCCTTGATCGAGGCGTAGATCAGGCGCGGGTTGAGCTCCTGGAGACGCTCCCAGGGGAAGCCCATGCGGTCGACCGCGCCCGGGCCGAAGTTCTCCACCAGGATGTCGGCGCTCTTCACCAGCTCGGCGAAGATCTCCTTGCCGCGCACGCTCTTCATGTTGAGGGTGATGCTGCGCTTGTTGCAGTTGAGCATCGTGAAATAGAGGCTGTCGACGCCCGGGACGTCGCGGAGCTGCTGCCGGGTGATGTCGCCGGTGGGCGCCTCCAGTTTGACCACGTCGGCGCCCAGCCAGGCGAGTAGCTGGGTGGCGGACGGGCCCGACTGGACGTGGGTCATGTCGAGGACGCGGACACCTTCGAGAGCCTTCATGTCGGTGATTCCCCTACTTGTACATGGTCTGGTTCATGGTCCCCGGGGCGTAGACCTCGGGATCGACCCAGACGTTGATCAGCGAGGGTTTGCCGGACTCCCTGGCCCGCTCCAGCGCGGGGCGGATGTCGGCCGGGTCGCGCACCTCCTCGCCGTGACCGCCGAGGAGCTTGGCGAAATCGCCGTAGCGGATGTCGCCGAGGGTGTTGCCGACGCGGGCACGGTCCTCGCCGTACTTGGCGGCCTGGCCGTACCTGATCTGGTTCATGGAGGAGTTGTTGCCGATGACGCCGATGAACGGCAGGTTGAAGCGGACCATGGTCTCGAAGTCCCAGCCGGTCAGGCTGAAGGCGCCGTCGCCGAACAGGCACAGCACCTCCTTGTCCGGCTTGGCCTGCTTGGCGGCCATCGCGAAGGCCATGCCGACGCCGAGCGTGCCGAGCGGGCCCGGGTCCATCCAGTGGCCGGGCGACTTGGGCTGCACGACCTGGCCGGAGAAGGTGACGATGTCGCCGCCGTCGCCGATGTAGATCGTGTCCTCGGTGAGGAACTCGTTGATCTCGTGGACGAGGCGGTAGGGGTCGATGGGCTGGGCGCCGGAGAGCTGGCGGGGCAGGCGCTTCTCATAGGCCGCGTTCTCGACCGCGCGCAGCTCCTCCAGCCATTCCTTGCGGCGGGCCGCGGCGTTCTCGATGCGGCCGCTCGCGGCCTGGGCCGCCGCCGACAGGATGAGGCCCGCGTCGCCCACGATCCCCAAGTCGATGTCCCGATTTTTCCCGACAGTGCGGTAATCGAGGTCGATCTGCACCACCGTCGCGGCCGGCGAGAGGCGCTTGCCGTAGCCCATCCGGAAGTCGAACGGGGTGCCGACGATGATGATCAGGTCCGCCTCGGTGAAGGCGTACCTGCGGCTGAGCTGGAAGTGGTGCGGGTCGCCCGGCGGCAGCGTGCCCCGGCCCGAGCCGTTCATGTACGCCGGCACGTTCAGCGACCTGGCGAAGTCGACGGCCGCGTCCGTGGCCCGGCACGTCCACACCTGGCTCCCGAGCAGGATGCACGGCTTCTCCGCGTGCGCCAGCAGGTCCGCCAGCCGCTCGATCGCCGCGGGATCGCCGGCCTGGCGGGTGGAGGCCCGATAGCGCCCCGGCTCCGGGATCCGCGCCTTCTCCAGCGGCACCTTGGCGTCCAGCACGTCACGGGGGATCTCCAGGAACGACGGCCCGGGAGCGCCGTGGTAGCACTCGCGGAAGGCCATCGACACGATGTCGGCCACCCGTTCCGTGCTGGGCACCGTGGCCGCGAACTTGGTGATCGGGGTCATCATGTCGACGTGCGGCAGGTCCTGCAGCGAGCCCATCTTGTGCTGGCTCAGAGCTCCCTGGCCGCCGATGAGCAACATGGGGCTCTCCGCGCGGAAGGCATTGGCCACGCCGGTCACGGCGTCGGTCGTGCCCGGCCCGGCGGTGACCACGGCGCAACCCGGTTTGCCGGTGATGCGCGCGTACCCGTCGGCCGCGTGCGCGGCCACCTGCTCATGGCGTACGTCGATGACCTCGATGCCCTCATCGACACAACCGTCATAGATGTCGATGATGTGGCCGCCGCAGAGCGTGTAGATCACATCCACGCCCTCGGCCTTGAGCGCCTTGGCTACGAGATGACCGCCAGAGATCGTTTCCGACATCGTGCCCACCCTTTCCGGCGACTGTCTTCCGCATACTGCATACCGTATGAACGCAATGGTTACCCCCTCACGATCGGCCTGTCTAGCCCCCCAGGGGCAACTCGATCAGCTCGACCCGCTCACCGGCCCATCCCGGCGGGACGACCGCCAGCGCGTCCGCCAGCGCCGCTCCCCACAGGGATCCCGGCCGGTCATGACCCACCGGAACGGCTCCCCCGCCGGACCTCCGCACCGGCACCAGGCAGGTGTTGCCCGGGTGCGTGCGCACGGCTCCGGCCAGGGCGCTCGTCTCCTTGGGCGCCGTCGTCCCGGTCAGCTCGCGCAGGATGGGGGCCAGCAGCGTGAGCGCGGCGGCGAGGGCCGCGAACGGGTTGCCCGGCAGGCCGACGACGAGCCGGCCGTCGGGGAGGCGGGCGAGCATCTGCGGATGCCCGGGGCGTACGGCGACGCCGTCGACGAGGACGTCGGCGCCCACGTCGGCGAGCACGGCCCGCAGATGATCGGCCGGACCCTTCGAGGAGGCCCCGCACACGACGACGACGTCGGCGAGAGCACCCGGCCCTGCGTCGAGCGGGGTGGACGGGCTCGCGGGGAGGTCGGACGGGATCGCGGGCGGGCCGGCGAAGGCCGCGCGCAGGGGGTCCGGGCCGTCCGGCAGCCGGACCGTGCCGGTCACGCGGCCGCCGGCCCACTCCACCAGGCCCGGCAGGAAGGGCCCGATCGCGTCGCGCACCCGCCCCGGCCCCGGCAGCCCTTCGCGCACGACCTCGTCCCCGGTGACCAGCACGGAGACCCGCGGCCTCGGGCGTACCAGCAGCACGTCGTGCCCGAGACCGGCGGCCAGCCCCAGCACCACGGGCGTCACCACCGCGCCCGCCCCCAGCACGACCGCGCCCTCGGCGATGTCCTCGCCGCGCAGCCGGATGTGCCGCCCCGCCGTCACCCGGCCGTCCACGCGCTCACCGCCGGCGGACGCCTGCTCGTAGGGCAGCACCGACTCCGAGCCTGCGGGCACCGGCGCGCCGGTGGCGATCTCCACCGCCTCCCCCGGCCGCAACCGCCGTCCGTGCGGCGCTCCCCCGGCCAGCACCCGGCCCACCACGCGCCACGGCCCGGAGCCCGCCACCGCGTAGCCGTCCATCGCCGACACGTCGGCCCCCGGCACCGGCACCAGAGCCACGAGGGCTCCGGCCAACCGGCAGCCGAGCGCCTCGGCGAGCGGCACCGAGGCGGGTTTCAACGGGCACGCCGCCCCGATCGCGAGAGCCCTCGCCGCGGCCCATGACACTGCTTCCACCACTGGATGATGCCCGACAACGGTCACAGGCGAGCTCCTTGACCCGACTTTTTCCATACTGTATACCGAATGCACATACCGACGCGAGGACGGAGCGGAGCATGAAGGTCGCTGTTCTTGGCGCCGGCGCCATCGGCGCGTACGTGGGAGCCGCCCTGCACCGGGCGGGAGTCGAGGTGCACCTCATCGCGAGAGGAGAGCATCTGCGGGCGATCCGCAGCGCCGGTGTGCGGGTGCTCACCCCCAAGGGCGACTTCACCGCCCACCCCCACGCCACCGACGACCCTGCCCAGGTCGGCCCGGTGGACCACGTCTTCCTGGGCCTCAAGGCGAACAGCTACGCCGCGGCGGGCCCCATGATCGAGCCACTGCTGCACGCGACCACGAGCATCATCGCCGCGCAGAACGGCATCCCGTGGTGGTATTTCCACGGGCTCCAGGGCCCCTACGAGGGCTACCGCATCGAGAGCGTCGATCCGGGCGGCGCGGTGACCACCGCGCTGCCGCTGCACCGCGCGATCGGCTGCGTGGTCTACGCGGCCACCGAGGTCGAGCGCCCCGGCGTGATCCGCCACCTCGAAGGCACCCGCTTCTCCATCGGCGAGCCGACCGGCGAGCTGACCGAGCGGTGCGCCGCCTTCAGCACGGCCGCCGTCGCGGGCGGGCTGAAGTGCCCGGTGGAGCCGGATCTCCGCCGCGACGTCTGGATCAAACTCATGGGCAACATCGCCTTCAATCCCATCAGCGCCCTGGCCAGGGCGACGATGGCCGGGATCTGCCGCCACGACGGCGCGCGGGAGCTGGTCGTGTCGATGATGCGCGAGGCCGTGGACGTGGCCGTGCGGGTCGGCAGCGATCCGGGGATCTCGATCGAGCGCCGGCTGAGGGGCGCGGAGAAGGCCGGCGAGCACAAGACGTCCACGCTCCAGGACCTGGAGAAGGGCAAGCCGCTGGAGCTCGACGTGCTGCTGGCGGCGGTGGTCGAGCTGGCCGATCTGACCGGCGCCGACGTCCCCACGCTGCGCGCGATCCACGCGGTGAGCGACCTGCTGAACGAGAACCTTGTCCGTGCGGTCTAGTGCGGCATACCGTAGTCCGTATACAAAATGGAGGGATCATGAGCTATGACCGCCTGACCCATCCACTGGTGCGCGAGAACGGCGTGCTCCGCGAGGCGACCTGGGATGAGGCGCTGGAGAGAGCGGCCGAGGGCTTTCGCCGCAACGTCGAACGGCACGGCCCTGACAGCTTCGCCATGTTGTCTTGTGCCCGCTCCACCAACGAGATGAACTACGTCGGCCAGAAATTCACCCGCGTGGTGATCGGCACGAACAACGTGGACTCCTGCAACCGCACCTGTCACGCCCCCAGCGTGGCGGGGTTGTCGGCGGTGTTCGGCAGCGGGGGCGGCACCTCCTCCTACCAGGAGGTGGAGGACACCGATGTGATCATCCTGTGGGGGTCGGCGGCCCGCAACGCCCATCCCATCTTCTTCCAGCACGTCTTGAAGGGCATCCGCAACGGCGCCCGCATGTTCGCGGTGGATCCGCGCCGCACCGGCACCGCCCAGTGGGCCGACCTGTGGCTGGGCCTCAACGTGGGCACCGACATCCCGCTCGCCCACGCGGTGGCCCGGGAGATCATCCACGCCGGGCTGCACAACCAGGAGTTCATCGAGCGGGCCACGACCGGGTTCGAGGAGTTCAAGGAGTCGGTCGAGCCGTGGACGCTCACGACGGCCGAGCAGGTCACCGGGGTGCCCGCGCACGCCATCCGCGAGCTGGCCCACGCCTACGCCCGCGCCGACCGGGCCCAGCTCTGCTGGACGCTCGGCATCACCGAGCACCACAACGCGACGGACAACGTACGAGCCCTGATCAACCTGTCCCTGCTCACCGGCCACGTCGGCCGCTACGGCTCGGGCCTGTCGCCGCTGCGCGGCCAGAACAACGTGCAGGGCGGCGGCGACATGGGCGCCATCCCCAACCGGCTGCCCGGCTTCCAGGACATCCTCGACCCGGCCACCAGGACCCGCTTCGAGGGCGCCTGGGGGCGGCAGATCCAGCCCCGCTACGGGCTCAACCTCACCCAGATGCTGGAGGCGATGGCCGAGGGCGAGGTGACCACCTGCTATCTCATCGGTGAGAATCCCGTGCAGTCCGAGGCCGACTCGCTCGCCTGCGTCAAGCGCCTGTCCATGCTCGACCACCTCGTCGTGCAGGACATCTTTCTCACCAAGACGGCCCAGCTCGCCGACGTGGTGCTGCCCGCCAGCGCCGCGTGGTGCGAGGCGGACGGCACGTTCACCAACAGCGAGCGCCGGGTCCAGCGGGTGCGCAAGGCCCTGGAGCCGCCGGGCGAGGCCCGCGACGACATCTGGATCATGTGCGAGCTGGCCCGCAGGCTGGGCCACGACTGGGCCTACGACGGCGCGGAAGAGGTTTGGAACGAGCTGCGCGCCCTGTCCCCCCAGCACGCCGGCATGAGCTACCAGCGGCTGGCGGACCTGCAGGGCATCCAGTGGCCGTGCCCGTCGGAGGACTCGCTGGAGCCCCCCTACCTGCACGGCCGCCTGTGGGACAGCGATCCGGTCAAACGGGGCATGCCCGCGCCCTTCGCCCTACTCCGCCATTCGCCGCCGGTCGATCTGCTGGACGAGGAGTATCCGCTGCGCCTGACCACCGGCCGCCGGCTCGACTCCTACAACACCGGCGTGCAGTCCTCCGGGTTCGCCTCCCCCATGCGCCGCGGCGAGACGATCGAGTTGTGCCCCGAGGACGCCGACCGCCTCGGCCTGGTAACGGGCGAGGAGGTGCGGATCACCTCGCGGCGCGCCTCGGTGGTCGCCCCGGTGTTCATCGATCCGGCGCTGCGGCCGGGGCTGGTGTTCATGACGTTCCACTTCCCCGACGAAGTGGACGTCAACTCCCTCACCATCGAGGCCACCTGCCCGATCGCGGGCACGGCGGAATTCAAGGCGGCAGCCGTCCGCGTCGAGAAGCTCGTCAAGGCCAGGTGAACAGATGGATGTGAGATTCCGGAACGTGGAGCCCTCCGACGACGAGCGCGCGGCGGTCGACGCGCTCCTCGGGGCGCCCGCCACCGCCTGGGACGGCGGCTCCAGGACGGCGGCCGGGCTGCGCGCGGCCTCGCGCGCCGAGTCCCAGCGCGACCTGCTGCTGCCCGCGCTGCACGCGGTCAACGACCGGGTCGGGTGGATCAGCGAGGGCGCGCTCGACTACATCTGCCGCCGGCTCACCGTGCCGCCCGCCGAGGCGTACGGGGTGGCCACGTTCTACTCGCTGTTCTCCATGGAGCCGCGCCCGGCCCGGGTGCTGCACGTCTGCACCGACCTGGTCTGCCAGGCCAAGGGCGCCCAGCGGCTACGCGACCAGGTCGAGGAGCGGCTCGGCCCGCCGGGCACGTCCTGGCACGAGAGCCCTTGCCTGGGCCTGTGCGAGCGGGCCCCGGCCGCGCTCGCGCTGGAGGCGGGCCTGCCGCCGAACGCCGAGGTGCACGCCCCCGCCGACGCCGACGCCATGGCGAGCAGCGCCGCCGACGCCGTCGCCACCGCGCCGAGCCTGAACGGCAGCACGCCGCGCCTCGACGTGGCGGGCGACGCGCCGGTGCGGGAGGCGGTGCCGCAGGCCGGGCAGCCAGGGCTGACGCTGCTGCGGCGGGTCGGCACGGTCGATCCCGGCAGCCTGGACGGCTACCGCGCGGCCGGCGGCTACACCGCCCTGCGCCGGGCGTTCGAGCTGGGCCCCGCCGGGGTCATCCGCGAGGTGCTGGAGTCCGGACTGGTCGGCAGAGGCGGCGCGGCCTTCCCGACCGGCCGCAAGTGGGAGGCCGCCGCCCGCCAGCCCGACCATCCGCACTACCTGGTCTGCAACGCCGACGAGAGCGAGCCGGGCACCTTCAAGGACCGCGTGATCATGGAGGGCGACCCGTACGCGCTGGTGGAGGCGATGACGATCGCCGCCTACGCCACGGGTTGCGCCAAGGGCTACCTCTACATCCGGGGCGAATACCCCAGGGCGACCGCCCGCCTCCAGCACGCGATCGAGACCGCCCGCGCCCGGGGCCTGCTCGGCGACGACATCCTCGGCAGGGGCCTGTCCTTCGACATCGAGCTGCGGCGGGGCGCCGGCGCGTACATCTGCGGCGAGGAGACCGCGATCTTCAACTCCATCGAGGGGCAGCGCGGCGAGCCGCGCAGCAAGCCGCCGTTCCCCGTGGAGAAGGGCCTGTTCGGCAAGCCGACCGTGGTCAACAACGTCGAGACGCTGGTCAACGTGCTGCCGATCCTGGAGCGGGGGGTGCGGGCGTACACGGCGGCCGAGCCCAAGCTGTTCTGCGTCTCGGGCGCGGTCGAGCGGCCCGGCGTGTACGAGCTGCCGTTCGGCGCGACGCTGCGCGAGCTGCTGGAGTTGTCCGGCACCACCGGCACGACCAGGGCGGTGCTGCTCGGCGGCGCGGCCGGCGCGTTCGTCACCGACCTGGACATCCCGCTCACCTTCGAGGGCACCAGGAACGCGGGGGCGACGCTCGGCTCCGGCGTGGTGCTCGTCATCGACGACACCGTGGACCTCAAACGGCTGCTGCTGCGCATCGCGGAGTTCTTCCGCGACGAGTCGTGCGGCCAGTGCGTGCCCTGCCGGGTGGGCACCGTACGGCAGGAGGAGGCCCTGCACCGCCTCTCGGACCGGGTCGACGACCGTGACCTCGTGCTGCTGCGGGAGGTCGGGCAGACCATGCGCGACGCCTCCATCTGCGGCCTCGGACAGACCGCCTGGAACGCCGTCGAATCGGCCATAGATCGCCTGGGAGTGTACAAATGATCCCGCTCCAGCCGCCCCGCCGGCTCATCGACGTCCAGATCGACGACGAGACCGTGCGCGTGCCGGAGGGCGCGACGATCCTCGACGCCTGCCACGCCGCCGGCAAGGACATCCCGACCCTGTGCTACGGCGACACGCTGACGCCCAAGAACGCCTGCCGCGTGTGCGTCGTGGAGGTGGAGGGCGTCAGAACGCTGGCGCCCTCCTGCTCCAGGAAGGCCGAGGCCGGCATGAAGGTCGGCACCGGCACCGAGCGCGCCCGGCAGAGCCGCAAGGTGGTGCTGGAGCTGCTCGGCTCGTCGGTGGACCTGTCGACCACCCCGAGGGCGGCCGAGTGGGTCGAGGAGTACGGCGCCGACCCGTCCAGGTTCGGCGAGGCGGCGGCCACGGTCGAGCAGCCCGCCAAGGTGGACAACGACCTCTACGTCCGCGACTACGGCAAGTGCATCCTCTGCTACAAGTGCGTGGACGCCTGCGGCGACCAGTGGCAGAACTCCTTCGCCATCTCCGTCGCCGGCCGGGGCTTCGACTCGGTGATCTCCACGGAGTTCGACGCCCCGCTCACCGACTCGGCCTGCGTCTACTGCGGCAACTGCGTCGAGGTCTGCCCGACCGGCGCGTTGTCGTTCAAGACCGAGTTCGACATGCGGGCCGAGGGCACCTGGGACGAGTCGGCGCAGAGCGAGACCACGACGATCTGCAGCTACTGCGGAGTCGGCTGCAACCTGACCCTGCACGTGCAGGACAACAAGATCGTCAAGGTGACCTCGCCGCACGACAACCCCGTGACCAAGGGGAACCTCTGCGTCAAGGGCCGTTTCGGGTTCGGCTATGTCTGAGGCCGGCGGGGGCGCCCGTGTCTAGGGCCGCCGTCCGGCGGCGCATCCTGCGCGTCAAGGACGCCTCCCGCACCAGCCGGATCGACTCGCTGGCCGCCGAGGAGCCCCTGGAGATCCGCCTCGACGGGACCCCGCTGACCGTCACCATGCGCACCCCCGGCGACGACTTCGACCTGGCCGCCGGGTTCCTGGTCAGCGAGGGGGCCGTGGGCGCGGCGGGCGACGTGTCCACGATCCGCTACTGCGCGGGCGCGACGGCGGACGGCGGCAACACCTACAACGTCCTGGACGTGCGGCTCGCGGCCGGCGTCGAAGCGCCGGCGCCGCGCAACTTCTACACGACCTCCTCCTGCGGCGTCTGCGGCAAGGCGTCGCTGGAGGCGGTGCGCACGGTGGCCCGCTGGAGCGCCGGTGACGACCCCGTCGAGCTGGCGCAGTCGACCGTCGCCACCCTGCCGGACCGGCTGCGCGCGGCTCAGCGGGTGTTCGACAGGACCGGGGGCCTGCACGCGGCCGGCCTGTTCACCGCCGACGGCGAGCCCCTGTGCGTGCGCGAGGACGTGGGCCGGCACAACGCCGTGGACAAGCTGCTCGGCTGGGCGCTGCGGAACGGCCGGCTCCCGCTGCGCGGGACCGTGCTGATGGTGTCCGGGCGGGCCTCGTTCGAGCTGGTGCAGAAGGCCGTCATGGGCGGGATCCCGGTCCTCGCCGCGGTCTCCGCGCCGTCGTCGCTCGCGGCCGAACTGGCCGCCGAGGAGGGGCTGACGCTGATCGGGTTCCTGCGCGGGAACTCGATGAACGTCTACACCGGCGAGCGGCGGCTGAACGTCACCCCGGGCACCGGCAACGGCTCTGCCGGAGCACGATCACCGGGGTGATGGCGGGATGCCGTACGGCGTGGCGTTAGCCCCCAGCCGCCGTCCGGCATCCCAACCTGGCTTTGACAACCATTTTCATTTTGTCGCATACTGACACACATGATGTCAGGATTTTCCCGGTCTTGTGCTGCGGGTTTGCTGGTGGGAGCCTCGGTGCTCACGACGGCGGCCTGCGGAGCAGCCGCCTCGCCCCCGTCCAGTGGCAAGCCCGAGGTGGTCGCCGCCTTCTACCCGCTCCAGTGGCTCAGCGAGCAGGTCGGGGGATCCGACGCGCAGGTGACGGTGCTGACCGCCCCCGGTGTGGAGCCGCACGACCTGGAGCTGAGCATCCAGCAGGTGACCGACCTCCAGGACGCCGCGCTGACCGTCTACGTCAAGGGCGTCCAGCCGGCCGTCGACGACGCGGTCGAGCCGGACAGGAGCTTCGACGCCGCCACCGCGGTCACCACCATCCCGGCGGGCGAGCAGGAGGAAGCGGAGGAGGGGCACGCCCACGAGGAGGTCCCCTACGACCCCCACCTGTGGCTCGACCCCTCCCGTCTGGCCACCGTCGCCACCAGGCTGGGCGAGCGCATGGGGGCCGCCGACGCCGCGCACGCGCAGGCGTACCAGGACCGCGCCGCCAGGACGGCCGCCGCGCTCGGCGCGCTCGACCAGGAGTTCAGCCAGGGCCTGGCCACCTGCAGGACCAAGACGCTGGTCACCGCGCACCAGGCGTTCGGCTACCTGGCGGACCGCTACCGGCTCAAGCAGGTCGGCATCACGCTCGACCCCGAGACCGAGCCCTCCCCCGCCCGCATCCTCGAGGTGGCCAAGCTGGCCAAGGCCGAGGGCGTCACCACGGTCTTCACCGAGACCCTGGTCAGCCCGAAGGTCGCCGAGGTCCTCGCGAACGAGGTCGGCGCAAAGACCGCCGTGCTCGACCCCCTGGAGGGCAAGCCCTCGGGCGACTACCTCTCCGCCATGCGCGATAACCTCAAAACCCTTCAAACAGCACTGGGGTGTACGGCATGAGCGAAACGGCCTTCGCGATGACCGGCGGCCGGGTCTCCTTCGACGGCGTGCCCGTCCTGCGGGGCATCGACCTGACCGTCCGTCCCGGAGAGGTCGTGGCCCTCCTGGGCGCCAACGGCTCGGGCAAGTCGACGCTGGTCCGCGCGCTGCTCGGCCTCACGCCGCTGAGCGGCGGCCAGACCTTCATGTACGGCACGCCGCCCGGCAGGTTCCGCGACTGGTGGCGCATCGGCTACGTGCCGCAGCGGCTCCAGGTCGGCGGCGGCGTACCCGCCACCGTGCGCGAGGTCGTGGCCTCGGGCCGCGTCGCCCGGCAGAGCAGGCTCCGCCGGACCAGCGCGGCCGACCGGGAGTCCGTGGCCCAGGCACTCGACACCGTCCGGCTGGCCGACCGGGCCAATGATCCCGTCCAGTCGCTCTCGGGCGGGCAGCAGCAGCGGGTGCTCATCGCCCGCGCGCTGGCCGGGGAGCCGGACACGTACGTGATGGACGAACCCACCGCCGGCGTGGACGCCGACACCCAGCGGTTGCTGGCCGACACGCTGGGCGGGCTGGTGCTCCGCGGCAAGACGGTGGTCCTGGTCGCGCACGAGCTCGGCCCGATGGAGCCGGTCATCACGCGCAGCGTGGTGATCCGCGAGGGCCGCGTCGCGCACGACGGCCCGCCGCCGCGGCCCGAGGGCGACTGCGCCAAACCGGGACACGAGCACCAGCATCCGCACGCCGCGGAGACGGCCGCAGGGCCGCTCACCGGCTGGCAGGGAGACGCATGACCGCCGGGGCACCCCGCCGGCAGGGGGAAATATGATCTTCGAACTGCTCCACGAGAGCCTCTTCCAGATGGCGCTCGTCGCCGCGCTGCTGGTGGGCCTGTGCGCGCCCGCCGTGGGCACGTTCATCGTGCAGCGGCGGTTGTCGCTCCTCGGCGACGGCATCGGCCACGTGGCCCTGACCGGCGTGGCCATGGGCTTCCTGACCGGCACGGCACCGGTCCTGACCGCCGTGGCCGTCTCGGTGCTCGGCGCCGTGGCCATCGAGCTGGTCAGGGCGCGCGGCCGGACGAGCGGCGACGTGGCGCTGGCGCTGCTGTTCTACGGCGGCATCGCGGGCGGCGTCATGCTCATGGGCATCGCGCCCGGCGGCAGCAACGCCAAGCTCAACTCCTATCTGTTCGGCGCCATCGCCAGCGTCACCCCGCTGGACATCTGGGTGATCGCCGCCCTGGCCGTCGCCGTGATCGCGGTCGTCGTGATCTTCGGCAGGGAGCTGTTCGTGCTCTGCCAGGACGAGGAGATGGCCAAGGCCAGCGGCCTGCCGGTGCGTTTCCTCAGCCTGCTGATCGCCGTGACGGCCGCGCTCACCGTGGTCATCGCCATGCGGGTGGTCGGGCTGCTCCTGGTCAGCGCGCTGATGGTGATCCCGGTGGCGACCAGCCAGCAGCTCACGCGCGGATTCCGTACTACGATGGGGCTGGCCATGATCTTCGGCGTGGTCGCCTCGGTGGGCGGGTTGCTGGCGTCCACCTACTCGGCCAAGGTGCCTCCTGGCGCCGCGATCGTGCTTCTTGCGCTCACAGGCTTCGTCCTGGCCCTCGGGGTCGGTAAATTCGTACGTCGAGGACGTACCCAGGAGTCAACAGTGAGCCAGCGCCCCCAGGTGCGCGTCGAGGAGGCCGCATGACGACGAGACGCGATGCCGTGCACGACACCCTCCGCAACAGCGAGGGCTTCCGCAGCGCGCAGGACGTCTACGCCGAGATGCGCCTGCACGGAGCCAAGATCGGGCTCACCACCGTCTACCGCGCCCTGCAGGCGCTGGCCGACGGCGGCACGGTCGACGTGCTGCGCACCGACGACGGCGAGTCCGTCTACCGCGCGTGCGCGACCGACTCCCACCACCACCACCTGGTCTGCCGCCGCTGCGGGCACACCGTGGAGGTCGCCGGGCCCGCGGTGGAGCGGTGGGCCGAGGCGGTGGGCACCGAGCACGGGTTCACCGAGATCACGCACACGGTCGAGGTGTTCGGCACCTGCAAGAGCTGCTCGGTCTGAGCGCTACACCTTCGCGGCCCGCCGGTCCGCGGGCGCGACGGGTTCGGGCTTGGGGCGGCGGGAGCCGTACAACACGCCGAGCACGATCACGGCGCAGCCGGCGAGCTGCGACCACGACGGGCGCTCGCCCAGCGCGGCCGTGGAGAGCGCCACCGTCGTCAGGGGCTGGACCAGCAGGAGCAGCGCGGTCAGCGCGGCGGGCTGCCGAGGCAGCGTGAAGGTGATCAGCGACCAGCCCAGCACCTGGGGCCCCAGGGCGAGCAGCACCAACCACCCGTGCGCCGGCCAGCCCGGGGTGAGGTCCGCGCCCCCGAACAGCGGGCTGAGCAGCGCGATCATCAGGGTGGCCACCACGGTCGCGTGCGCCAGCGGCCCCACGGCCCGCTCGGGCCCGGCCTTCATCAGCAGCAGGAACGCCGCGTAGGAGACGGACGTGGCCGCCCCGGCCAGCACGCCCATGACGGGATCGTTGCCGTAGGCGGCGCTGTCGAACACCCCGGAGATCAGCACCACGCCCGCGAACACCACCGGCGTCCCGATCATCAGCCGCGCCGAGGGCCGCTCCTTGAACAGCGCCCAGGCGGCGAACGCCACGATGAACACCTGCAGGTTGCCCAGCACGGTGGCCAGCCCCGCGCCCACATAGTCGATAGCGTGGTGCCAGAAGAGCAGGTCGAACGCGAACGTCACCCCCGCGAGCCAGGCCAGCACCACCCCCTTGACCGGCAACGGCCCCAGCCGCCGCCGTTCCAGCCAGGCCAGGACCAGCATGGGAGGCACGGCGTACGCGCAGCGGAACAACGCGGAGGTGGCCGGCGATACACCGGACAAGCGCACCAACGGCGCGGAGGTGGAGATGACCAGTGCACCGATCACCGCGATCAGCACGATACGGCGGTGTGCACTCATTGAAGCCCCTCGTCGCCCATACTGGAGATACGCTGCGACCACGCTAGATCCAGGCGCAGACAGGAGTCAACATGCCGTTTGGCCATGACACGGTGCACGCTTTGGCGACCGTTGTCGAGCTGGTCAACACCTCGCCGTCCACGGGCGGCGACGAAGGCCTGCCCGGCCTGGCCGAACTACAGGCGTTCGTGGAGTCCCGCGAGATCAGCGGCGTCCACACGCTGACCCCGCGCGACCTGGGCCAGACGCGGCTCGTCCGCGAGGCCTTCCACCGCGTCTTCGTGGCCCAGGACCTGCCCACGGCCGTCCGCACCCTCAACGCGCTCCTGTCCGAGACCCGCATCACGCCGCGGCTCACCGAGCACGACGGCCACCCGCTGCACGTCCACTACCACGCGGCGGACGCGACGCTCGCCGAGCACGTGGCGGCCGACTGCGGGGTGGCCCTGGCGCATCTGCTGGTGGACGGGGAGGTCGAGCGCCTGCGCACCTGCTCGGCGCCCGACTGCGACCGGGTCTTCGTGGACGAGTCGCGCAACCGGTCGAGGGTCTACTGCGACAGCCGCACCTGCGGGAACCGCATGCACGTGGCCGCCTACCGCGCCCGCCGCCGCGCCTGACCGGGCCTTCCGGACTTTAACCGGACCCCTCCGGGCCTCCCCGCGCCGGACCCCTTCGGGCCTGACCGGGCCTCTCCGCGCCCGACCGGGCCTTCGGGCCAACCCGGACCCCTCCGGGCCCAACTGGGTCTAACCGGGCTTCTCCGGGCTTCTCCGGGCTTCTCCGGGCTTCTCCGGGCTTCTCCGGGCTTCTCCGGGTCTCTCTGTGGGTGCGGGTGGCCGTTGGGCGGGTGTCCCGGCCACCCGGCCCGGCGGGCCGGTCAGACCTGGTTGGGGGTCGCTCCGCCGTAGCGCCGGTCGCGCTTGGCGTAGATCTCGCACGCCTCCCACAGGTCCCTGCGGTCGAAATCAGGCCACAACCGGTTGAGGAACACCATCTCGGCGTAGGCCGACTGCCACAACAGGAAGTTGGAGAAGCGCTGCTCCCCCGAAGAACGCAGGAACAGATCGACGGGTGGGATGTCCGGCTCGTCCAGATAACGGGCGAACACCTTCTCGTTGACCTTGGACGGCTTGATCCGGCCCGCGGCGATTTCCTGGGCCAGCTTGAGCGCCGCGTCGACGATTTCGGCCTGCCCGCCGTAATTGACGCAGAACTGCAACGTCAGCTTCCGGTTACCGACCGTCATCTCCTCGGCGGTCTGCAACTCCGAGATCACGCTCTTCCACAACCGCCCCGGCCGGCCCGCCCACCGCACGCGCACGCCCATGGCGTTGAGCTCGTCGCGCCGCCGCCGGATGACGTCCCGGTTGAACCCCATGAGGAAGCGCACCTCATCGGGTGAGCGCCGCCAGTTCTCGGTCGAGAACGCGAACGCGCTCAGATGGGAGACGCCCAGCTCCAGCGCACCCTCGATGACGTCGAACAGCGAGGACTCGCCCGCCTTGTGCCCCTCGGTGCGGGGCAGGCCGCGCGCCTTGGCCCAGCGGCCGTTGCCGTCCATGATGACGGCCACGTGCCGGGGCACCAGCTCGCGCGGGATCGGCGGCGGCGTCGCGCCCGACGGATGCGGGGTCGGAGGTCTTACGTTCACACGGGCTCCCTTTCGACGTGTCGGAGAGAGCGTATTCCGTGTTCGAGGTGCCATTGCAGATATGCGGCGACGAGACCGCTGCACTCACGGCGATGGCGTGACTCCGAAGCGTCGGCGGTGACCCAGTCGCCCCGCAACAACGCCGTCATCAGCCCGATCGTCTCCCCGGCGGGCACCGCCGAGCCGGGCGGCCGGCACGCCCCGCACACCACGCCGCCGGCCACGATGGCGAACGCCCTGACCGCCGGCGCCCGGCACCTGGCGCACGCGTCGAGCGCGGGCGCGTAACCGGCCACGGCCAGCGAACGCAGAAAGTAGGCGTCCAGGACGAGTCTGGCCTCGTGACCATGCTCGGCCAGCGTGCGCAGCCCGCCCACCAGCAGCAGGAACTGCCGCAGCGCCGGCTCCTTCTCCCCGTGCGTCAGCCGGTCGGCCGTCTCCAGCATCGCGCTGCCCGCCGTGTAACGGGGATAGTCGGCCGCCAGCGCCTCGCCGTACGGTCTGATCGTCTCCGCCTGCGTGACGACGTCGAGCGTGCGGCCGGTGTGAAGCTGCAGGTCAACGTGGGTGAACGGCTCCAGCCGGGCACCGAAGCGCGAGGTGGTGCGGCGGACGCCCTTCGCCACCGCGCGGATCTTGCCCGTGCGCTTTGCCAGAATGGTGACGATGCGGTCGGCCTCCCCGAGTTTCTGAGTGCGTAGAACCACGCCTTCGTCACGGTAGAGACTCACTCGGACATCTTACGGCCGCCCTGGGACGGAGTAAGGGGCATGCTCTGGTGACACGACTTTGCGTCACTCTCATTAGACTTTGACATCTGTCCCCGCATTACCCGTTGTTCAACCCCCCGCTACTGCCTCGAAAGGGAGTCATGACCCGCGTGGTCCTGCTGGGCGCCTCGCCCGGCCCCGACACCTCTCCGACCGGCCTGAGGCTGGCCGCGCTGCCCGGCGACCCCACCGTGGCCGAGCGGCTGCGCAGCCAGCTCTCTTCCCTCGATCCACGACCCGCCACGATCCCGTCAGGTGACGTGGCCGCCGCCCTGCGCGACCTGGCCGACGTCGCGGAGTCCGCGACGGAGAATCTCCTCATCCTCCCGGAGAACTCGGTCGTCCACGACGAGCTGATCTACCAGATCACCAAGACCAAGCGCGGTGCGCTGGCCCTCGTCGCGAAAGAGCCACGCCCGGGGCTGACGGAGGAGGCGCAGTTCGAGGACAACTCCCCTGAGGAGGCCGTGCCGATCGACGAGGCGGAGCCCGAGATCGGCGGCAACCTCGTCGAGGGGCTGCCGGTGCGCGCCCGGGTCGGCAAGTCGCGGGTGGTGTCGGTCGGCACGGCCCATCACGGCGTGACGAGGCCCAACGCCGTGCTGCTCGGCCCGCTGCACGTGAGCGTGCGCAACGCGCTCGTGCTGGCGGAGACCTGCCGCGAGCTGGCCACCTTGGCCCACACCTTCGGCCAGGACGACGACCTGGTGCAGCTCATCGTGTTCGGCCTGGTGCGCAACGGCGTGTCCGTGGGCATCCGGGGGCGCCGCGACCTGTTCTACCGCCGGGTCACGACCCAGGAGGAGATCAACGAGGCCGGCGCCGAGATGATGGGCATGGACGAGGACGGGGCCCGGCTCAACCACGCGGTCAAGGGCGCCGACGGCTTCTTCACCACCTACTTCGTCTCGACCTACTCCCGCTTCATCGCCCGCTGGGCCGCCCGGCGCGGCCTGACGCCCAACCAGGTGACGCTCATCTCGATCGCGCTGGGCGTGGCCGCCGCCGCCTGCTTCGCCACGGGCGACCGTCCGTGGATGGTGCTCGGCGGGGTGCTGATCTACTTCGCCTTCGTCTTCGACTGCGTCGACGGTCAGGTGGCCCGTTACGCCCGCAAGTTCGGCGTGCTGGGCGCCTGGCTGGACGCCACGTTCGACCGGTTCAAGGAATACGTCGTCTTCGCCGGCCTGGCCGTCGGCTGGGTGGTCTCCGGCAACGGCGACGACATCTGGATCCTGGCGCTGGCCGCGATCGGCCTGCAGTCGGTGCGCCACCTGCTCGACTTCTCCTTCGGCGTCTCCAACCGCCGCAAGGCCCCGTCCAAGCTGCCCACGGTGGCGCTGGACGCACCCGACGACCGCGGCCTGCGCCAGGCGCTCGTGCGCCGCAAGGAGGAGCGCAGCCAGGGCGTGCGGGGCGTGCTCAAGATGTGGACCAAGGCGGGCCGGTTCCGAGCGGTCCACTGGGCCCGTAAGATGATCGTCTTCCCCATCGGCGAGCGGTTCGCGGCCATCGCGATCACCGCCGCCCTCTTCGACGCCCGGATCACCTTCATCACTCTGGTGATCTGGGGCTCAGTCGCCGCCGCCTACACCCTCACCGGACGCCTCATGAGGTCGCTCGTATGATCACCCAACCGCAGGCCATGGCTACCCCCACGCCGGACCCCGACGAGGAACGCCGCCGCATCCAGACCGCCCGCCTGCTCGCCTATCGCGACGACGGTCCCTTGACCCAAGCCCTTGCCACCAAGATCGGCAAGGGCCTGCCGCCCGTGCCGGCCACCCTTGCCGCCTTTCTGATCGTCATCGCCATCACGGTGACCGGCCTCCTCAAGCCGGGCCCGATCCTGCTGCTGCCGGTGCTCGTCATGTTGCTGCTCGTGCTCCCCACGGCGCCGCGTGACCACCTGGGCCGCTTCGACTGGCTCACGCCGCCGCTGCTGCGCGGCGCCGAGTTCTTCGCCATGATCGCCATCGGCCTGGCCGCCGGCGCGCCGAAGTGGCTGCTGTTCGTGCTGGTCTACGTCGTGGGCTACCACACCTACGACACCGTCTACCGGACGCGGCAGAGCATCTGGCCGCCCGCGTGGGTGTTCCACGCGGGGCTGGGCTGGGAGGTGCGCCTGCTGATCATCGGTGTGGGCGCCGCCTTCGACGTGCTGACGCCGGTGCTGGCGGTGCTGACGGCCTATCTGTTCGTCTTGTTCGCGGTGGAGAGCGTGACGAGCTGGGTGCGCCTCGACAAGGCCTCCGCCCAGGCGGGCGCCGACGCCGAACAGGACTTGGAGGCCTCTCCTGAGGACGTCCTTGAGCAGGCCACCGGCGAGGCGGAGAAGGGCTGAGTGTCTCTCCGCTTCGCCGCGGCGCCGCACGTCATGTGCGGCGCCGCGGCGAAACAAGCGCGGCGCC
>NZ_JBSFVA010000020.1:0-175702 GCF_053592075.1 Nonomuraea sp. NPDC002799
TTCGAGGCCCGACTGGGTCGGGACGTCCTTGCGCCCGGCCTGGCGAGCCGCCTCTACCCGGGCCTTCCACTTCTCGTTGCCGAGCAGCCAGTCGAAAGACTCGGTCTGCAGAGCGAGAAGGTCAGGAACTTCGAGGGGCTCCTGGATGCGCGAAAAAGAGACGCGACTGGGACCAGCGGGTACGGCGGAGGCGTTGCGCGAGGCTGCCAACAGATGTCCTTCCGAGGGCTCGCGGCGGACTGACTACACGCACGCCAGACAACCTCGCAACGTGAGCAAGCATCACGGGTCGTCAAAGGGCAGCGCAAAGGGGCAGTGTAGCCGAACGGCACACGCCTGTCCACTTCGCTCTCGCTGCATGCTCCACGTTGGTCGCAGCATCGCCCGTTCAGGCGCAAACGTCAAGCCCGAAAGCCCGACTTTTAGCCGACTAGGGGCCCGGACGCTGGGTTTTCTCCTCTGCGTGACCGGACGCCTACCGCCAGGCCCAAGACGATACCCGCGATCGTGGGCGGTTAACGCTCCGTCACACTGGGGGTCGAACCCATGCCGACAACCGGTGTAGCAGTGACTGGATTACCCTGATCGAGGGCTACGCTAAACCTGATTTTTGGTAACAATTGAAAGAAGCGGCGCGCCCACCGGGTCCCGGAGCTTCAGGCGGTCCCCAGCAGCGTCGACAGGTCGGCCACCAGCCAGCGACGATCCTGCCGCACCATGACGAACCTGGCCCGGTTCTGCGTGACCTGTTGCCGGGCCTCGCCTTTACCGGGGATCTCCTTGACCGTACCAGTGTTCACGAAGAGCAGAACCTCGACGCGATCAGGCTCCGCTCGCTCGATCCCGGCCCCCGCCACGGCCACCGTCTGCACGGTCTTCTCGGCCTTGGCCCTCGAGGCCAGCGAGGTCGTCAGCGCGGCGTACTGCTTGGTCAGCGCGCCCGTGGTGAGCTGCCCGGCGCGCGCCAGATCCTCCTCCACCGTCCGGTAGTCGTAGGAGAGCAGGTCGGGCGCGACGTCCTTGGCCACGGCCAGCGCCTCCACCCCGGCCGCGTCGGCGTCGCGCAGGTCGCGCAGGTTGACCCACATCGTCGGCACCAGCACGCCCGCCACGACCACGAGGACGCCCAGCAGCACGATCACGAACGTTCTCACGTCACCTGCACCACCTTGGACACCAGCCAGCCACCGCCGATCTTGCTCACGTCCATCGACCAGCGGTAGTAACGCTGCTGGGGCGGGCTCTTGGAGCCGTCCCAGCGGATCTCCACGTCCGCCACGACCAGCACCTTGGCCGCGGCCTCCCTCATCGAGACGAGCCCCGTCGCGCGCAGCACGCCGTGCTGGACGACCTTGTTCGCGAGCGTGGTGGACTTGAGCTTGCCCGTGGTGGCGGCGTATTCGGCCCTGGCCGCCCCGGTGGAGGTGTCGAGGATGCGCTGCACGTCGGCGTCGACGGTCTTGTAGTCGAGCGAGACGAGGTTCTTGGCGTGGGTGCCCGCCGCCAGCAGCGCCGCCTGCTTGTCGCCCGCCCTGCCCTGCTCGTCGCGGGCCTGAACGGCGATCCACCCGCCCGTGCCGACGAGCACCGCCAGCGTCCCGCAGAGTGCCGCGATCAGGATGCGAGCGGGCCGAACAGCAAGTCCTGCCACCTCAGCTCACCTCTTCCCCGCCCGGTCGCCGGATCATAACGCGCCACCCAGGCGCCCAGCCCGGCAATCGACGGAGCCGGTTGGGAAGCCGGGGCGTTGCGCCCGCCGCGTACCGTGGTCGCGCTGTCGCGGGGCTCCCTGCAGTACGCCGCCGGGTCGGCCCGCCGGGGGGCGACGTCGCGCGGATGGCGCCTGCGTACGTGCTCGTAGCCGCGCCGGCACGGCGGCGGGACGTTGACGTTGAGGTCGAGCCCGAGGCGCAGCCCGTCCTCGCCCACCACCGTGAAGGCGCCCGCCACGGCCGCCGGATAGCCGATCATGAGCTGGCGCAGCGCCGCGACGCGGGCCGAGACCGTCTGCCCGCCGACGACCAGGTGCGCCAGCAGCGGGCGGAGGTGGGGATCGACCCCGTCCACGAGCCGCTCCACCGACCGGGCCGCGCGCGGGGTGCGGCCGAGGACGTTCGACAGGTCGTGGGCGCCTTTCCTGAGCGAACCAGTCAAGGTGGCCAGATCTCCCGCGAATGCCCTCAGATGGCTCCCAGACGCCCGCTGAGCGTCCAGCACGGTCTCTCCGTCATCAAGGACCGAGACGGTCTCGGGAAGCACCTCCTCGGCCTGCCCGAGCAGCGTGCCGCCCGCGTCGATCAGCCGGCCCAGGTGCGGCCCGCTGAACGCCTTCTCCAGCTCCGTCACCACCGTCTCCAGGTCGCCGGGGTCCACGGAGGCGAGCAGCCGGTCGGTGTCGCCGAGCACCTGGGCGGTGGTGATCGGCAGGCGGGTGCGCTCGCGGCCGATCACGTCCCCGTCCCGCAGGTACGGCCCCGCCGCCCCGGACGGGCGCAGATCCAGGTACTGCTCACCCACGCCCGACCGGTTGGCCACCAAGGCGAGCAGCCCCCGCGCGGGCACCGGCCGCGCGGGGTCGAGCCTGAGCACGGCCCGGGCGCCGCCGCCGGCCACGGCCAGCGACTCGACCCGCCCGATGGCGACCCCCCGGTAGGTCGCCTCGGAGTTCTCGAACAGACCGCCGGCGTCGGCCAGGTCGACCGTGACCCGGTAGGCGGGATCGAACAGGTCGGCGCCCACCCGGGCGTACCTGACCAGCGTGTACGTGACCGCCACCACCCCGATGACCGCGAACGCCACCAGCCGGGCGATCACCGCTCGCCGCCGAGGAGGTTGCGCAACGTCCTGCCGGGCGACACGTCCACGACCACGTCGGTGTCGGCGTAGTCGCCCTTGAACATCGTGGCCGCCGAAGCGGGGAACGGGAAGGTGAGCACGGTGGACAGGTTGCCCGCGATGCTGCGCCGCGCCTGATCCAGATATTTCAGGATCTTGCGGAGGCTGCGAAGGTTCGCCAGGGTGTCGGCCTGGGAGCGTTCCACGACGCGGCCGGCGGTGCGGCCGAGGCGGCCGAGACCTGCGAGCAGGCCGGTCAGATCGCGGCGCTGCCGCCGGAGCTGCTCGACCGCCGGGCCGGCCTCCGTGGCCACGGCCTCGATCGTGCCCCGCTGACCGGCCAGCGTGGCGGTGAGGTCGTCGAGCTCGTCGATCAGCCGGACGATCTCCCGCTTGGAGCCGTCCAGCCCTTCGGCGAACGTGTCCAGCCTGCGCAACAGGTCCTTGATCGTGTCCGAGCGGCCGTCGAGGACGGCACCGAGCTCGATGTTGATGGTCGCGAGCTGGTCCAGACCGCCGCCGTTCACCAGGAGCGAGGCCGCCGACAACACCTGCTCGACCTCCGCGCTCGTCCGCGTGCGCGCCAGCGGGATCGGCCCGCCCAGCCGCCCCCGGCCGGCGGGCAGCAGCTTGACGAACTTCTCCCCCAGCAGGCTCGTCTGCGCGATCGCCGCCGTGGTGCGGTCGGGCAGGACGACGTCGCCGCGTACGGCGCAGACCACGCCGGCCCGCCAGCCGTCGTCCAGCTCGATCCCGGTGACCTCCCCCACGGTCACGTCGTTGACCTTGCAGAGGGACTGCGGCACCAGATCGAGCGCGTCGGCGAACTCGATCGTCACCGAATAGGGCCGCCCGCCCAGATCGGCGCCGCCGGGCAGCGGCAGCGACCCGGCACCCTCGAACCCGCAACCACCGGTGAGACAGAGCAGGACGACCCCCGCGGCCCACCCCCTGACCAAACTCATCGGACGAGACCGCCGAGACCGCGGTCGGGCGGCGGCTGGATCGAGGCGGGCAACGGCACCAGGTTCTGGACGATCGTGTCGATCCAGCGGCCGTTGCCCCCCGCGTCGGCCACCTGCCGGGCGAACGGCGCGAGCAGCTCCAGCGATCGGCCGAGACTCTCCTCGTTGCGCCTGAGCACCCCGGCGAAGGCGCGCAACCGCTCCAGCGCCGGCCTCATGGTGGTCCTGTTGTCGGCGACCAGGCCGTCGATCTGACCGGACAGCAGCACCGTGTCGACGAGCAGGGCGTGGATGACGGCCCGCCTGGCGGCGATCTCGCGCAGCACCAGGTCACCGTCCCTGACCAGGCCGCTCAGGCCGGTGTTCCGGCTCGCCAGGAGGCCGGTGACGGAACGCGCGCGGCGCATCAGGTCGTGCAGCCGGGCGTCGCGGGAGGCGATCGTCCGGGAGAGCCGGCCCAGCCCGTCCAGCGAGGACCTGATCTCCTCCGACGAGCCGTCGACCGTCCGCGCCAGCACGGTCAGCGCGGAGGCCAGCGCGCGCTCGTCGATGCGCCCGGCGGCCTGGGACAGGTCGGCCACGGCCGGCATGACCTCGTAGGGGACGCTCGTGCGCGACAGCGGGATCGGGCCCCGCAGGCGGCCGGGGCCCCGGGGATCGAGCATGACGTGGTGGGCGCCGAGCAGGGTCTTGATCCGGATGTCGGCGCGGGTCAGCGAGCCGAGGCCGACCTCGCCGGCCACCCGCAGCTCAGCGCGTACGTGGTCGCCTTCGAGCTCGACCTCCGTGACCTCGCCCACCAGCACACCGGCGATCATGACGTCGTCGCCGGGACGCAGGCCCGCCGACTCCGCGAACGCGGCCTCGTACGTGGTGCCGAAGGGCAGCTCGCCCACCCCCAGCGCGGCGGCCACCAGGGCGAGCGCCACGGCGATGCCCCCGACGGCCAGCGGGATCGGGTCGCGTCTCCTGAAGGGGGTCAGTGGCATCGCGGGCTCTCGTTGACGATCTTCGGCGTGGTCGCCTCGCCGCTCCTGACGGACAGCGAGCAGAGGTAGAAGTTGAACCACGAGCCGTAGGAGGTGGCTCTGACGAGCTGGTTCAGCCGGGACGGGGCCTGCTGGAGCGCCTGGTCGATCACCTCGTCGCGGTCGTTGAGCGCCGCGAGGAGGCTGTCTGCGTGTTCGACGGCCGCGCGCAGGTCCGGCCTGGCCCGCTCGATGAGGGAGCCGGTGAGGCCGGTGAGGCGGTCGAGCGCGGCCAGGGAGCCGCCGATCACCTCGCGGTCCCTGGCCAGGCCGCCGACCAGGGCACGCAGGTCAGTGATCAGCTCGCCGTACTCGTGCTCGCGGCTCGCGACCGCGCCGAGCACGGCGGCGAGGTTGTCGATCACCCGGCCGATCACCGCGTCGTGGTCGGCCAGGGCGCCGGTGAGCGAGCCGATGTGGCCGAGCAGGCTCTCGACCGTGCCGCCCTCGCCCTGCAGGACCTGGACGATCTGCCAGCTCAGCCGGTTGACGTCGGCGGGGCGGATGGCGTTCAGCAGCGGTCTGAAGCCGTTGAACAGGGCCGTGACGTCGAGCGCCGGGCGGGTGCTCGTGATGCGGGCGCCGGGCGGCAGGAGCCCGGGGCCGCCGCTGCCCGTGGACAGGTTCAGGTAGCGGTCGCCCACCAGGTTGCGCCAGCGGATGGCGGCCACGACGGAGTGGGGGAGGCGGGTGCGCTCGCGTACCGAGAAGGCGACCCGGGCGCGCGTGCCCGCCAGCGTGACCTCGTCGACGCGGCCCACCCGGACGCCCGCGACGCGGACGTCGTCGCCCGCGCGCAGGCCCGACGCGTCGGTGAAGAGCGCTTCGTAGGCGGTGGACGCGGCGAACGGCACGCCCGTGATCGTGATCGCGAGCGTCGCCACGCAGAACGCCGTCACCAGGGCGAACGCGGCCAGTTTGAGGCCGGGCCAGAGCGTGGTCATCGCAGCAGCAACCCCGCCAGGTCGCCGGTCCTCATGCGCGCGAACGGATCAGGCTCGTCGCCGGTCCCGTCGTCGAACCTGATCCGCGGGAACGGCACGGGCGGGTGGTCGGGCAGGCCGTAGCAGCGCGGGCCGCGGCGGTCGTCGTACGCCGGCGTGTCCCGGCCCGCCAGGTACGGCGGCCGCGGCCTGACGATCTCCAGGTGCACCTTGAGACTGCCGTGGCCGAAGGCGTCGTCCAGCAGCGGACTCAGGCGGTCGAGGCCCCGCAGGACGCACGGCAGCGCCGGGGCGTGGCGGGCGGTGAGGTCGAGCGCCGGGCGGGCGACGTGCTGGAGGCCGACGAGGCCGGTCTCGGAGTCGCGCAGGAGGCGGTCGGCCTTGGCGGCGGCTCTGGGGACGTCCTCGGTGATCTGGACGATCTCTCCGGCGCGGGCGGTGACGGTGCGGCTCAGGGCGGCCGTGTTCGCGAGGGTGCGCAGGAGGTCGGGGGCGGCGTCGCCGTACAGGGCGGTGACGTCGGCGAGCTTGGAGATGTCGCGCCTGATCGCCGGAAGGTACGGCCGCAGCGTGGCCAGGTAGGCGTCGGCCCTGGCCAGGGTCGCCCCGAGGCGGTCGCCACGGCCTTCGAGTGCGGTGGCCAGGGCGTTCAGGGTGGCGTTGAGGCGGTCCGGACGCACGCCGCGCAGGCGTGACAGGAGACGGTCGAGGACCTGGGGCAGCTCGACGGCCGTGGCCGAGGCCCTGATCACGTCGCCGTCGCGGATCGGGCCGCGCGGGGTGGCCGGCGGGCGGAGGTTCACGTATTTCTCGCCGAACAGGGTCTTCGGCAGCAGCTCCGCGGTCGAGGCGCGGTCGACGTCCTGGTCGAGGGCGAGGGTGAGCCGGGCGCCCGCCGCGTCCGGCTGGAGGTCGGCCACCTCGCCGACCACCACGCCGTGGACCTTCACGTCCGCCCGCCGGTCGAGCTGCAGACCCGCCGCCGGAACGATCAACGTGACCCGCTTGGCCGTGGAGAAGACCTTGAGGTAGACGGCCACGGTCAGCGCCGCGAACGCGGCGATGACCGTCAGCAGCACGACGCCGTACCTCATCCGGCCAGCCGCACCGTCGTGGTGGTGCCCCAGATGGCCAGGCCGAGCAGGATGTTCGCGACGTTGACGGTGACCAGGACGGCGCGCACGGCCCGGCCGACCGCGACCCCCACCCCCGCCGGACCGCCCGTCGCGTGGAAGCCGTAGTAGCAGTGGATGAGGATCACCAGCACGGCGAAGACCATCGCTTTGCCGAACGACCACAAGACGTCGTAGGACGCCAGGAACAGGTGGAAATAGTGGTCGTAGGTGCCGGTCGACTGGGCGTAGAAGACAGTGACGATCAACCGGGTGGAGACGTAGGAGGCGAGCAGGCCGAGCACGTAGAGCGGCACGACGGCGGCGAACCCGGCGATCAGCCGCGTGCCCACCAGGAACGGCACCGGCGGCACCGCCATGACCTCCAGCGCGTCCACCTCGTCGCTGATCCGCATCGCGCCGAGCTGGGCGGTGAACCCGGCGCCGACGGTGGCCGACAGGCCGATCGCCGCCGTGATGGGCGCGATCTCGCGGGTGTTGACGTAACTGGACAGGAAACCGGTGAACGCCGCGCCGCCGAGCCGGTCGAGCCCCGGGTAACCCTGCAGGCCGACCTCGGTGCCGGTGAAGAAGGTCATGAACGCGACGATCGTCATCGTGCCGCCGATCACCGCCAGGCCGCCCGTGCCGAGGCTGACCTCGGCCAGCAGCCTGAGCACCTCCCTGCGGTAGCGCACGGCGGCCGGCACGGACCCGATGGCCCTGGCGTAGAACTCGCCCTGCTCGTTGAGCGCCCTCACGTGAGCACGACCTGGTTGTAGACGGCGCTGATGAGGAAGTTCTCGGCGAACAGCACCATGGCGGCGAACACCACCGTCTGGTTGACCGCCTCCCCCACGCCCTTCGGCCCGCCGGCCGCGCTCAGCCCCTTGTAGGCGGCGATGAGACCGCCCGAGACCCCGAAGACCAGCGCCTTGACCTCCGACACCCACAGGTCGGAGACCTGCGCGAGCGTGTTGAACGACTGCAGGTAGGCGCCCGGCGAGCCGCCCTGGGCGACCACGTTGAACAGGTAGCCGGCGATCAGGCCGGCCGTGGTGACCAGCCCGTTCAGCAACGGCGCCACGAACGCGCAGGCCGCCACCCTGGGCACGACCAGGCGATGCAGAGGGTCGAGCCCGAGCACCTCCATGGCGTCGATCTCTTCCCTGATCTTGCGCGCGCCGAGGTCGGCGCAGATGGCGCTGCCCGCCGCGCCCGCGATCATCAGCGCGGTGACCACGGGGGCGGCCTCGCGCACGATGCCGAGCACGGCTGTTGCTCCGGTGAACGACTGCGCGCCGAACTGGCGGATCAGGTTGCCCGTCTGCATGGCGAGCACGGCGCCGAACGGGATGGCGACCAGCGCGGTGGGCAGCGCGCTGACGCTCACGATGAACCACGCCTGCCGGACGAACTCCCGCCCCTGGTACGGCCGCCGTCCCGCGACCCGGAGGACGTCGAGCGACATGGCGACGAACCGCCCGATCTCCACCATCACCATGAGCGCTCGCCCACGCACGCAAAGTAGTCGCCCTGGGCCGCGAAAGGCCACCTGCCGGCATTGCTCAAGGGCTTACCTGACGCCGTTGACGTGGGCGTTGATCAGGCGGGGATATTCCTCCAGCCAGTTGCGGCCGCGCTCGTCCACGAACGAGCCCTGCGGCGGGATCACGCCGTTGGCCGCCAGCCAGGTGCCAGGCGGCTGCTGAGTGCGCCGGAGCCGGCTGCCGCTCGGCATGAGCTGCGGCGGGATCGGCGGCAGCGCGCCGGGATCGTGCCCCTGCTGCGCCTCGGCCTCCAGCTCGGAGACGTCCTTCTCCTCCGACATGCCGATCGGCCCGTGCTTCCTGGCGTTGAGGAACTGCCGCACCACCGGCTCGTCGCTCGACAACAACATCTCCCGCGGCCCGAACATGATCAGCTCACGTCTGAAGAGCAGCCCGATGCCGTCGGGCACCGTGCGGGCGGTGTTGATGTCGTGGGTGACGATCAGGAACGTCGCCTCGATCTCGGCGTTGAGGTCGACGATGAGCTGGTTGAGGTAGGCGGTGCGGACCGGGTCGAGCCCGGAGTCCGGCTCGTCGAACAGGATGATCTCCGGGTCCAGCACCAGCGCCCTGGCCAGCCCCGCCCGCTTGCGCATGCCGCCGGAGATCTCCCCCGGCAGCTTCTTCTCGGCGCCGAGCAGGCCGACCAGCTCCATCTTCGCCATCACGATCTGGCGGATCTGGGTCTCGGTCTTCTTGGTGTGCTCGCGCAGCGGGAAGGCGATGTTGTCGTAGAGGCTGAGCGAGCCGAACAGCGCGCCGTCCTGGAAGAGCACGCCGAACAGCCGGCGCAGCTCATAGAGCTTGTTCTCGCTGCAGTTGGCCAGGTCGTGGCCGTTGATCCAGATGTGGCCGCGGTCCGGCCGCAGCAGGCCCACCAGCGTCTTGAGGAAGACCGACTTGCCGGTGCCCGAGGGGCCGAGCAGAACCGAGATCTCACCCGCGGGCAGGGTGAGCGAGACGTCTTCCCAGATGACCTGACGGCCGAACGACTTGGTCAACCCGTCGACCACGACCTCGACGCCCACGGGCCACCCCTTTCCGCCGCCTGTAGCAGGGAGTATCCAGAGGATTACGTGCCGAACACTTTACTTGCAGTTGGCCATCACCGTAGCGACGTTCCGTCGAAAGCGAACCCGCACCCGTAAGTTGTTACTTGCCAGTTATGAGACTTCAGGTCCAGTAAGCGCCCTGAGGGCGGGGCGCAACACCCGGGCGATCTCCTCCTGCGGCACCTCGCGCAGCTCGTCGAGATCGAGCAACTGGTGCCCGACGGTCACGCCGAGCAGGATCGTCGTCATCAGCGCCGCCCGCAGCCGCGCGTCATCGCCGGGCAGGGACTCGGCGAGCCGGTCGATCTGCCGGCCCAGCACCCCCCGCGCCGACTCGGCGGCCTCGGGATGGGTGAGCATGGACCGCAGCATGGCGAGGGAGCTGTGCGGCAGCTCGCCCATCTTCACGGTGAGCGTGCCCAGCAGGTGCTCGACCAGCTCCTCGCCGCCCAGAGCACCGTCGGGGGGCGGGGTCACGCGCACGGCCTGCTGGAAGAGCTCCTGCTTGCTGCCGAAGTACTGCATCACGAGGGCGGGGTCGACTCCGGCCGCCTTGGCGATGCCCCGGATCGTGGCCCGCTCGTAGCCCACTTCGGCGAACAACGCCCTGGCCGCGCCGAGGATCCTCTCCTCGCTCCTGCGCCGCCTCTCAGCCCGCGGAAGCAGTCTCTCGCCCACGACCCCGACTCTACCCGCGCCGCCCAACCCTCCCGTCTCCCCTTTCCCCCGCGTTACCTGACCCTCCCGCTTCCGTCTTCACCGCGGTCGCCGACCCTGCCGTTTCCGTCTGCCCCGCGTCGCCCGACCCTCCCGCTCCCCCTTCACCGCGTTGACTGAACGCCGCCTTTCGCTCTACGCTCGTTGAGTCAACACTCGTTGAGCGAAAGGGCTCACCATGGTCATCGACGCCATCGTCACCGGGTACCACGCCGCCATGCTGCACAAAGACCCCGACGAGCTGGCCGACCTCTACGCGGCCGACGGGCTGCACGAGTTCCCGTTCGGCGGGCTGCCGCCGTTCAAGGGGAGGGAGGAGATCCGCGCCGGCTATCACGCGATGTGGGGCCCGTCGGGGTTCGAGACCCAAGAGGTACGCCTGATCGCGCTGCACCGCACGGAGGATCCGGAGGTCGTGGTGGTGGAGCAGACCACCGTCGTCACGGCCGGCACCCAGACGATCGCCGTCCCCGGTCTGCTGGTACTCCGGATCAGGGACGGCCAGATCATCCACACCAGGGACTACATGGACACCAGCGCCATCACCCGCGTACGCACCGCCTCAACCTGACCCCGACCACCTCTTCCGCTCCACCGACGGTGGCGCTGGTGAAGTCAGCTCTGGCAGGTCCTAGTGGAGCCTGCGAAGTCAGCTCTTGGTCAGATCGAACACCGCGGTCCCGCCGACGGTGGTGCTGGTGAAGGTCTCCTGCACCCACGCCGCGATCCGGGACGCCGCATCACTGCCACCTGTGCCATCATCACTCGCGCCACCGCCGGTCGCACCGGCCGTTCTCCCACCGAAGCCCCCCATACCCGTCCCGACGAAGTAGTGGATCTTCTTCTCGGCGACGTACTGCTGGAACTGCTCCAGCGTCGGAGCGGGATCGGTCCCGTTGAACCCGCCCACAGCCATCACGGGTTGTCCGCTGGCGAGCTGATAGCCGGCCGCGTTGTTGGAGCCGACGGTGGCCGCCGCCCATGCATGGCCGGCGGCGCCGTTCTTCAGCAGCGCGGTGAGCTCGGCCGCGGGGGTGCCCGCGCTGAGCAACCCGCCCATGCCGCCACCCATCCCACCGCGACGACCCATGCCATCGGCCCCCGACCCGTCACTCCCCCGGGTTCGCCCATCACCCGGCTGCTGAGCAGTGCCACCAGGCCCACCGGGCCACTGACCACCTCCAGGAGCCGCCTGCCCGAACGGCTGGCCACCTCCAGGCGCCCCCTGTCCAAACGGCTGGCCACCTCCAGGCACTCCCTGCCCGAACGACCGACCGCCTCCCCCGGCTCCGGAGCGCTGGAACCCGCCACCGCCAGGCTGCCCGAAACCGCCGGTGGTGGGACCCGCCGTCGGAATGGCCCCCGTATGCGGCGACGCGGCCGTGTCCATGGCATAAGCCGCCGGCCCCGCCAGGCACGCCACGCACGCCACTGAGGCGACGGCGACGACCGCCAGGGCCCGGCGGACGAACAACATCACCAGCGCCGCCCCCAGTCCGGCCACGAGCACGGCGAAACCCAGCCAGGAGTTCCAGTCGGCGCTACGCGCCAGCAACAGGTAGGACCACGCGACCGTGCCGGCCGTGACCACGGCGAGCAGTCTGTACGCCCGCCGCTCCCACGCCACGGCCGCCCCCATGCCCACCAGCACCGCGATGGCCGGAGCCAGCGCCACCGTGTAGTAGGCGTGGAAGATCCCCTGCATCAGGCTGAAGATCAGCCCGGTCACGACCAGCCAGCTCCCCCACACCCACAAACCGGCCCGTACCGGATCGACCCGCGGCGCCCGCCGGGTGAGCCAGGTGCCCGCGACCAGCAACGCCAGCGCCGCCGGCAGCAACCAGGCGATCTGCCCGCCCGCCTCGGTGTCGAACAACCGCAACCATCCGGCCTGCTGGTTCAGATTTCCCAGCCCGCCGTAGTCACCACCGTTGAGCCGCCCGATGCCGTTGTATCCGAGCGCCAGCTCCAGCACGCTGTTGTTCTGCGAGCCCCCGATGTACGGCCGATCGGCCGCAGGCACCAGCGCCACGGCCAGCAACCACCATCCGGCGGCGACCACCATGGCCGCCCCGGCCAGCAGCAACTGCCACATCCGCCGCCAGAAGGCCACCGGCGCCGTCACCAGATAGACCAGCGCGAACCCCGGCAGCACCAAGAACGCCTGCATCATCTTCGCCAGGAACGCGAACCCGATCGCCGCCCCCGCCAGCACCAGCCACCGCGTCGCCCCGCGCTCCTGAGCCCGCACCACGCAGTATCCGGCGATCGTCAGCAACAACACCAGCAACGCGTCGGGATTGTTGAACCGGAACATCAACACGGCCACCGGCGTCACCGCCAGCACGGCCCCGCCCAGCAGCGCGGCCCACGCGTTGAAGAGCCTGCGCACGGTGGCGTAGACCATCGCCACAGAGCCGACCCCCATGAGCGCCTGCGGAATGAGGATCGCCCATGAGCTGAGCCCGAACAGCCGCACGCTGAGCACCATCGGCCACAACGAGGCGGGCGTCTTGTCGACGGTTATGGCGTTGGCGGCGTCGGAAGCCCCGAAGAAGAACGCCTTCCAGCTCTGACTGCCCGCCTGCACGGCCGCCGAGTAGAAGGAGTTGGCCCAGCCGGAGGAGCCGAGCCCCCAGATGTAGAGCACACCGCTGCCGAGGAGCAGCCCGGCCAGGGCCCAACGAGACTTCGCTTCAGTAACCACAACCAGAACGCTAGGCAAGGCGATTGGCGAGGCGATGAGACGCGCATGAGAATCTTCTAAGGCAGCACCGCGCCGGCAACACCGCAGGCCCTGGCGAGTGCACGGACACCCCAGGCGCGCCACGGCGCACGGGCCCACTTGGCAGACCGCACCTCGGACACACAGGAAAAAAGGCGGTCACACCCCAATATCAGAGGTGCAGCCGCCTCAGGTCTGACCCCGAACTCACGCGAAAAGCGATCACACCCCATCAAGCTGCAGCCGCTCCGGCACACGCAAAAGGCGGTCACACCCGACCATCAAGGTGCAGCCGCCTCAGGGGGTGTCCGCACGATCGAGATGCGGCCGGGCTACGCTCGGTGGATCATGACCGATCTGTTCGGAATCAACCATCTGACACTGTCCACGACCAACCTCGACCGGCTCGTGGCGTACTACACGGAGATGCTCGGAGCAACGCTCGCGTTCGAACGGGCCGCAACCTCTGCTGATCCGCGGATCGCGGTCCTCGATGTCGGCGGGGCCGACCATCTGATGCTCGTCGAAACCGCTACCGTCCCCGCCCTCGATCTTGATCCCCTGAACCGGGCGGGTTGGGGTCTGCGCGTGGGCACATACGCTCACCTGTGCGCGCTTCGCGAACGGATCCTGGATGCCGGGCAGTCGGTAGGAGAGATCGAGACCCTGCCCACGCAATGGACGATGACGGCTCGTGATCCCGATGGACGCCCTGTGGACATCCGGGCACATCGCCCTCGATGATCTTCCCGGCGAACAAGGTCTTTCCGGCGGTGTTGCCTCAGTCTCCTCCGGACCAGATCGCGATCTTGCTCTCGGGGACTGAAGACACCCTCAGGGCGCACCCCGGGCATACAAAAAGAGGCGGTCGCACCCGGCACCAGGGTGCAGCCGCCTCTTTTCGGAAAGCCTGCGTGAAGAGGGAAGTTACTTCACGGTGACGCTGGCGCCGGCACCCTCGAGGGCGGCCTTGGCCTTCTCGGCCTGCTCCTTGTTGACCTTGCCGTCGAAGACGGACTTGGGAGCGCCGTCCACCAGGTCCTTGGCCTCCTTGAGGCCCAGGGAGGTGAGGGCGCGGATCTCCTTGATGACCTGGATCTTCTTCTCGCCGGCACCCTCGAGGATGACGTCGAACTCGTCCTGCTCCTCGACCGCGGGGGCCTCGGCGCCGGCGCCGGCAGCGGCCGCGACGGCCGCGACGGGGGCGGCGGCCTTGACGTCGAAGACGTCTTCGAACTGCTTCACGAAGTCCGACAGCTCGAGGAGGGTCATCTCCTTGAACGCGTCGAGCAGCTCGTCGTTGCTGAGCTTCGCCATGATGGTTTCCTTACGTTTAGGACTTGCAGAAAACTAGGACCGGGACCGCGGGAAGTGCGGCAATCCCCGTGTTACTCGCCCGCCTCGTCGCGCTTCGCGCGCAGGGCTTCGGCCAGCCGAGCCATTTGCGTGGGCAGCGCGGCGAACAGCGCGGCAGCACCGCTCTGCTTCGCCTTGAGCGCGCCAGCAAGCTTCGCGAGGAGAACCTCGCGGGACTCGAGGTCGGCAAGCTTGGTGATCTCGGCGGCGTCGAGCGTCCTGCCGTCGAGGACACCGCCCTTGATCACCAGGAGGGGATTGGCCTTGGCGAAGTCACGCAGACCCTTGGCCGCCTCGACAACGTCACCGTTGACGAAGGCGATCGCGGTCGGACCGGCGAGCAGGCCCTCAAGGCCCGACAGACCGGCCTGATCAGCCGCGATCTTGGTCAGAGTGTTCTTCGCCACGGCGAACTTCGCATTCTCACCGAGAGAGACGCGCAGCTCCTTGAGCTGCGCGACGGTGAGACCGCGGTACTCGGTCAGAACGGCGGCAGCGCTGCCTTCGAACTCGCTCTTGAGCTCGGCAACCGCTGTCGCCTTATCCGCCCTCGCCATGGGCCTCCTTCCAGATGTGCCACCGGCGAAGGCGCTGAAATGAGAACAGCCCCGGGCGCAGGGCGCACGGGGCTCGCACATATGGATCAGACCATATGGGAAACTCGTATCACACCTGCGCGGGCCGTCCACATGACGTGGATCCTTCGGTCATCAGGCTATGAGGCACCTGACAACGACCGGCGGTCTTTGGCAACGACCACACTACGTGCTGGCCGCCGAGTTTCCAAATCGTTCTCAGTTGGTCGTGCCCTTGGGCAGCTCGCCGACCTGGTCGGCGGGCGGGGCCTCGATCTTCACCTGCTCGTTGAAGCCCTTGAAGAACAGGGTGGCGTCGAGCGTGGCGCCCTCCTTGGCACCGTTCAGCGCGAGCTTGCGCGGCAGGCCGTCCGAGCCCACCCAGATGTCGAACTTGACGTCCTTGAGCTCGGCCAGGCCCGTACGAGCCTGCTCCTGCTCGTCGGCAGGAAGCTGCTGCACGGCCGCGTCGACCGGGAACGAGCCGCTGTAGTGCGTGGTGTCGTCGCCGTTGACGGTCTCGTTGCCGACGGACTTCACGTCCTTCGATGCGGTGACCAGCTTGGTCACGTTGCCCAGATCGAACTGCTGGATCTGGCCCAGGTACTGGTTCACCTCGCTGGAGTTGCCCGCCTCGCTGAGCGAGACCTTGATCCACGGCTTCGTGGCGCCCACCAGCTCCTTGAGCGCCTCGACCTTGACGTAGACGGTGTCGCCCTGCAGCACGGCGCGCACGCCGCCCGGCAGGCTCCTGCCGCCCATGTCGATGCTGTCGAGGGTGAGGTCCACGGCGAGCTGGGGCTTGCTCTGGTAGACCATGCGCCCTTGCACCTTGCCGTTGCCCTCCTGCGGGCTCCCGACGTTGACCACGGCGTCGACCGTGTAACTGGTGACTTCCGCGGTCTTCTGCGCGGCCTGGTTGAGCACTTCCGAGGCGGCCAGATTGATCTGGATCGGCTGGGCGTTCGATCCACAACCCGCGACCGCCGCAACAACGAGCGCGGCACCGGCCGCGGTGAGTCCTATCGTGCGCTTCAGCATGTCTTTGACCCTACGTTTAAGTTCTGGTGTCGTTGCTTCTTCCCCGCACAAATAGGGGAAAACCCAGGGTTCTCCCCCACAAGTTCTGCACGCTCCCTTCACAACACACCGCACCAGGGAAACGCGAAGGTGACCGCACCGCCAGGAAGAAATGGCCCCGGGACGAGGGCATGGCGTCCAACGGTCGTCGTTGTCGACCGGCCACCGAGGAGATCCGCCCGGTCACCGAGTACCTGGAGAACCTTGCCTTGAGCGACTGCAGCCCGGTGACCTGCCGCAGACAGATCTTCGTCATCCCGAAGGGGACGCGGCTGCGACAGTCGTCGGTCCCGGCATGCCCATCACCAGGAGCGAAGATCATTGAGCACCGAAATCGCACATACACCTCGCCTGCTGTGACATTACTGTGAGCGGATGAGTGAGGAGTCGACGCCGCAGGTGTTCTCGACGACATGCGTCGAGGCGCTTCCCGTGCCTGCCGAAGGCTACGTCCAGATGCCGCACACGGGCGGACCAAGCGTCGAGCAACCCTCAACTGGCCGACGACCTCGCTGACGTGGTGCGGGCCCAGCAGAAGCCCGTAGTTCAGAGAAGCCCGCATCCGCTGCCCGATGCTGAACGTCAACCCGAAGCAGCGGACGAACCTGACCCGGTATCCCTGGGCGGCGGCGGAGAGGTACGTCCTCAGGATCCGAGCGCGTGCCCTGTCGTTGCGTCGATGTGGTCAGGGATCTCGGCATGGCGGTCGCCGACCGTCGGTGTCCCCGTGGGCTCGAACATGAGAATCGCGGCTCCGGTGGGCGCAGACGGCTTGTGCTCCGTGCCGCGGGGGACGGTGAATACCGCGCCCGCAGGGAGCCGGACCGCGCGCTCCCCACCGGGCTCACGCAAGGAGATGTGCAGCTCCCCATCGAGAACCAGGAAGAACTCGTCAGTGTCGTCATGGACGTGCCAGATGTGCTCGCCCTCGACCTTGGCAATGCGTACGTCGTAGTCGTTGACGCGCGTGACGATGCGAGGGCTCCACAGGTCGTCGAAGGTGGCGAGGGCCTTACTGAGGACAATGGGTTCGATGCTCACGCATAAATCCTGGTCCATCGAGCATGCTCGGCGTGAGTGCTAGGAATAGCATATGACGCAAGGATCCTCGCACGTCGCCCATGCTGCGGGCCCGCACCGGGTCATCGTGATCGTGGACGAGAACTCCAACCCCTTCGAGCTGGGCTGCGCGACCGAGATCTTCGGCCTGCGCAGACCCGAGCTCGGACGCGATCTCTACGACTTTCGCCTGTGTTCCCCCGAGCCGCGCACCCTGATGAGGGACGGGTTCTTCACACTCACGGGCGTCGCCGGCCTGGAAGCGGCCGAATCGGCAGATACGTTGATCGTCCCCAACCGTCCCGACGTCGAGGTGCCCCGAAGAACCGCCGTGCTCGATGCCATCCGGCGGGCGCATGCGCGCGGCGCCCGCCTGGTCGGCTTCTGCAGCGGTGCTTTCACCCTGGCCGAGGCAGGAGTCCTCGACGGGCGCCAGGCCACCGCGCACTGGCAGTGGGCGGATTCCTTCCGGGCCCGCTTCCCTTCTGTCCGGCTCGAAACAGACGTGTTGTTCGTGGACGACGGCGACATCCTCACGGCCGCGGGGAGCGCAGCCGCGCTCGACCTCGGCCTGCACATCGTCCGCCGCGATCACGGCGCGGAAGTCGCCAACTCTGTGAGCCGACGGCTCGTCTTCGCCGCCCACCGCGACGGTGGGCAACGGCAGTTCGTGGAGCGGCCCGTGCCTGTGGTGCCGGACGAGTCCTTGGCGCCTATCCTTTCCTGGGCGCAGGAGCATCTGGACGCCCCGCTTACGGTGTCCGACCTCGCAGCGCGCGCCTCGGTCAGTCCGGCCACCCTGCACCGCCGTTTCCAGGTGCAGATGGGCACCACACCGCTGGCGTGGCTCACAGGCGAACGACTCGCCCTGGCATGCCGGCTGATTGAGCGGGGCGAGTCGCGCTTCGAGACGGTCGCGCGGCACAGCGGGCTGGGCACCGCTACCAATTTGCGTGCGCTGATGCGTCGCAAGATCGGGCTCACTCCGTTGGAATACCGGCACCGATTCGGCCCGGGGATAGGCAGGGATCGACCTGACCTCCTAACAGGCCACAACGAACCGTGACTCAACGTCTGCCGTCGCGCCGGCAGCAAACAGACTGCCTGACCCGGCGATGGCGGCGCCCCAGTTGCCAAGATCGGCCTGGTGCGGATAAGCGCCGAGAAGCAGAAAAGAGCCCCGCCCGCGAAAGCGGACGAGGCTCTTCGTCTGTCTGAAGAACACCTGCTCGGCCGGAGGACAGATGCGGGCACCTGTCCCGCCGGCCGGAAGAAGCGTTATTCGGCGGCGTCGCCGACCAGGCCACGGGTGACGTTGGGGTCGACCGGGACGCCCGGGCCCATCGTCGTGGAGAAGGTGACCTTCTTCAGGTAGCGGCCCTTGGCGGCCGACGGCTTGAGACGCAGCACCTCGTCAAGGGCGGCGGCGTAGTTCTCGATGAGCTGGCGCTCGGGGAACGACGTCTTGCCGATGATGAAGTGCAGGTTGGCCTGCCGGTCGGTGCGGAACTCGATCTTGCCGCCCTTGATCTCCGTCACGGCCTTGGCGACGTCGGGCGTCACGGTGCCGGTCTTCGGGTTGGGCATGAGACCACGCGGACCGAGCACGCGGCCCAGGCGGCCGACCTTGCCCATCATGTCCGGGGTCGCCACGACGGCGTCGAACTCGTTGAGCCGGTTGCCCTTGGCGATCTCGTCGATCAGCTCGTCGGCGCCGACGATGTCAGCGCCCGCCTCGCGGGCCGTCTCGGCACGGTCACCGGTCGCGAAGACCAGGACCCGGGCGGTCTTGCCGGTGCCGTGCGGGAGGTTGACCGTGCCGCGCACGATCTGGTCGGCCTTGCGCGGGTCGACGCCCAGCCGCAGCGCGACCTCGACGGTGGCGTCGAACTTGGTGGCCGACGTCTCCTTGGCCAGCTTCGCGGCGTCGGCGGGCGTGTAGAGCTTGTCGCGGTCGATCTTGGCTTCCGCGTCCTTGTGCGCCTTGCTGCGCTTCATGATGACTCCTTGTGGTACGCGGGCCTCGTGTGGCAAGGCCCTCCCACGGACTGGGGAAAGTTAGTCGGCTACCGTGATGCCCATCGACCGGGCGGTGCCGGCGATGATCTTCTCGGCCGCCTCGATGTCGTTGGCGTTGAGGTCGGGCATCTTCGTCTCGGCGATGCTGCGAAGCTGCTCGCGGCTCAGCCGGCCGACCTTGTCACGCTGCGGGACAGCGCTGCCCTTGTCGAGACCGAGGGTCTTCTTGATCAGCTCAGGCGCCGGCGGCGTCTTCGTGATGAAGGTGAAGCTACGGTCTTCGAAAATGGTGATCTCGACGGGGATGATGTTGCCCCGCTGAGACTCCGTCGCAGCGTTGTACTGCTTGACGAACTCCATGATGTTGACGCCGTGGGGACCGAGGGCGGTACCCACCGGCGGCGCCGGGGTGGCCTGTCCAGCGGGAAGCTGGACCTTCACCAGTGCGGCAATTTTCTTCTTCGGAGGCATTCGTCCTTCTCCGGGTCCTGATTGCGATGCCGTCAGTGCCGCGGTTACGGCCCGACATGTCGGAGGCCGCCTTACTCAACGAGCGACCCGCCACACCGCACTGCCGCGTCTGGCCAAAGTCATTGGCGGCAGTCCATCGTGCGATGGGTCTCGTTGGTCGCGAAGGCGGCCAGCCGAACGTCTAAGTGTATGTGATCGTCTTAGATCTTTGAGACCTGGTTGAACGAGAGCTCCACCGGAGTCTCGCGGCCGAAGATCGAGACGAGCACCTTGAGCTTCTGCGACTCGGGGCTGATCTCGCTCACCGAGGCGGGCAGCGTGGCGAAGGGACCGTCCATGACCGTGACCGACTCGCCGATCTCGAACTCGACCGTCGGGCCCGTGGCCGTCTTGCTGGAGGCCTTCTTGCTCTCCTCGGTCGGCTCCGGCGCCAGCAGTTTGGCGACCTCGTCGAGGCTGAGCGGGCTCGGCTTGTTGGACAGGCCCACGAAACCGGTCACGCCAGGCGTGTTACGCACGGCGGCCCAGGACTCGTCGGTCAGCTCCATGCGCACCAGCACGTAGCCGGGCAGCACCCGCTCCTTGACCGGAACCTTCTTGCCGCTCTTGAACTCCTGGACGGTGTGCGTCGGCACCTCGACCTGGTAGATGTAGTCCTCCATGTTGAGCGACACGTTGCGGCTCTCGATGTTGGACTTCACCCGGTTCTCGTAACCGGCGTAGGAGTGAATCACATACCACTCGCCGGGCTGGCCCCGCAGCGTGGTCTTGAACTCCTCGACCGGGTCAACCTCGGGAAGGTCCTCTTCCTCCGCCTCAGCGGACTCCGCCACGGCGTCCGCCTCGTCGGACTCCTCGTCCTCGGAGTCGTCGTCAGAGTCCTCGTCATCGTCGTCGGAGTAGGAGTCCTCGTCGTAGGAATCCTCGGAGTCCTCGTCGTCGGAGTCCGCCTCAGCGGAGGCCGCTACGGCAGCGTCCTCCAGCGCGGCAGGAGTCTCCTCGACCTCGGCCTCGTCGGCCTCCTCAAGGGTCGCCTCGACGCCCTCGTCGCGGGCCTCACCCAGCTCGTCGCCCCACTTGTCAGTGGATTCTCCGAGCTCGTCGCCCCGCTTGTCGCGAGGGTCCTCGGCCGGAACAGAAGACTCGGACACGTGACCTTTCCTCTTTCGTCGTATCGAATGGCGTCCCCGTCAGTGGACACCATGCGGCGTGCGCAGGCTTACTTACTGCCCGCCGAAGACGCGGAGGACCGCCCAGCCAAGGGCGGCGTCGAGCCCGTACACGATCCCGACCATGATCAGAACGAATATCAGAACAACCGTGGTGTAGGTGACGAGATCCTTGCGTGTCGGCCAAATGACCTTGCGGAGCTCGTTGACGACCTGCCGATAGAAAAGGGCAGGTGAAGTGCGTGTCTTCTTTTCGCCACTCGGCTTGCCTGCGGTCTCGCCGCGCGTGTCGATCGCCACAGTCCTCACCTGAATCTGTCGTATCCAACGCAGTTTTGCGGCGCGCTTACACGCCATTATTGCGCGGACCGCACTCGCAGGGCACGAGGGACTCGAACCCCCAACCGCCGGTTTTGGAGACCGGTGCGCTACCAATTGCGCCAGTGCCCTATGTCATCGACCAGCCTACCCCGATCGACTCACTGCCTAGACCGAACCGCGCGCCGACATGCGGCGGCAGGACCAGCGAAATCATACGGGGGATTGCCGGGTACGTCGAACCGATTGGTGATCGCCCAGGTCACGCGCGCGTCGGGGCCGCGTGGGAGCATGGAGGCATGTCCATCCGACCGCGCATCTCAGCGAGAATTTCCGCGATTTCCGAGTCCGCCACGCTGGCCGTCGACGCCAAGGCGAAGGCGATGAAGGCGGCTGGACGCCCCGTCATCGGCTTCGGCGCCGGTGAGCCCGACTTCCCGACGCCCGGTTACATCGTCGAGGCGGCGATCGAGGCGGCGGGCAACCCCCGCTTCCACAAGTACACCCCGGCGGGCGGCCTCCCTGAGCTCAAGCAGGCCATCGCCGCCAAGACCCGGCGCGACTCCGGCTACGCCGTCGAGGCTTCGCAGGTGCTCGTCACCAACGGCGGCAAGCAGGCCGTCTACCAGGCGTTCGCGACGCTGCTCGACCCGGGCGACGAGGTGCTGGTCGTCGCCCCCTACTGGACGACCTACCCCGAGGCGATCAAGCTGGCGGGGGGCGTGCAGGTCGACGTGGTGGCCGACGAGTCCACCGGCTACCTGGCGAGCGTGGCGCAGCTTGAGGCCGCGCGCACCGAGCGGACGAAGGTCCTGCTGTTCGTCTCGCCGTCCAACCCGACGGGCGCCGTCTACTCCCGCGAGGAGACGGTGGCGATCGGCCGCTGGGCGGCCGAGCACGGCCTGTGGGTCGTCACCGACGAGATCTACGAGCATCTCGTGTACGGAGACGCCGAGTTCACCAGCATCGCCACGGCCGTTCCCGAGCTGGGCGACCGGGTCGTGATCCTCAACGGCGTGGCCAAGACGTACGCGATGACCGGCTGGCGCGTGGGCTGGCTGATCGGTCCCGCCGACGTGGTGAAGGCGGCCACCAACCTGCAGTCCCACGCCACCTCCAACGTCTCCAACGTCGCGCAGATGGCGGCGCTCGCGGCGGTTTCCGGCGATCTGTCGGCGGTGGCGGAGATGCGCACGGCGTTCGATCGGCGGCGGCGGACGATCGTGCGGCTGCTCAACGAGATCCCGGGCGTGTTCTGCCCTGAGCCGAAGGGGGCGTTCTACGTCTATCCGTCGGTCAAGGAGCTGATCGGCAAGGAGCTGCGCGGCAAGCGGCCGCAGTCGTCGAGTGAGCTGGCGGAGCTGATCCTGGAGGAGGCCGAGGTGGCGGTGGTGCCCGGGGAGGCGTTCGGCACGCCGGGCTACTTCCGGCTGTCCTACGCGCTCGGTGATGACGACCTGGCCGAAGGGATCGCCCGCCTGGCCAAGCTCCTGTCCGAAGCACGCTGAGCCCTCCGGCCACCTGCCGCGCCGGGCGAAGGCGGGGTCAGCCTGAGGTGGTGACGCCGGCGGCGATCGGCTTGATCTCCGTGGCGAGTCCGGGCGTGGCCGCGATGTAGACGGCCGTGCCCGGGCGCGCCAGCCACATGAAGTTGTACATCCCGGTCCTGGTGGTCCAGCGCAGCGCCGGCCGCCCCTTGTACGCCGTCAGCGTCGACCTGTCGACCAGCGTGGCGAACTGTTCGGCCGCGCGCACCCCGCACACCACCCCGACGTACACCTGCTCGTCGTTCTCCCGCCAGGTCGTGCCCTTGACCGTGAGCCGGCGGGTGAGCGACCCCAGACGGGCGAACGAACCCTCCCTGGTCAGGCCCGCGGGCATGGCCGGGAACGCCACCTTGGTGGCGCCGCAGCCCAGCCGCCCGGAGCTTTTGCCCGGCACCGGCTCGGCGAGCGGCGGCGTGGCAGGGGCCGTCTCCTCGGCGCGGGGCCGCGGCGCCTCGCCGCCGGTCCCGCAGGCGGTCAGCGCGAGCAGGAGGAACCCCGCTGCCAGACGCCGCATCGACCCCCCTGACGTAAGTGGTAATTCCCGCGAAAAGGACGGGGAAAAGGCTTCTAGTCTCCTACAGGAGCTCTGGCCGAGGCGGCAATAGCGAGCAGTTCTTTGCCGAGCGAGTCGCTGACCCGGATCCACGCGCCCGTGCCGGCGCGCTCCAGCCAGGCGATCAGCAGCCCGCCGCCCGGGTGCGCGCCGATCACGGCGGGCTTGCCGCGCACCGTGGTGACATGGGCGTTGAGCAGGCCGATCCGCTCCCGGAAACTCTGCCACGAGGCCGTGGCGGCGCCGTGCTCGACGTGACCCTCGACGTACCCGGCGGAGGAGCGGAACATGGCCCAGTCGCCCGGCCCCCGGATCGCTTGCCCGCCGCCGCGGACGAGCCCGGCGGGCAGGTAGGTGAGCCAGAGGTCATCGGAGATCACCGCGAGGGTGGCCTGAACCGACGACACGCCGCGAACCGGTCCGACCGCCCCAGAAGCGGACGGAACAGACACGGACGGAACAGGCGCGGACGGCGCGAAGGTCTCCATGGCGGTGGGGGCGGGCGCCTCCAGCACGACCGGTACGGAGGCGGCGGGACGGGGGCGGCCGAAGCCCGAGGCGAACAGCCCGTAGATGACGAAGGCCGTCACGCCGAGCGCCACCGTCGCGAACACCGCGCGCCATCCCTGCCCGATGCCGCCGCCGAGCCCCTCAGGCATCATGCCTCCTTGATCCCCCGTCCGCCCTCGTCCGCAACCCACGAACCCACTGCCAGGTTGAATGGCAAGATATGTAAATGCCACGGCCCTTGCACACGCTTCCGAAGGCCCATCTCCACCTGCACTTCACCGGCTCCATGCGGCACTCCACGCTGATCGAGCTGGCCTGGGCGCAGGGCATGCATCTGCCCGACGCCCTGGAGCAGGACTGGCCGCCCAGGTTGCGGGCCACCGACGAGCGTGGCTGGTTCAGGTTCCAGCGGCTGTACGACATCGCCAGGTCCGTGCTGACCCAGCCCGAGCACGTCTACCGGCTGATGCGGGAGACGGCGGAGGACGAGGTGGCGGCCGGGTCGCGATGGCTGGAGATCCAGGTGGACCCGTCGGGCTACGCGCAACGTTTCGGCGGCCTGACGGCCACGCTGGAGCTGATGCTGGACGCCGTGGCGAACGCGGCCGAGCACGCCAGGATCGGCATCGCGGTGATCGTGGCGGCCAACAGGACCCGGCATCCGCTCGACGCGAACACGCTGGCCAGGCTCGCCCTTCAGTACACCCGCCAGGGCGTGGTCGGCTTCGGGTTGTCCAACGACGAGCGCCGGGGCCAGGCACGCGACTTCGAGCGGGCCTTCCGGATCGCCAAGCGGGGCGGCCTGGTGGCCGTACCGCACGGGGGCGAGCTGATGGGGCCGCGCAGCGTCGCGCAGTGCGTCGACGACCTGGGCGCCGACCGGGTCGGGCACGGGGTGCGCGCGGCCGAGGACGATCGGCTGATGCAACGGCTGGCCGACCGGCAGATCTGCTGCGAGATCTGCCCCACCTCCAACGTGGGGCTGGGGGTGGCCGAGAAGGCCGCCGACGTGCCGCTGCGGCGGCTGTTCGACGCGGGGGTGCCGATCGCGCTGGGGGCGGATGACCCGCTGTTGTTCGGTACGCGGCTGTTGCGGCAGTACGAGCTGGCCCGGGACGTCTACGGCTTCAAGGACGCCGAGGTGGCCGAGCTGGCCCGGCAGTCCATCCGGTCGTCCGCCGCCCCCGAGTCCGTACGCAAGGAGTTGCTCAAGGGCGTGGACGACTGGCTCACGAGCTCACCGGAGTGACCCGGCGATGCGGACGGCCTCTTCCCGCGTCCGCACGCCTTCCAGGCGCAGGCCGAGCGTTTCCTGCTGCCAGATGAGGGTGGGGCCGGCCTGGCGCAGGGGCACCTCGGTGCCGTCCTGGCGGCGGATGTAGCCGAGCGGGTGCTCGCCCGGCACCCACCACGCGTCGTAGACGCCCACCTCGAGCCAGTCGGGGCCGGGCGGGCCGAGCTTCTTGAACAGGATCGGGTCGACGCCGCCGTCGAACTGGTCGAGCCTGACGCCGCCGGGCCAGAACATCGACACCACCCTGCCGCCGTCGGCGACCGTGGCCCGCTGCGGTGGTCCGAGGGCGGTCAGCGTCTTGACCCCGAACCTGGCGCTTGTCACTTCGGCGGTGGGCACGGGGTGCTCGCCGGGCATGGGGGCCGTGGTGGTGACGGGCTCGGGCGTCGTGTCGCCGATCCGGAACTCGATGCCGGCGAAACGCAGGATCGTCCGAACGGCGGCGCGGCCCTGGGGGGTCGCGGCCGTGATGGCGATGACGACCACGACCACGGCCGCGACCACCCGCCACCGCGTCCGCCGGGCGCGCCGCGCCGGCCTCCGGGGCTGAGGCAGGACCGGGCTCGGGAAGGGCCCATGCGCCGGATCGGGCGAGCGCTCGGGATCAGCGGAGTGGCCGTCAGAAGGCAGGGGATCGGCGGCGGGCAGGCCGTCGGCGGGCAGGGCGTCGGCGGGCAGTGCGTCGGCGAGGCGGGCGCGGACGGCGGCGGCGACGTCGGAGGGCTGCGGGCTGGGCACGTCGAGGAGCTCACCGAGCGCCAGCAGCTCGGCTTCCAGGTCGTCGAAAGGCTCACGCGAGCTCATTGCCCACCTCCTCCCTCAGCCGGGCCAGCCCCCGATGGGTGCTGGACTTCACGGTGCCGACGGGCCAGTCGAGCACCTGCGCGGTCTCCGCCTCCGTCAGCTGTAAGAAGTACCGGCAGACGACGGCCTGGCGTTCCCGCTCGGGCAGCCCGCGGACGGCCGCGAGCAACCGCGAGCGCCGGTCGGCGGCCATCGCCGCGCCTTCGGGGTCGTCGGGCGCGCGTACGTCGGCGACGGAGCCGAGCCGGAGCGCCAGATCGGACCTGCGCCCCCGCGACCGGGTGAGGTTGTGGGTCTCGTTGACCACGATCCGCAGCAGCCACGGGCGGAACGGCGCGTCCCTGCGGAAACTCGCCAGATGCCGGAACGCCTTGACGAACGCCTCCTGCACCACGTCCTCGGCCTCGTCACCGGCGCCGAGCATGGCGGCGGTCCGGTGCGCGAGCGCGCTGTAGCGGGCGACCAGCTCCTCGTAGGCAGCAAGGTCTCCGTCCAGCGAGCGGGCGATCGCCTCGTCGTCGTCCATGACGAGTCAGATTCCACCGCATCGGCGGGCCGTGAGGGAAGGGTCTTCGTCCGGCATGTGACCCTCGGGCCTGATCGGGGCACTAGACTCGGGCAATCCGTGAGCCGCCTTGAAGGAACGGGACTATGTCTGGGTATGACCGTGTAGTGCAACCGGCGGCCGGTGACGAGGCCCTGGAGAACCACCTGGGTGGGGACGAGGCCAAGAACTATCGGCAGTACGAGTTCGACATGGTCGCTCCGCATGTCGGCCGTTCGATGCTGGAGATCGGCTCGGGGCTCGGCCACTTCGCCGAGCAGTTCCTGCCGCGCCTCGACAGGCTCGTCGTCAGCGACTTCGACCCCTACTGCGTCGAGCAGCTCGAAAAGCGCTTCGAGGGCCGCGACGACATCGGCGTCCTGCAGTTCGGGCTGCCGACGGACATCCCGCTTGAGGACAAGGTCGACACCGTCGTCATGATGAACGTCCTGGAGCACATCGAGGAGGACGCCGAGGCCCTGCGCTCGCTGGCCCGCGTCACGCTGCCCGGCGGCCGGATCATCATCTGGGTGCCCGGTTACCCGCAGCTCTACGGCGACTTCGACCGCAAGGTGGGCCACGTCCAGCGCTACACGCCCAAGACGCTGCGCGCGACGGTCGCCAAGGCGGGGCTCGACGTCGACGTGCTCAAGCCGATCAACTTCCTGGGCGGCATCGCCTGGTGGGCGGCCGTGCGCCGGGGCGGCGTCGGCTACCCGGACCCGCGGCTGGTCAAGATCTATGACCGCACGGTGGTGCCGACGACCCGCTTCATCGAGCGTTTCATCCGGCCGCCCTTCGGCCAGACGGTGTTCTGCGTGGCCCGGGTGCCCCAGAAGTAGACCTCTGGTGGAGGGCCCCGGGCGCGGTCACTTGATCGAGCCGGCGGTGAGGCCGCCCACCACCTTCCGCTCGATCAGCGCGAACAGGATGATCACCGGGATCGTGGCGATCACCGACCCGGCGAACAGGTTCTGCCAGTCCACCTGATATTGGCCGACGAACGAGTTGAGCGCCACGGTGAGCGGCTGGTTCGCCGGGGTGGTGGTCAGGGTCAGCGCGACCACGAACTCGTTCCACGCGGCGATGAACGTGAAGATCAGCGCGGTGATGACGCCCGGCATGGCCAGCGGCAGCGTGATCCTGAACAGGGCGCCGAAGCGCCCGTTCCCGTCGATGAACGCCGCCTCCTCCAGCTCCCGCGGGATCGAGGCGAAGTAGGCGTTGAGTATCCACACCGCGAACGCCAGGTTGAACCCGCCGTTGACCAGGATCAGCGACCAGATGGAGTCCACCAGCCCGAACTGGTAGAACTCCCGATAAATCCCGACGAGCATCGCGGTGGGCTGGAACATCTGCGTGATCAGCACCAGGATCAGGAACGCGGTGCGCCCCCGGAAGTCGTGCCGGGCCGTGTAGTAGGCCGCCGGCAGCGCCACCAGCAGCACGAGCAGCGTCGAGCCGCCGGCGACCTTGAGCGTCACCCACAGGTTGCCCGCCAGGCCGCTGGTCCAGAAGTCCGCGAGGTTCGACCACACCCACTCGTCGGGCCAGAACGTCACGTCGCGCAGCGAGCCCTGGGAGCGCAGCGAGGTCAGCAGCATCACCACGTACGGGAACAGGAAGATGAACGCGATGACGTACGCGCAGGCCGCGACGATCACCGTCTTGAGCCTGGGCATGCGGCCCGGCCCCGATCCTCGCGGCCGGGCGTGGTGGTGCGGTGCGGCGGTCTTGGGCACCGTGTCGACGGCCATCACGCCACCTCCTTGTTCCAGCGCGACACCTTGAGGAAGACCAGGGTCAGGACGATCACCATGCCGAAGTTGACGACCGACATGGCGGCCGATTCGCCGATGTTGGAGTTCTTCAGGAGGTACATGAGGATGGTCGAGGTGGTGGTGGAATAGCCGGGCTGGCCGCGGGTCATGGCCCAGATGATCGGGAAGCTGTTGAAGACGTTCATGACGTTGATCAGCGCCGCCACGGTGAGCGCGGGGCGCAGCAGCGGCAGCGTGATCGACCAGTAGGTCCGCAGCAGCCCGGCGCCGTCCATCCGGGCGGCCTCGTAGACGTCGGACGGGATCGTGGCCAGGCCGGCCAGCAGCGCGTACGTGGTGAACGGCACCGACACGAAGACCGCGACGAAGATCAGCCACGGCATCGCGGTCGAGGCGTCGCCGAGCTGGTCGGCCGCCGCGCCGCCCATCGCGTCGATCAGCCCGAGTTTGAGGCGGATCTGGTTGATCACGCCGACCTCGGGGTCGAGCATCCACTTGAAGATGATCGCCGTCATCAGCACGGACGCCGCCCACGGCGCGATCAGCGCCCAGCGGGCGAGCTTGCGCAGCGGGAAGCGCTGGTTGAACAGCTGGGCGAGGGCCAGCGAGATCAGCACGGTGAGCACGACGACCGCGACCACCCAGATCACGCTGCGGACCATGATGTCGGCGAAGTCCTTCTCGGCGAACAACTTGTCGTAGTTCGCGAAGCCGTTGCCGCCCTGGACCACGCCGAACCGGCTGATCTTGAGGAACGACGACCTGATCATCTCGATCACGGGCCAGACGACGACCAGCGCGATCAGCACCACGGCGGGCCCGACCCAGGCGAGGGGTTCGAGGGCGCGCAACCTTCTCATGAGCAACCTTCCATGACGGTACGGCCGGCGCATCCGGGGAAGCGCCGGCCGTACGGACCCTCGGTGGATCAGCCGGCCGCTTCCGCGGTCTTCTGGAGCTCACCGAGAACCTTGGCCGGGTCGTCCTTGACGGCCCCGCCGATGGTCTGCTTGATCGCCGGGTTCACCTCGGCCCACTTCGGGTCCTGGAACGGGTAGAAGCTCGCGTTGGGCAGCGCGTCGAGGAACGGCTTGAGCTTCTCGTCGCTCGCCAGCTTCTGGATGCCGCCGTTGGTGACGGGCAGCAGCTTGTACGTGTCGCTGATCTTCGTGGCCGCGCTGCCGGTGTAGAAGAAGTCGAAGAACTTCTTGATCTCGGCGGCGTGGCCGTTCTTGTTGAACGCCATGATCCAGTCCATGACGCCGAGCGTGGTGTCGAGCGCGCCGGCCTTGCCGGGGATCGGCACGACGCCGTAGTTCTTCAGCCCGGCCGCGTCGAAGATCGGGATGGACATGGGTCCGCCGTTGACCATGCCGACCTTGCCGGCGCCGAAGTCCTCCCAGACCGTCTTGCGGTCCTTGGTGCCCGGGTTGGGGGTGGTCAGCCCGGCGTCGACCAGGCCCTTCAGGTAGGTGAAGGTCTCGACGTTCTGCGCCGAGTCGATCGCCCACTTGCCGGCGGCGTCCTTGTAGCCGCCGCCGTTGCCGAGCATCCACAGGAACGACTCGCCCTGGGCCTCCTCCTGGCCGAGCGGCAGGCCGAACGGCTGCGTCACGCCGGCCGCCTTCAGTTTCTCGGCGGCGGCCTTGAGCTCGTCCCAGGTCTTCGGCGGCTCGGCGACGCCGGCCTTGGTGAACAGGTCCTTGTTGTAGAACAGGGCGCGGGCGGAGGAGACGAACGGGATGCCGTACGCCGTCCCGTCGACCTTGCCGAACTCCGCGAACTTCTGCAGCATGTCGCTGGAGACGTTCGGGGACAGGACCTCGTCCGTCTTGTACAGGAGCTGGTCCTTGACGAAGCCGGAGTAGTCGCCGGTCTGCAGGATGTCGGGCACCTGGCCGTTCTGGACCATGGTGGCGACCTGCTTGTCGATGTCGTTCCAGTTGATGACCTGGACGTCGACCTTGATGGTGGGATTGGCGGCCTGGAACTCGTCCACGACGCCCTTCCAGAACGTCTCGCCCGAGTTCGGCTTGCCGGGTCCGTCGCCGTAGTCGGCGGCGACCATCTTGAGCGTCACCTGACCGCCGCCCGAGGCCTGGGTGCCGCCTCCGCCGTCCGAGCCGCCGGAGCCGCAGCTCGACAGGACCAGCATCGTGGCGAGGCCGAGAGCGGCGCCGCCCAGAAGCTTCATGTTCACCGGTGATACCGCCTTCTCGTCGGACGGGTGAAGCTGGTCCGTACCAGCCAGCGGACTCCGCCCTGGGGGATGGAACCGCGCGGGCCGCAGCTCCACGCGTTTGCGTCAGCGTAAGCCTGCGTTGCGGAGGCGGTCTATACCGGCTTATTGCGGTTTGGCAACACTCACGACCGATTATGCGCACAACCGGTCTAGACCGGACGTCAGGTGATCTTCCGCCGGACGTTCTCCCCGCCCTGGGGTGCGCCGATCCACGGTCCCTCGATGGACGGGTCGAGGATGCCCTCCTCGACGAAGGTGTAGCGGCCGTCCAGCACGTACCCGGCCAGCCGCACGTCCTCGTCGTCGCTGTTGTCCCAGAGCCGCTCGAAGAGCGCGGCCACGCGGCGTCTGGCCTGGTGGCAGAAGGTGTCGGCGAGCTCGTACGGCCTGCGCCCGAGGTCCCGCGCGTCCTCGTGCGCCTTGACGCACGCCGCCGTCATGGCGAACAGCTCGCCCCCTATGTCGACGATCCTGCCGAGGAAGCCCTGCTTGTGCTCCAGGCCGCCCTGCCAGCGGGACATGCCGTAGAAGGTGGACCTGGCCACCTTCCTGCTGGTCCGCTCCACGAAGCGCAGGTGCCCGGCCAGGGGGCCGAACTCGGCGTACGAGGTGGGCAGGTTGCCGGTCCCGGCGACCAGCGTGGGCAGCCACCTGGCGTAGAAGCGGCTGGCCCGGCCCAGGGCCTGGGCGCGCTCCTGCCGGGACGCCTCCGGGTTGATCAGCTCGCCGGCCGCCGTCAGGTGGGCGTCCACCGCCTCCCTGGTGATCATCAGCCGCATGATCTCGGAGGAGCCCTCGAAGATGCGGTTGATGCGGGAGTCGCGCAACATCTGCTCGGCGGGCACGCCGCGCTCGCCCCTGGCGGCCAGCGACTCGGCGCTCTCGTAGCCGCGCCCGCCTCTGATCTGGACCAGCTCGTCCAGCGCCTGGTACGACAACTCCGAGGCGTACAGCTTGGCCAGGGCCGCCTCGATCCTGATGTCGTTGCGCTGGTCGTCGGCCAGGCGGCTGGTGAGCTCGCAGACGGCGTCGAGCGCGTACGCGGTGGCCGCGATGAAGGCGATCTTCGTGGCCACGGCCTCGTGCCGGCCGAGTTTGTGGCCCCACTGCACGCGCGCGTTGCCCCACTCCCTGGCGATCTTGACGGCCCACTTGGCGTTGCCCGCGCAGGTCGCGGGAAGGGACAGGCGGCCGGTGTTCAGCGTGGTGAGCGCGATCTTGAGGCCGTGCCCCTCCTTGCCGATCAGGTTCCTGGCCGGGACCCGGACCTGGGAGAACTCGGTGACGCCGTTCTCGATCCCGCGCAGCCCCATGAAGCTGTTGCGCCGCTTGACCGTGATGCCCGGGGAGTCCGCCTCGACCACGAACGCACTGATCTTCTTGCCCGTCCTGGCCATGACGACGAGCAGGTTCGCGACGACGCCGTTCGTCGTCCACAACTTGACGCCGTCGAGCACGTAGTCGTCGCCGTCGCGGACGGCGGTGGTGGACAGGCGAGCGGGGTCGGAGCCGACGTCGGGCTCGGTCAGCAGGAACGCCGAGATCTCGCCCCTGGCGCACCGGGGCAGGAACTCTCGTTTCTGCTCCTCGGTGCCGAACAGCTTGAGCGGCTGCGGCACCCCGATCGACTGGTGCGCCGACAGCAGCGTGGCCAGCGCCGGGCAGTAGGAGCCGATGAGCGTGAGCGTGCGGCAGTAGTACAGGTAGGGCAGCCCGAGGCCGCCGTACTCCTCGCTGATCGTGATCCCGAACGCGCCGAGCTCCGCCAGGCCGCGCACCACGTCGTCCGGCACCTGGGCGGTGCGCTCGATGAGGGCGGGATCGACGTGCGCGTCCAGGTAGCGCCGCACGGCCCGGACGAACTCCTCACCCCGCTTGGTCGCCTCATCGGAGAGCGTGGGCGCCGGATGCACGAGATCCAGCCGGAAGTCTCCGAGGAAGAGTTGCTTGGCGAAGCTCGGCCGGGTCCACTCCTTCTCCCGGGCCTGCTCACCGACCTGCCTGGACTCCGCGTACTTGGCGTGCTCGGTCATAGCACCTCCAGACGTTGCGCCGTCTTGTGCTAGTGGGTACTGCCCGCCTGACGGCGCCTTGCGCCGTTTATAACCGGATTTTGTTGGAACGGCGAGCATCGACCTGACTTTCGTCAGGGATGGTTCTGGACGGACGGCCGATCCGAAGGACGGACTCCCCCTTCTAGGTTTCTCCCGTCACCCTGAAACGGAGAGAACCAGTGAAGATCCTTTTGATCGGCCTCTCAGCCGCGCTGACCCTCACCCCGGCCCCCCAGATGACGCCCGCCGCCATCGACGCCTACCTGCGGCAGGCGATGGAGTCGACCGGGCTGCCCGGCTTGTCGGTGGTCGTGACGCACGGCGGCGAGGTGGTGCACGCCGCCGGGTACGGCCATGACTCCGAGGGACGCCCGGTCACCGAGCACACCCCGATGCGCGTGGCCTCGCTCAGCAAGTCGTTCACCGCGATGGCGGTGATGACGCTCGTGGAGCGCGGCAAGATCGCGCTGGACGAGCCGGTGGCCGGGCAGCTTCCCGGCTTCGCGATGGCGGACCCGCGCGCGGCCAGGATCACCGTGCGCCAGTTGCTCAACCAGACCTCCGGCCTGTCGGACACCACGGTCGACATCGGCCGGGTGGAGGAGGCCACCTCCCTGGCCGACTACACCGCCCGCCTGGCCGATTCCCGGCTCGCCGCCGAGCCCGGCACCGACTGGGAGTACTGCAACGTCAACTACGACCTGGCCGCCAGGCTGGTCGAGGTGGCGAGCGGCCTGCGGTTCGGCGACTTCATGCGGGACCGCATCTTCGGCCCGCTCGGCATGAAGTCCAGCGCCGTCAGCGAGCAGGTGGTCAGACCGGCCGACGGCTACAACTCGATCTTCGGCGCCTGGCTTCCCCGGCCCGAGATGCCGGCTTTCCACGACGACAGCGGCGCCGGCGGCGTCATCACCACCGCGGCGGACATGGGCAAGTGGCTGATCGCCCAGACGGGCGACGGCAGCCCGCTGGTCAAGCGGCAGAGCCTGGAGACCATGCACGCGCCCACCGAGATCCAGGACTACGGCATGGGCTGGAGCATCGAGGAGGACACGGGACAGCTCACCCACTCGGGGAACCTGTTCACCTACACCGCCGCCGAGGCCGTCTCCCCCAAGACCGGATACGGCTTCGCCGTCATGAGCAACAGCGCCGCGCTGACCGACGAGACCTACGCCATCATGCTCGGCCTGACGGCGATGAGCGAGGGCCGGACCCCAGAGGCCCCAGGGGGCGACCGGCAGCTGTTCGAGCTCGTGCTGGGCGCGATGGCGGCGGTCGCGGCCGGGCTGGGCATCCTGGGCGTGCTGCGGGCCCGCCGGTGGACCGCCAGGCGGGCGGGCCGGCCGTGGTGGCGGATCGGGCTGCGGCTGGTGCCCGTGTTGCTGCCGGCGGCGGTGCTGGCCGCCTACCCGGATGTGATCTCGTTCCTGTCGAACGGCCGGACGGTCACCTGGGAGCAGCTCGCCTACTTCCCCGCGCCGTTGTCGATCTCCCTGGTGGTGATGGCGCTGGCGGGGGTGATCGTCGCGGCGGCCAGAGTCGCGGCCTGGCCGCGTTCAGCGGACGGGACGCGGCTGGGTTCAGCGGACCGGACCCGGCAAGCCGGCCGACGGGACCCGGCGCCCCGGCCGTAGTGGCCGGGGTGCCGGTGATCGCGTCAGAGCCGTTCGATGATCGTGACGTTGGCCTGGCCGCCGCCCTCGCACATCGTCTGCAGCCCGTAGCGGCCGCCCGTGCGCTCCAGCTCGTGCAGGAGCTTGGTCATCAGGATGGTGCCCGTGCCGCCCAGCGGGTGGCCGAGCGCGATGGCGCCGCCGTTGGGGTTGACGCGGGCCGGGTCGGCGCCGAGCTCCTTCATCCAGGCCAGCGGCACCGGCGCGAACGCCTCGTTGATCTCGACGACGTCGATGTCCTCGATCTTCATGCCCGCCTTCTTGAGCGCCCGGTGGGTGGCCGGGATCGGCGCGGTGAGCATGTAGATCGGGTCGTCGCCCATGAGCGCGAGCTGGTGGATGCGGGCGCGCGGCGTCAGCCCGTGCTCCCTGACCGCGTCCTCGGAGGCGATCAGCACCGCGCCCGAGCCGTCGGAGATCTGCGAGGAGGTGGCGGCGGTGATCTGGCCGCCCTCCTTCAGGGTCTTCAGGCCGCCCATCTTCTCCAGCGTCGTGTCCGCGCGCGGACCCTCGTCGTCCTCGACGCCGTTGATGGGGGCGATCTGGTCCTTGAAGTAGCCGTTCGCGATGGCCTTGGCGGCCCGCTGGTGCGACTCGAACGCGTACTGCTCCAGCACCTCGCGGGTGTAGCCCCACTTCTCGCACATCAGCTCCGCGCCGCGGAACTGCGAGATCTCCTGCTTGCCGTACCTCTCGACCCACTTGTCGCCGAACGGGAACGGCATGCCCTTCTCCAGCGCGGCCGTGATCGAGGAGCCCATGGGCACGACGCTCATCGACTCGACGCCGGCCGCCACGACCAGATCCTGGGTGCCGGACAGCACGCCCTGGGCGGCGAAGTGGATGGACTGCTGTGAGGAGCCGCACTGCCGGTCGATCGTGACGCCGGCGGTGGTCTCGGGCAGACCCGCGGACAACCAGGCGTTGCGCGCGATGTCCATGCTCTGGGGGCCGAACTGCATGACGCACCCCATGATGACGTCCTCGACCGCCTCGGGATCGACCCCGGTGCGGTCGATGAGCGCCCTCAGCGTGTGCGCGGCCAGGTCAGTGGGGTGGACGGTGGAAAGGCCGCCCTTCTTCTTGCCGACGGGGGTGCGAACCGCCCCGACGATGTACGCCTCTGCCACAGTGCCTCCTGGAAACCGAGCATTATTCGGTAACTAGGTGCAGAGTACAACAGAACGACGTTCTGTGGCTGCCTACGCCGGAGGCACAAGGCCCTCCGCCTCGTCGATCCTGAACCGCCAGCGGTCGACGACGAGCCCGTTCAGCGCCTCGGACAACTCCAGGGCCAGCGCCCCCAGCTTGACCGGCTCGTCACCGCGCAGCTCGATCGCGGTCAGCTCGGTGGCGAAGGGCAGCAACTCCCGTACGGCCGGGGGCTGCCCCTTCTGAGGCACCAGCACGGCCTTGATGTCGCCCGCGGTGAAGGTGTAATCGTCGTCCTCCACCGGCTCCAGCAGCGGCGCCAGCTCCTCGGGCGCCGGGCGTACGGGGAGGATGACGGCGGGGCCGGTGCCCTCCAGATCGGCGGGATCGCTCACCTCGCCACGGCACACCGCGAGCCCCTTGAGCCGGAAGGCGATGCCCTCGGCGAGGTAGCGGTCGAAGAAGTCCAGCGGCAGGGGCCCCTCGGCGGCCACCTTGACCGCCCACACCTTCTCCAGCACGCCACCCGTCAGGTCGGCGTCGGCCTCCACCGCCGCCGAGACCCGGACGTCGGCGGCCACGATGTCGTCGCCGTCCTTCCTGGCGTCCGGATCCGCGAGCCGCACGATGCGCAGCAGCTCGGCCGGATCGGGTTTGGCCGGCAACGCCGCCGTCGGGCCAGTCCGCAGTCGCCGCTTCGCCATCCAGCCCATCGCACGCCTCCGCGCTCAGCTTCGGTAAGAGCCAGTCATCGTCGCGTAGACGATGATGTTGTCGGTGTAGTGCCCTGTGCGCCGATCGTACGTCCCGCCACAGGTGATCAGGTGAAGCTGCGCGGTCTCCTGGGGCCCGTAGACCCGCTGGGTCGGAAACGTCTTCTTGCTCGCCTGCTCCACGCCGCCGACGGTGAACACCGCGGTGGTCTTGTCCTGCCGCTTGACCTCGATCTTGTCGCCGTTCTCGATCTGGAACAGGCGGTTGAAGACGGCGGCACGGGTCCTGGTGTCCTTGTGCCCGAGCAGCACGGCCGGGCCGGCCTGGCCCGGGGCGGACATGTTGCGGTACCACCCGGCCAGGTTGTGGTTCTCCGAGGGCGGCACCTGGATCGTCCCGTCCTTGGCCAGCCCGACGGAGGTGATCGGCGCGTTGATCCCGAGCCTTGCGATCACCAGCCGCACGGGGGTGGACGGCAACATCGCGGGCGCGGGGGTGATCTGCGGCAGCGGCGGCGGCACGTCGGGGGCCGCCTGGAACAGCGCCTGCTCGGGCTTGCCGGACGCCGGCTGCGACGGCAGGGCCAGGCTGTCCCTGTCGCTGCTCGCCAGGCCGTACTCGTTCGGGGAGCGCAACACGATCAGCAGCCCGGCCACCACCGTGACGACGCCGGCGATGGCGGCCACGATGAGCACGGTCCTGAGCGCCGTGCCGCCCTTGTCCGCGGGCGGCGGCCCGGCCGGGCCGCCGTACGGATACTGCCCCGACATGCCCGTCAGCCCTTGGTCGCGTTACGGCGGCGCATGAGCAGCCCGCCCGCGGCCGCGGCGCCGATCAGGACGGTGCCGGTGAGGATGAACATCCGCCCGTCGGGCCCCATCGTGCCACCGGCCCCGGTGTCGGCCCCGGCCTTAGGGGTCTTCGACTTGTCCTCCGCCGGGGTGACGGTCACCGTCGCGGTGCGGGTGTTCGTGGTCTTCGGCGTGGGGGTCGGTGTGGGCGTGGGGGTCGGTGTCGGCGTCGGCGTCGGGGTGGTGCTCGGCGTCGACGACCCGGTGCTGCCCGTCGTGACGACCATGTTCGCCGAAGGTCCGCCGGAGGTGCCCGGCTGGCAGGCGAGCATGGTCGCGCCGTTCACCATCAGGTTGAAGTCGCCGCCCTTGAAGCCGACCGTGCCGGTGGCGGTCGGCTTGACCACCATGGTCATGGTCGGCAGCGGCATGGGCGCACCGGCCGTGATCGTCGTGGCCGGTATGGCCGTCATGCCGACCGTCACCGGCGCCGAGGGCACCGGCGAGCCGCTGGGAGTGACGACTCCGGAGGCCACGACGGTGCTGGTCGGGGTGATCGGCACATCGACGAGAAGCTGGCTCGCCAAGGCGGTCGGCTGGGCGATGTCCCACGTGACGGTGAGCGTGGCACTGGGCGTGATGGCCGCCGCGGGGGTCCGCAGCTCCATCCGGAAGGGGACTGCGGCGGTCGGGCCGCCCTCGACAGAGCAGTTGTAGACCACGTCTACCGGTGCCGCCAGCGCGGCCACCATGGGCAGCGCGCCGAAGATCCCTGCGCCTACGACGGCCATGGCAGATGTCTTGAGGGCGACGCGCCGCCGCGCCTTTGACGTCAGCACTTCCATCTCCAATTCAGCGCAGTATCTACAGTCGTGCCAGAATTACAGCCATTGGTCACGGTCAGGTGTAGATCCTACGAACTGTCCCTGTCAACTTCCCGCAAACCGGCAAATCGGCCGCAAACATCATCAAATCTTCTTCTTTGACAACGTTGCGTACACAACGATGTTGTCCTTGTAACTGTGCGCGCCCTTGTCGAGGACGCCGCCGCACGTGATGAGCCTGAGCTGCGCCCCGCCGGTGTTGCCGTACACCCGCGCCGTCGGGAACTGCGACTTGCTGGCCTGCTCGATCCCGCTCACCGTGTAGCGGGCGATCTTGCCGTCCGACCGGTACACGTAGATCTGGTCGCCCTTGACCAGCTCCGACAGCCGGGCGAAGACGGCGGGTCCCTTGCGGGTGCTGACGTGGCCGTCGATCACGGTCGGCCCCGCCTCGCCGGGCAGCGGCGAGAAGCGGTACCAGCCCGCCAGGTTCTGCCTGGTGAGGGACGGCGTGCCGAGAACGCCCTTGATGTCGACCGAGACCTGGCCCACGGGCGCGTTCACCTTGATCTTGGGGATCTTGATGCGCGACGGCTTGGCCTTGGTCTTGGCGGCCTGCGTCTTGGCCGCCGGAATCGGGGCCACCGTCTGCACGGCGGGCAGGGGCGCCGGGGCGCCGATGCGGGCGGGAGTCAGGCCCGCCGAGCCGCCCGGGCCGACCGTGGCCGGCAGGACGAACGCGCCCGCGTTCTCGATCTGCACCGTGGACGGCTTGTCCAGGGCCACCGGCCCCGGCCCTGAGCCGTCGTCGACCGGAGGCGCCAGGGAGAGCAGGCCCACCATGACGGCGCCCACTCCGGCCAGGGAACCGGCGATCAGCAGGCCCGGCAGCGCCCTGTTCAGCGGCGACTGCGCCGGCTTCTCCTCGGTCATCACTTCACCCCTCCGGCGTGCGCGGCGCGACGGCGCCACAACAGCAGACCTCCGGTCGCGCTGCCCGCGATCATCACGGACCCGCTCAGAATCAGCCCGTACGCCCCGCCACCGGCCGGTGGATCGGGCGCCTCACCCGTGCCGACTCCGCCCTTCGGCGTCTTGGCCACCTGCGCTCTCACATACTTCGTCGCCGTGGGCGACGCGGACTTCGAGGTTGTGGGAGTCGTGCTGACGTTCCCCGGGATGACGCTCACCAGCCCGTCCGTGGGCCAGGTGCCCTGCGGCTGCGTGGCACTCGCCGATCCGCTCGGCGACGTGCTGGGCGACGTGGTGGTCGTCGGCGTGGTCGTCGGGGTGTTCGTGGTCGTGGGCGTGCCCGTGGTCGTCGGCGGCGGCGAGGTGTCTCCGCCCGTCACAGTGATCTCGACGACGTCCGGCGCGCTGACCACCCGGCAGGTGCTCCGGTGCAGCGTCGGCGGCTCGACCATGGCGCGGGTGTGCAGCTTGAACGCGTCCAGGTTGATGGGCGTGTTGTCCAAGCCCTTGATCTTGACGGTGTGCTCGCCGTAAGGCAGGTCGGTCCGCTGCCAGAGGGAGACGTTGCCGTCGGTCGCGTTCGTCGGAGTTCCGTTCCGGGTCAGCTTGGGGTCCACGGTGCCCGAGTTGTCGCCGTCGACGGTCACGTTGACCCTGCTGACGCCCGGCATGCGGCGTCCGATGTACTCGAAGCCGGTGCCGATGAAGGAGATACTGGCCTCGTCGGTGCCGTTCGGGCTGGTGTGCACGTCACTCAAATAATCTTTGTACTCTTGAGGCGTGGACGATTTAAGCTCCCAGGCCCCCAGATAGTCGATGCGATCCAGCTCGTTGTTGTTGACGGTGATCTCTCCGGCGGGTGGGGTGAAGTCCACGGTCATGCCCTGGGGTCTGAGGCTGATCACGCCCTTGTCCGTGAGGTGCGCCGACGAGCTGAGCGAGGTGGGCATCTCCAACCCCACGTTGGGCTGCAGCTCCGCCTGGTCCTTGGTGCCGTGGGCCTCCAGCACGCCGTTCCACGCGCCGGCGAGCTTCATGTTGCCGACCATGGAGGTGAGGGCGCCGGCCTCGAAGTATCCCGGCGAGAGGAACCTGCGGACCTCGTCGTATTCGAGCGACCAGCCGAGGTTGAGCGAGCTGCCCACCCGGACCACGGTCGGGATGTTCACCCGTGCCTTGACCTTCACCGGCCCGGCGCCCGCGATGCCCCCCGTGCAGCTGTAGTCGACCACGAGGTTGAACGACTCGGCGTCCGCGGGCGTCATGACGAACGCCGCGGATGCCGCCATGCCCACCGATGCGGCGATTAACGCCTTGCGCCATCGACTCACGGGAGACTCCGATCACCCACACTAGACCGAGGGTAGATCTTAGAGTCGAAACCACCCGCAACACACACGGATCGCCGCATCTTCCAGCACTTGTGATGAACCCGTGTCCAGTGGCCCACGCGTCCCGCGAAGTGGGTATACCTCCGAGTAACAGAATCGTATTCTGTCGTGCACGACACCTGCTGGGAGGCGGCCGATGCAGCGAGACCTCTTCGACGAGGAGCACCTGCTCTTCAGGGAGACCGTGCGCGAGTTCATGACCCGAGAGGTCGTGCCGCACCACGCGCAGTGGGAGAAGGCCGGCATCGTCCCCCGCGAGGTGTGGAAGAAGGCCGGCGAGCTGGGCATGTTCGGGTTCGGGGTGCCCGAGGAGTACGGCGGCGCCGGGGTCAAGGACTTCCGGTTCAACGCGGTCATCGTCGAGGAGATCATCAGGAGTGCCGCGTCGGGGCTCGGTTTCTCGCTGCACAACGACGTCATGGCGCCGTACGTCGTGGAGCTGACCGACGACGCGCAGAAGCGGCGGTGGTTGCCCGGGTTCGTCAGCGGTGAGCTGATCACGGCCATCGCGATGAGCGAGCCGGGCGCCGGCAGCGACCTGCAGGGCATCAGGACCACGGCCGCCCGCGAGGGCGATCACTATGTCGTCAACGGGCAGAAGACGTTCATCACCAACGGCATCAACGCCGACCTCGTGGTCGTGGTGGCCAAGACCGATCCGCAGGCGGGCGCCAGAGGGACGACGCTGCTCGTCGTGGAGCGCGGCATGGAGGGGTTCGGCCGCGGCCGCAACCTGGACAAGGTCGGCATGAAGGCGCAGGACACCGCCGAGCTGTTCTTCGAGAACGTCCGCGTGCCCGTCGCCAACCGCCTCGGCCCGAACGACGGCGAAGGCTTCTTCCAGCTCATGGCCAACCTGCCGCAGGAGCGCCTGTCGATCGCGGTGGCGGCGGTGGCCGCGGCCGAGACCGTCCTTGAGCAGACCATCGAGTACTGCAAGACCCGCCAGGCCTTCGGCCGGAACATCGGCTCGTTCCAGAACACCCGCTTCGTCCTGGCGGAGCTGGCCACCGAGACCGAGATCGCCCGCCACTACGTCGACAAGTGCATCCGCGCGCTCAACGCCGAGCAGCTCACCGTGGTGGACGCGGCCAAGGCCAAGTGGTGGACGACCGAGTTGCAGAACAAGGTCATCGACCGCTGCCTGCAGCTGCACGGCGGGTACGGCTACATGATGGAGTACCCCGTCGCCAGGGCCTGGCTGGACAGCCGCGTCCAGACGATCTACGGCGGCACCACCGAGATCATGAAGGAGATCATCGGGCGGTCCTTCGGGTTCTGATCGCACCCGCGCGGGAGGGGCCCGACACCGCATACTGGACAACATGTACGGCGGCCTGATCCTCCTGGTCTTCCTGGCGTTGCTGTTCGCCTGGTTGCTCAATCGTGTGCGCCGGGCGCTGCGCCTGGGCCCTGTCGGCTATGCCGGCGTGATGATCGTGTTCGTCATCGCCATGCTGCTCGTCTGGGGCCAGACCATGCGCTAGCGCCGTGGCTCCCCCAGCGGCCGGACGGCGGCACCCGGGCCGGGACGGTTAGGCTTCCGTGCGTGATCATCCCCGAATCCGCGCGTATCGCCCCTTCCGGGCGGGCCCGCGCCGTGTGCGCCGATGGAGGCTGACACGCGGCCGGCGACCGGCTCGTTGTGGCGGGACCGCGACTTCCTGATCTTCTGGGGCGCGCAGACGCTGTCGGTGGCGGGCGACTCGTTCGCGCTCATCGCGGTGCCCCTCCTGATCCTGAACGCCACCGGCTCCGTCGCCCAGATGGGCCTGCTCACCGGCGTGTCCGGGGCGGCGGCGGTGCTCGCCGGAGTGTTCGCCGGGGTGCTCGCCGACCGGGTCGACCGGCGCCGGCTGCTCATCGCCTGCGACGTCATCCGGCTCCTCCTCTACGTGACGATCCCCGTGGTCTGGGCCTTCGGCGAGCAGGTCTGGCTCCTGTACGCGGTGCTGCCGATGGCCGCGGCCGTGGGCATGGTCTTCCAGGTCACCTACGTGGCCGCGGTCCGCGGGCTGGCCGGCGAGAGCCGCGTCACCGAGGCCAACGGCATGCTGTACGCCACCGCCGCCGCGACGGGCGTCCTCGGCCCCAGCCTCGCCGGGGTGCTCGCCGGCCACTTCGGCACGACCGCCGCCATCGCCATCAACGCCGGCAGCTTCGGGGTGTCCGCGATCGGCGTCCTGCTGACCCGCGCCTCCCGGTACGCCATCGAGGCCGCCGAGCCGGTGGACCCCGCTCCGTCGAAACGGCCGTGGCGGGAGTTGCTGGCCGGGGCGGAGTTCCTGCTCCGGCACCCGGTGCTGCGGACGTTGACCATCTTGTTGTCGTTCTTCATCTTCATGACGCTCGGGCTCACGGACATCGTGATCTACCGGCTCAAGCACGACCTCGGCCAGGAGGACTCCGTGGTCGGCGTCGTGCTGGGCGTGGGGGCGGCCGGCACGATGATCGGCTCGATCCTGGTGGCCCGGATGCGGCGGGCCCTCGGCTTCGGGCCGCTGTGGATCGGCGCGCAGGTGGCGGCGGGGCTCGCCATCCTCGGCCTCGGGCTCGCCGGCTCCGTGTGGAGCGTGGCCGCCATCATGGCCCTCTACCTGGCCTGCGTCAGCGTGGGCGGCATCTGCTCCATGTCGCTGCGGCAGCAGGTGACACCCGCCCACCTGCTGGGCCGGGTGACGTCGGCGTTCTGGACGATCCACTTCTCGCTCGGGCCGGTGGGCGCGGCCGTGCTCGGCTGGGCCGCCGCGCGTCATGGCGCGACGGCGGTGTTCGTCCTGGCCGGCGCGTCCTGCCTGGTGCTGGCGCTGGTCGCGCTGGCCACGCCCGTACGACAACGCCACCCCGAACGCGCCTGACCTTCAAAACGCAGCACGAGCGTGCCTGACCTCAGGATTGAGCGGTTGAGGCCAGGATGACGCGCGCCACGAGCTCGGGATCGTCGCTCATCGGCACGTGACCGCAGCCCTTCAGCAGCTTGACCCGCTGCCCCGACCACCGGGCCGCGCGCACGGCCTGGCGGCGCGGCAGGAGCCGGTCGTGCTCGCCCCACGCGATCGTGATCGGCGACTTGGGCGGGGCGGGCGGCATCAGCCCGGCGAACGACTCCAGCGTCTCGTCGAAGCCGGTCGCCGCGCCGAGCGCCTGGGTGGCGGCCACCAGCGCGGCGGGCTCCAGCCTGGACGGGTGGGCGACCAGGATCCCGCCGGACAGGGCGCGCAGGACCGGATTCTCGGCCGTCCGCAGCGCCTGCTCCGGCGGCAGCGCCCGGGCCGAGGCACGCAGCGCGCGCAACATCGACCGGCAGTAGACCAGCTCGGCGCGTGACCAGAAGCCCGCGGGCGACAGCGCGGTGGCCGTGCGGACCAGGCCGCGCGCGGCCAGCTCAAGGGCGATGTAGCCGCCGAGCGAGTTGCCCGCCACGTGCGGCTCGCGCACGCCCAGCAGCGCGCAGAACGACTCGACCGCGTCGGCCAGCGACTCCGCCGTGTAGGGGATGCCGTCGGGCAGCCCCCTCGACCTGCCGAAGCCCGGCAGGTCGAGCGCGATCACCGTGTGCGAGACGGCCAGCCGATCCAGCACCGGCGACCATCCCTGCCAGTGGTGGCCGATGCCGTGGACGAGGATCAGCGGGTCGCCGCTGCCCCGGCGTTCGAAGGCCAGCTCCATGGCGCCAGTGAATCATTCACCTGCCGCGCGTGGGAATCTCGAACCAGACCGCTTTGCCTTCCCTGGTAGGTCTCGACCCCCAACGCCTGGCGAGCTGATCCACCAGGTAGAGGCCGCGGCCGCCCTCGTCGTTCTCCCCCGCGCTGCGGATCCGCGGCAGGCGCAGGTCCTGGTCGAACACCTCGACCCAGACCGCCTCCTCGCCTCTGCGCAGCCGCAGCGTGAACTCCTTGTCGCCGACCACCTCGTCCTCGAAGCCCGGCACGTCCCAGGACTCCTCGAACGGCAGCGGCGGGCCCTCCACGACCAGCTCCCTGCGCGGCACGGTGGCGGTGGCCGCGTGCAGCACGACGTTGGTCACGACCTCGGAGACGAGCAGGCAGGCGAGCTCGGCCCGCTCATCCGGCACGTTCCAGCCCGAGAACGCCTCGGCGGCCATCCGGCGCGCCTCGCCCACCATGATCGGCTGAGCCGGGAAGGTGCGCTCCTCGACGTCGAGGTCCACGTCGCTGGAGCGGACGACCAGGATCGCCATGTCGTCGTCGATCTCGCCGGGCACCGCGACCGTGGCGACTTCGGCGACACGCTCGACCTCGGCGTCGGAGATCTTGGCGAGCTTGTCGCAGAGCACGCCGAGCGTCTCCTCCTCGCTCGGCATCCGGCCGTCGCGGCCGGGACGGCGGTCGATCAGGCCGTCGGTGTAGAGGAGCAGCGCCGCGCCCGGTGGCAGGGTGCGGGTCTCCTCCTTGTAGACCAGGTCGGCGTGCATGCCCTTGGCGCGCACCCCGAGCGGCTGGCCGACCTCCTCGATGTCGAGCTCGACGCACTGGCCGTCGACCAGCAGCAGCGGCGGCGCGTGGCCCGCGTTGGCGAAGGAGAGCTGGCGCGACCAGGCGTCGTAGACGAGGTATTGGCAGGTCACGATGGGCGGGATGCTGACCTCGGCGCCGTTGTCGTCGTGCTCGGGGGTGGCGATGATGCGCGTCCACTCGTCGAGCCTGGCGAGGATGTCGGCGGGCGACTTGTCGTCCTGCGCGAAGGCCCGCAGCGCCGCCCTGAGCTGGCCCATGATGGCGGCCGCCTTGGCGCCCCTGCCCTCGACGTCGCCGATCACGATGCCGACGCGGCCCGCCGAGAGCGGGATCACGTCGTACCAGTCGCCGCCCACCTGGGTCTGGATGCCCTGGCCGTGGGAGACCAGCGGGGCGGCCGGGTAGTAGCGCACCGCGATCTGCAGGCCGTCGAGCTGCGGCAGCGCCCGGGGCAGGAGGTGCTTCTGAAACGACTCCGCCGTGTGGCGCTCCTCCTCGAACAGCAGCGCGTTGTCGATCGCCAGCGCGACCCGGGTGGCGATGGCTCCCACGAAGTCGCGGTCGAAGGCGTCGTAGTGGGGGCTACGGCGGTCGGTGAGGTTGGACAGGCCGAGATACATCAGCCCCAGCGTCTCGCCGCGCACCAGCAGCGGGGCGACGATGGCCGAGGTCATGCCGATCTCGCCGCACAACCGCGCGCTGCCCTCGGCGGTGGCGGGGAAGCTGCTGGTGGAGAAGTCCTCGACGAGGATGGTCTCCTGGCGTCTGAGTGCGGTGTCGGCGTAGTGGCCGGCGGGGTAGCGGATCTCCGCGCCCACCGGCTTCCATGTTCCCGACGGCGGCGTCCACCCCTGTACGTGCTGAGAGACCCGGCGTACGAGTCGGTCGCCCTCCATCAGCTCGATGAAGCAGTGGTCGGCGAACTGCGGGATCAGCATCTCGGCGACGCGCTTGAGCGTCTCCTCGACGTAGAGGGAGCCGGCCAGCCGCTCGCCGATGCGCTCCAGCAGCCCGAAGCGGTCCTTCTCGCGCTCGTTGCTGCGCAGCGCCTCGCGGGCCAGGATGACGATGCCCGTCACCGAGCCCGACGAGTGGCGCAGCGGCACGGCCTGGGCGCGGACGTAGACGATCGTGCCGTCCACCCGCTTGACGTCGAACGTGCCCTCCCACACGCCGCCCTTGAGCACGTGCTTGGCCAGCTCGATCGCCAGCGGATGGTCCTTCTCCATGATCCCGAGGGACAGGACGGACGTGTCACGCGTGGACGACCTGTCCGGGCGGCCGAAGAGTTTCTCGGCGAACGGGTTCCAGTAGAGGAGATTGCTGAAACGGTCGGTGACGACCACCGCCATCTCGGCGTGATCGAGCACTGACCCGGCAGAAAGGTGATCAGCCGCTTCTGGTGACACATCCCCCCATCGCTTCATCCGGAGACCACTCCTCGGGGTGGCGTGCCAGCAAGACGGACCACGGGCGCTCCTGCAACAGTCTTGGCCAGGGGAGAGTGGAGGGCCTCCCAAGAGGGATTCAACCAAGTAGCTGCGCGCGCGTCAGCGCTTGGAGACAAAAACGTGCGCGGCGACATCGCGCGGAAGCTCCGCGGGAGTGTCGTCACCATCACCGTCACCTGTCACCCGCACACCGTCGTCGCTCGCCGCGAGCGTCACCTCGCGTCCGGGTTGTATCCCAACTTGCTTGAGTTTAAGCATCACAGCAGGATCGCTTTGCACTTGTTCACTAATTCGCCGCACGACCACCGGGATGTCCCTCGGCCCCGCCAGATCCGACATGGAGGTCAGCACGTTGGCGCCACCCTCCGCGGCCTCCTTGGCACCCAGCTCGCCCAGCCCGGGAATGGGGTTGCCATGCGGGCAGACGGTGGGGTTGTCGAGCAGCGTCACCAGGCGCGCCTCGACGGACTCGGACATGACGTGCTCCCAGCGGCACGCCTCGATGTGCACCTCTTCCCAGGGCATGCCGATCACCTGGGTCAACAGGCATTCGGCGAGCCGGTGCTTGCGCATCACGCGGGTGGCGAGCGTGCGGCCCAGGTCGGTCATCGACAGATGGCGGTCACCCTCGACGCGGACCAGCCCGTCACGCTCCATGCGGGCGACGGTCTGGCTCACCGTGGGGCCGCTCTGCGCCAGGCGCTCGGCGATCCGGGCGCGAAGGGGGACGATGCCCTCCTCTTCGAGCTCGTAAATCGTGCGGAGATACATCTCCGTCGTGTCGATCAGGCCGTGTGCGGTCAAGGCAGTCCTCCTAACTGAATGTTACGTCGGTAGTGGCGGGGACTGCGCCCGTCCGCAGCGGGCACAGGGGATACAAGAACCTTATTGGGAGAACGGCCGGCGATGTTTAAGGTCGGCAACAACGGGGTGGCCGAGTTCCTTCCCGTTCCTTCCCGTCGAGATCGATCGTGACTTGCCCCAGCCCGCCGCGAGGGCGTGACCGCCGGGGAGCGCTCCTTCGCCGGCTCCCGCAAAGCCGAATTTCGGACAGAAGCCCGCGAGGGGGTCACCGCCCCCGGTAGTTCCTGAAGCGCGCCACCGACAGGCCGACGGCCAGCACCGCGACGGCGCACGCGATCCCGCCGCCCACCCACGCCCCGGCCACCCCGAACGCCGTCGCGGTCGCCCCGGCCCGCAGGTCCCCCAGGCGCGGCCCGCCCGCCACGACCACCATGAACGCCCCCTGCATCCGCCCCCGCATCTCGTCAGGCGCGTACAACTGCAGGATCGACTGCCGCCACACCGAGGAGAAGACGTCCGCCATCCCGCCGACGGCCAGGAACGCGACCACCAGCCACAACTCCTGCGCGAACCCGGCGGCGGCCACGGCCAGGCCCCAGACGGCGATGACGATCACCAGCGCGACGCCCTGCCGCGACACCCGCCCCACCCAGCCGGAGAACAGCGCGCCGGCGACGGAGCCGATGGCCATCGCGGAGTTCAGCCAGCCGAGCGCCAGTGTGGAGCCGCCGAACCGCTCGGCGGCCAGCTCGGGGAAGAGCGCCCGCGGCATGGCGAACACCATCGCGATGATGTCGACCACGAACGACATCAGCAACACCGGGCTCCTCAGGATGAAACTGAGCCCTTCCAGCACGGCCCGCGCGCCTGGACGCCTCACCGCGCCCAGCGGAGGCAGTGCGGGCAATCTCAGGGCCGCGTAGAGGCTGCCGGTGAAGAGCAGGGCGTCCATCCCGTACGCCGCCGCGTACCCGCCCCAGTGCAGCGCGACCGCGCCGATCATCGGTCCGGCCACCGCGCCGATGCTGTAGACCAGCGAGTTGAGCGCGTTGGCCGCCGGCACCAGCCCCGCCTCCATGATCCGGGGGATGATGGCTCCCCTGGTCGGACCGGTGATGGCGAAGCCGGTGGCGTTCAGCGCGACGGCGCCGAAGATCAGCCAGATGTTCCGCAGGTCGAGCAGCGCCTGGACGAGGATGCACAGGGTGGCCGCCCAGGCGATGAGCGAGCCCCCGATGAGCAGCTTGCGCCGGTCCACCGCGTCGGCGACCGCCCCGCCCCACAGGCCGAAGACCACCAGCGGGATCAGGTTGGCCATGCCCAGCAGGCCGACCCAGAGCGAGGAGCCGGTGAGCTGCCACACCTGCTGCCCGACGACGACCACGGTCGCGCCGACGCCGACGTGGGACACGGCCTGACCGAGCCAGATCCGCCGGTAGGCGGGCACGCTCAGCGGCCGGGTGTCCACCAGATGACGTTTGACCAGCTCCGCGAATGCCACCTAAGGCACATTAGGGTGCAAGTCTCTCCAGGACCCAGCCGGGTCGCGTCCGCCGGTAGCGGAGCCGGTCGTGCATCCTGTCGAGCTGCCCCTGCCAGAACTCGATCTCGGCCGGGACCACGCGGAACCCGCCCCAGAACTCCGGCACGGGCGGATCCTCCGGCCAGCGGGCGGCCAGCTCCTCGTAGCGGGCCTCCAGCTCCTCCCTGGACCGCACGACGGCCGACTGCCGCGAGGCCCAGGCGCCGATGCGGGAGCCGTAGGGACGCGACTCGAAGTATTCGGCCGACTCCGCGTGGGAGATGCGGTAGACCGCGCCCTCGACGCGCACCTGGCGGCGGATCGGATGCCAGGGGAACAGCAGGGACGCGCGGGCGTTCTCGGCCAGGTCGCGGCCCTTGCGCGACTCGTAGTTGGTGTAGAAGACGAATCCGCGTTCGTCATAGCCCTTGAGCAGGACCGTCCTGGCGCTGGGCCGGCCTCCGGCGGAGGCGGTGGCCAGGATCATGGCGTTGGGTTCCGGCAGGCCGACGTCGAGCGCCTCCTGGAACCAGGTGGTGAATTGCGCGATGGGGTCGGACGCGAGGTCTGATTCGAGCAACGGCTCGCCCTCGTACGTTCGGCGAAGCCCCGCCAGCAAGGGCGGGCGCGGGGTGGCATCCACGAGACGGTATTCTTGCGCGCTTGTGTGGCGGATCCCACGCACCACCCCCCACCAGCGGGTATGGGCTTATGGCGGGTCCCGAGACCGACCATGAGCCGGCAGGGGGTTAAATTGACCCGCCGGTATCTCGACATCAAGGCATTGCCCAAACATGGCAAGAAGAAAGGGAGGCGGCCGAGCATGTCCGACTTCAAACCCGGACTCGAAGGCGTCGTAGCTTTCGAAACCGAGATCGCGGAACCGGACAAAGAGGGGGGCGCCCTTCGATACCGGGGTGTCGACATCGAAGAGCTGGTCGGCCGTGTCCCGTTCGGGGCCGTATGGGGCCTGCTGGTCGACAACAAGTTCCAGCCGGGCCTTCCGCCGGCGGAGCCGTTCCCCATCCCTGTCCACTCCGGTGACATCCGCGTAGACGTACAGAGCGCACTCGCCATGCTGGCTCCGGCCTATGGCTTCAAGCCGCTGCTCGACATCACCGACGAGGAGGCCCGCGACCAGCTCGCGCGCGCCTCCGTGATGGCTCTTTCGTTCGTCGCGCAGTCCGCGCGCGGGCTCGGCCTGCCGATGGTTCCGCAGAGCCGGGTCGACGAGGCCAAGACCATCGTCGAGCGTTTCATGATCCGCTGGCGCGGTGAGCCTGATCCCAAGCACGTCAAGGCCATCGACGCCTACTGGGCCTCCGCGGCCGAGCACGGCATGAACGCCTCCACCTTCACCGCCCGCGTCATCGCCTCCACCGGCGCCGACGTGGCCGCCGCCCTCTCCGGAGCCGTCGGCGCCATGTCAGGGCCGCTGCACGGCGGCGCCCCGGCCCGCGTGCTGCACATGATCGAGGGCGTGGAGCAGCTCGGCGACGCCAAGAAGTACGTCCAGAGCGAGCTCGACAAGGGCAACCGCCTCATGGGCTTCGGCCACCGCGTCTACCGTGCCGAGGACCCGCGCGCCCGCGTGCTGCGCCGGACCGCCAAGGAGCTCGACGCCCCTCGTTACGAGGTGGCGGCGGCGCTGGAGCAGGCCGCGCTGGAGGAGCTGCACGCGCGCAAGCCCGACCGGGTGCTCGCCACCAACGTGGAATACTGGGCCGCGGTCGTGCTCGACTTCGCCGAGGTCCCGTCCCACATGTTCACCTCGATGTTCACCTGCGCCCGCACCGCGGGCTGGGCGGCGCACGTCCTCGAGCAGAAGCTCACGGGCCGGCTCGTCCGCCCCAGCGCCCACTACATCGGCCCCGCCTCGCGCCCGCTCAGCGAGGTGCCGGGCGCCGACGAGGTCGTCGGCCGGTTCTGATCTCCGTAACGGCTACCGCGCGGCTCGCGCCCGCGGTAGCCGTCTCGTTGTAACGGCTATCGCGTGGCTCGCCCGCGGTAGCCGTTTTCGTGTTCCGGGCACCGTCCCGAGCGGAAAAAGCACTAGGGGAAAGTGCTTCTTGACCGCCTCCTGCCGCGGGATCAGCCTGACCTCAGGCAACCCCCAGACCTCCCGCGAGCGGGTGTGTTCCAGCATGCCGACCGGCCCTGGCACGCGCCCGCCCCCCGTCAGCGGGAGTCAGTAAGGAGGCGGGTCATGCCCGAACACAGTAACGAGCCAAGGTCCGCTCTGACCAGACGCGGTTTCCTCACGAGCGTGGGAGCGGGCGCGGCGCTGACGCTCACTCCCGCCGCGGCGCTCGCCCAGGTCGTGACCGTTCAGGCGGGCGGGCTGGCCACCGCCCCCGACCGGTTCGGCCGCGTCTTCAACCTCTCCCCCTTCGCGGACCTGAACGCGCCCAGCCTCCGGCAGGCCCTCATCGAGATGGGGCGGCCAAGCGGCCTCATCGACGCCAAGGACCCGCTGCAGGAGGGCCCGATCCGGCTGATCACGAACCCCGAGCTCAGCCCGAACAACCTCGACAACGGCACACACACCGCCGGGGTGACGTTCTTCGGGCAGTTCGTCGACCACGACATGACCTTCGACGAGTCCTCCCCGCTCGGCGTGCCGACCCCGCCCGAGCAGTCGCCCAACACCAGGACGCCGGGCCTCGACCTGGACAACCTCTACGGCGGCGGCCCCGCCGCCGACCCGCAGCTCTACGACCCCGCCGACCCCGCCAAGTTCCGGCTGGAGAGCGGCGGCAGGTTCGAGGACCTGCCGCGCCGGGCGAACCGCACCGCCATCATCGCCGACCCGCGCAACGACGAGAACCTGATCATCGCGGGCCTGCACGCCGCCTTCCTGCTGTTCCACAACCGGGTGGTGGACCACCTGCGCGCCCAGGGCCAGCAGGGCAACGTCTTCGAGGCCGCCAGGCAACTGGTCAGGTGGCACTACCAGTGGATCGTGCTCAAGGAGTTCCTGCCGCTGATCATCGGGCCGAGCGTCGTCAACGACATCCTCGCCAACGGGCGGCGTTTCTACCGCCCGGCGGCGGGTCAGCAGTTCATTCCGGTGGAGTTCCAGGGCGCCGCCTACCGGTTCGGGCACAGCATGGTCCGGCCCTCCTACCGGGCCAACCTCGCGGGCAACCCGGACGGCACGGCGTTCTTCGGGTTCATCTTCGACCCGGCGGGACAGGGGCAGAGCGATCCCGTGGACCTGCGCGGCGGCGCCAGGGCGCCCAGGCGCTTCATCGGCTGGCAGACGTTCTTCGACTTCGGCGACGGCCAGGTGCGGCCGAACAAGCGCATCGACAGCAAGATCTCCACCCCGCTGTTCAACCTGCCCCTGGCCGCGATCCCGTCCGCGGACGCGCCGACCTCGCTGGCCCAGCGCAACCTGCTGCGCCACGTCACCTGGTCGATCCCGTCCGGGCAGAACATCGCCCGCGCGATCGGCGTGCCGGCCCTGGAGGCGCAGCACTTCCCCGAGCTGCAGACGATCGGGCACGGCCTGCCCGCCAGCACCCCGCTCTGGTACTACGTGCTCAAGGAGGCCGAGATCCTGGGCGGCGGGCTCAGGCTGGCCGGGGTGGGCGCGCGGATCGTGGGCGAGGTCTTCATCGGGCTGCTGCAGCTCGATCCGGCCTCCTTCCTCGCCGCCAGCCCGTCCTGGCGGCCCACGCTGCCCCGCCGGACGGGCGGCACCGGCGACTTCCGGATGGTGGATCTGCTCACCTTCGCGCGCGTGGATCCGGTCAGCCGGGGCCAGTGAGCCGGGGAACGTTCTCCCTGGTCCCAGATTTCGGTCTCAGATTTCGGACCGCGTGCGAGCCATGCCACCCCGGTCGGTAGGCTCGTCACGTGGCTGACATCGTGATTCCCGCTGACATCAAGCCCGCCGACGGCCGATTCGGCTGCGGGCCCTCGAAGGTTCGCACCGAGCAACTGGCTGCGCTCGCCGCCTCCGGCGCGAGCCTGATGGGCACCTCCCATCGCCAGAAGCCGGTCAAAAACCTGGTCGGCCGCGTGCGCTCCGGACTGTCCGACCTGTTCTCGCTGCCCGAGGGCTATCAGGTCGTGCTCGGCAACGGCGGCACCACCGCGTTCTGGGACATCGCGGCCTTCGGGCTCGTCCGCGACAGGTCGCAGCACCTGTCGTTCGGCGAGTTCTCCTCGAAGTTCGCCACCGTCACCAAGAAGGCGCCGTGGCTCGGCGAGCCGAGCGTCATCACCGCCGAGGTCGGCACCTACCCGACGGCGGTCGCCGAGGACGGCGTGGACGTCTACGCGCTCACCCACAACGAGACCTCGACCGGCGTCGCCATGCCGATCGCCCGCGTCGGCTCCGGCGACTCGCTGGTGCTCGTGGACGCCACCTCCGGCGCCGGCGGCCTGCCCGTCGACATCGCCGAGACCGACGTCTACTACTTCGCCCCGCAGAAGAGCTTCGCCTCCGACGGCGGCCTGTGGATCGCGATCATGTCGCCGCGCGCCCTGGCCAGGGTCGAGGAGATCACCGCGACCGGCCGTTTCGTGCCGGAGTTCTTCAGCCTGCCCGTCGCGATCGACAACTCCGCCAAGGACCAGACCTACAACACCCCGTCCGTGGCCACGCTGTTCCTGCTGGCCGACCAGCTCGACTGGATGAACGGCAACGGCGGCCTGGCCTGGACCACCGCCCGCACGGCCGACTCCAGCCAGCGGCTCTACACCTGGGCCGAGAAGTCCGCCTTCGCCGCGCCGTTCGCCGCGCCCGAGTTCCGCTCGCAGGTGGTCGGCACGATCGACTTCACCGACAACGTCGACGCGGCGGCGGTGGCCAAGGTGTTGCGGGCCAACGGCATCGTCGACACCGAGCCCTACCGCAAGCTGGGCCGCAACCAGCTCCGCGTCGCGATGTTCCCGGCCATCGACCCGGCCGACGTCGAGGCGCTGACGAGCTGCGTCGACTACGTGGTCGAGCGTCTTTGACCCGTCCTGCGCGACAGCTCTCTCAGGAGCGCGAGCGCGTCGTCGTCCGCCACGGCGTCGGCGAACCTGGCCAGCACCGGCAGCCTGTCGGTGCTGGCTTCGAGCACTTCGAGCATGAGGCCGGCGACGTGCTCGTCCCGCTGCAGGACCACGGCGTAGCGAAAGGCGTTGCGGTACGGCGTGCGGACGAGCAGGCCCTTGCGCAGCAGCCGCTCCGCCACGGTCTGCACCGTGGTGTAGGCGAGCTCGCGGTCCTCGTTGAGCTTGACCAGCAGCTCGCGCACCCGCATCGGTTTCCCGGCATCCCACAGCACGTCCATGATCGCGTGCTCCAGGGATCCCAGGTGCGCCAACTGACCGACATCCTTCCGGATCGATTAGTAGGAAACATTCTTGCCCGAAAACCCCCCATTCGGCCAGGGGACAGCCAGGCCCAAGCACCTCGGCCACCTCATGTTCGCCAGCCGCTGGCTGCAGGTCCCGCTCTACTTAGGGCTGGTCGCGGCCCAGGCGGTCTACGTCTGGCAGTTCGGCGTGGAGCTCTGGCACCTGATCGCGACGGTGTTCCTGCACACCGAGCCCGTGTCGTCGGCGAGCGCTCCGCCCGAGGTCGTGGTCATGCTGACGGTCCTGGCCCTGATCGACGTGGTGATGATCTCCAATCTGCTGATCATGGTGATCATCGGGGGATATGAGACGTTCGTCTCGCGGATCAACATCAACGGCCATCCCGACGAGCCGGAGTGGCTCTCGCACGTCAACGCCAACGTGCTGAAGGTCAAGCTGGCCACGGCCATCATCGGCATCTCGTCGGTGCACCTGCTGCAGACGTTCATCCGGGCCCAGAGCACGCCGAACGACAAGATCATGTGGCAGACGATCATTCATCTGGCGTTCGTGGTCTCGGCCGTCGGCCTGGCCCTCATCGACCGCCTGCTGTCCGGCTCACCGGCGGAGCGCACGCGCCCGCATCCGCCCGCTCAGTAGGCGAGCGGCTGCTCCCGCTTCCTCCGCCGCAACACCCAGCCGGCCACCACGCCGCCGATGAGGCCGAACAGGTGCCCCTGCCACGAGATGCCCACCTGGTTGGGCAGCAGGCCCGTGAGGATGCCGTAGAAGGCGATGCCCACGCCGACGGCGATGACGACGTCGACGATGCGGCGGTCGAACAGGCCCCGGGCCAGGATGTAGCCGAAGTAGCCGAAGACCAGGCCGCTGGCCCCGATCGTGATGACGCCGGGGCTCGACACCCACGTGCCGATGCCGCCGATCAGGATGATGATCAGGCTGGCCCAGAGGAACTTGCCGATGTCGCGCAGGCCGGCCAGGAAGCCGAGGATCAGCAGCGGCAGGGAGTTGGCCATCAGGTGACCGAAGCCGCCGTGCAGGAAGGGCGCGAACAGGATGCCGACCAGCCCGTCGGGGTCCCAGCCGACGATGCCGTAGCGGTCGAGGGCGCCGTCGGCCAGGTAATCGACGACTTCGAGCGCCCACATGACGGCGAGCATGGCCACCACGATGATGAGGGCGCTCAGCGCGCCGGTCAGCAGGGTACCGGCGCCGCGCTTGGCGGACTCGAACCTGGAACCCGAATGCTCGCTCATGCGCTCTCCCGGTAGATCGTCGCCTCTCTTTTACCGTACGCAGGAAGAGTTATGCGTGCGCTAAGGAAAGCCCTCCCGTTTCATGAGAAAACGGGAGGGATCGGCTGACGGGCTACTCGCCCTTCCACTGAGGCTGGCGCTTCTCCGCGAAGGCGGCGGCACCCTCCATGGCGTCCTTCGAGGCGAAGATCGGCTGGATGATCGCGCCCTGCTTCTCGAACATCTCCTCCAGCGACCAGTCCTGCGACTCGATGACCACCCGCTTGGTGGCGGCGAGCGCCAGCGGGGCGTTGGCCGCGATCTTCCCGGCCAGCTCGACGGCCCCGTCCAGGGCCGTGCCCGGCTCGGCGATCCGGTTGACCAGGCCCAGCTCGTAGAGCCGGGCGGCCGGATAGTGGTCGCCGGTCAGCGCCATCTCCATGGCCACGTGGTACGGGATCCGGCGCGGCAACCGCATGATGCCGCCCGCGCCCGCCACGAGCCCGCGCTTGGGCTCCGGCAACCCGAACTTCGACTCCGACGACGCCACGATGATGTCGCACGCCAGCGCCAGCTCGAACCCGCCCGCCAGCGCGTAACCCTCCACGGCGGCGACCAGCGGCTTCTTCGGCGGCGACTCGGTCAGGCCGCCGAACCCGCGGCCCGCGACGATCGGGAAGTCGCCGGACAGGAAGCCCTTCAGGTCCATCCCCGCACAGAAGGTGCCACCGGCACCGGTCAGAACATAAGCCGAAATGTCAGGCCGGCCATCGAGCGCGTCCAGCGCCTCGGCGATGCCCCTGGCCACCGCACCGTTGACCGCGTTGCGGGCCTTGGGGCGGTTGATCGTGATGATCGCGACGTTCCCGGACTCCTCGACGAGCACTTCGTCAGACACGAAACCTCACTTGGGCTGGAAGCGGATGCCGCCGTCGAAGCGGACGACCTCGGCGTTCATGTAGTCGTTCTCTACCAGGGACCTGACCAGGTGCGCGAACTCGCCGGCCCGGCCCATGCGCTTGGGGAACACCACCGGGGCCACCAGCTTGGTCTTGAACTCGTCGGCGTTGGCCGAGAAGCCGTAGATGGGGGTGTCGATGATGCCGGGGCAGATCGTGTTGACCCGCACGCCGATCGCCGCCAGGTCGCGCGCCGCCGGAACGGTCATGCCCACGATCCCGCCCTTGGAGGCGGAGTACGCGAGCTGCCCGGTCTGTCCCTCCAGCGCCGCCACGGACGCCGTGTTGATCACCACGCCGCGCTGCCCGTCCTCGTCGGCCGGCTCGGTCTTGGCGATGGCGGCCGCCGCGATGCGCATGAGGTTGAACGTGCCGATCAGGTTGACCTCGATCACCTTGCGGAAGGTGGCCGGGTTGTGCGGGCTGCCGTCACGGTTGACCGTGCGCTCGGCCCAGCCGATGCCCGCGCTGTTGACGACCACGCGCAGCGGCTTGCCGGTGGCCACGGCGGCGTCCACGGCCGCCTGCACCTGCGCGTCGTCCGACACGTCCGTCCTGGCGAACACGCCGCCGATCTCGTCGGCCACGGCCTTGCCGCGCTCCTCGTTGAGGTCGGCGATGACCACGGTGGCACCGGCCCTGGCCAGCTCGCGGGCCGTGGCTTCACCCAGGCCGCTGGCGCCGCCGGAAACTATTGCTGCAGATCCGTTCACGTCCATATCCCGGACCCTAACCTGGGAACCGAATGAAGTTCTACTCGGGGGTGGCTAAATCTCGCCCACGGCGGTGTCCACATCCGAGTACACCTTGATTCTCCGGTCAAGCCCCGTCGTGCGCAGGATGCGGGCCACGGGCGCCTGCGGCGCCGCCAGGGAGACGCCGCCGCCCTCGCCCGTCGCCAGGCGCCAGGCCTCGATCAGCACCGACAGGCCGCTGGAGTCCATGAACGACAGTTGCTGCAGATCGAGCACGAGCCTGGCGCCGTCCTGCTTGATGGCGTCACGCACCTCATCACGCAGGAACGGTGCGGTGAACAGATCGAGCTCACCCTCGACGGCCACCACCACGGCGTCACCTAGGGCGTGTCGCGCAAGCCGCAGCTTCATTTGGCCCCTCCTCGATGAGCCACTGTACTTCGACATCCCCGGCTACCGGGCATGCACAAACTACGAAAAGTCGGATACAGGGGGACAAGGTGGGCCTAGAAACGTATGAAACGCCCGTCGAATGCCATCCTGCGGGATTCCTACCCATGCGGGAGCCGGTCCTGCCACCTGGAAGGCCAGCTTGCTCAGACGACGGGGATGGCGAAGCCGTACGGAAGCTCCAGGCGATGCTCGGCCAGCAGACCGGCGTCGGCGAGCAGCTCGCGGGTGGGACCGTCGGCGGCGATCACGCCGCCGGACAGGATGAGCGCCCGCTCGCACAACTCCAGCGCGTACGGGAGATCGTGCGTCACCATGAGCACCGTCACGTCCAGCGAGCGCAGGACCTCGGCCAGCTCCCTGCGGGCGGCCGGGTCCAGGTTGGACGAGGGTTCGTCGAGCACCAGGATCTCCGGCTCCATCGCCAGCACGGTCGCCACCGCCACCCGGCGCCGCTGCCCGAACGACAGGTGGTGCGGCGGCCGGTCGATGGCCTCCAGCATGCCGACCCGCTCCAGCGCCTCCTTGACCACGCGGTCGAGGTCCTCGCCCGCGACGCCGGCGTTGGCGGGGCCGAAGGCGACGTCGTCCCTGACCGTCGGCATGAAGAGCTGGTCGTCGGGGTCCTGGAAGACCAGGCCGACGCGCTGCCTGACCTCTTTGAGGGTGTCCTTGCGGACCGGGGTGCCGGCCACGGTGACAGTTCCATGCCCTGCGGTGAGGATGCCGTTGAGATGCATGACGAGGGTGGTCTTGCCGGCGCCGTTGGGGCCGAGCAGGGCCACGCGCTCGCCCCGGGCGATCGACAGGTTCACGCCGAAGAGCGCCTGCGTGCCGTCCGGATAGGCGTAGGCGAGCGACGCGACTTCGAGAGAGTTCACCACGACAGTCCCCACACTGCGAGGGCCAGGGCGGGGAGGGCGAGGGCGGCACCCCACTGGCCAGCGGATGCCGAAAAGTCCTGAATTATCGGCATCTGCCCAGAATATCCGCGGCTGAGCATCGCCAGATGCACCCGCTCGCCCCGCTCGTACGACCGGATGAACAACGCCCCGGCCGACCGGGCCACCACCGGAATATGCCGGAAATTTCGTGCTTCGAACCCACGAGACTCCCTGGCCACCCGCATCCGCCGCATCTCATCCACGATCACGTCCATGTACCGCAACATGAACATGGCGATCTGCACCAGCAGGCTCGGCAGCCTGAGCCGCTGCGCGCCGAGCAGGATGACCCGCGGCTCCGTGGTGGCCGCCAGCAGGATCGAGGCGATCACCCCGAGCGTGGCCTTGGCCAGGATGTTCCAGGACGCCCAGAGCCCCGGCTCGCTGAGCGACAACCCGAGCACCGTGACGCGCTCCCCCAGCCCGATGACCGGGATGAGGAAGGCGAACAGCACGAAGGGCAGCTCGACCACCATCCGCCGCAGGATGTGCCCCAGCGGCACCCGCGCGGCCACCGCGACGGCCCCGAGCAGGAGCGCGTAGACGGCGAAGGCCCACATGCGCTCCCGGGGCGTGGCCACGACCACGATGGCGAAGGAGAGGACGGCCAGCAGCTTGCACTGCGGCGGCAGCCGGTGCACGGCCGAGCCGCCCGGCAGGTAGAGCTGATGACGGTGCCCAGCGCCCACGGCTCAGACCCTGGTCTTGCGGCGGCTCCGCGCGGCGTAGGCCAGGGCGCCGGCGATGACCAGCACGAGCGCGACCCCGATGACCCCGGCGACCCCGACGGGGATCCCGCCCACGTCCCCGTAGTCCGCCAGCGCCCAGCCGCCGAAGTGGTGGTCGCCCGCCTGGCCGATGAAGCCCTTGTTCTCCGCGACCGCCTCCAGCCCGTCGGGCGAGGAGGACGCGGCGAACGACACTCCCCCGGCCAGGACCACCGTGACGCCGACCCCCGCGAGCAGGAAACCGCGCGACCGCTTGGAGGCGGCCACCTCCGGCCGCTCCTCCGCCACGGTCGTGACCGCGCCATCGGCGTCCCGCAGGACCAGCGGCTTGCTCAGGCCGCGGGCGCCGTACACGAGGTCGGGCCGCACGGCGAGCACCGCGCCGACGGTCACGGCCGTGATGACCGCCTCGCCGATGCCGATCAGCACGTGCACGCCGCCCATGGCGGCGGCCACCGCGCCCACCTCGATCGGCGCGGTGCCCCCGATCCAGAACAGCAGCGTGAAGACCAGCGCCGCCGCGGGCACGGAGATCAGCGCGGCCAGGAACGCGGCCACCACGACCTTCCCCCTGGCCAGCCCGGTGACCAGCCGGAAGACGCCCCAGCCGACGATCACGGTGACGATGCCCATGATCGTGACGTTGACGCCGAGCGCGGTCAGCCCCCCGTCGGCGAAGAACACGCCTTGGACCAGGAGGACCACCGCCATACAGAGCACGCCTGTATAGGGCCCGACGAGTATCGCCGCCAGCGCGCCGCCCAGCAGGTGCCCGCTGGTCCCGGCGGCCACCGGGAAGTTCAGCATCTGGACGGCGAAGATGAAGGCCGCGACGAGCCCGGCCATGGGCGCAGTCCGGTCGTCGAGCTCACGCCGTGCGCCACGCAGGCAGACGCCCACCCCGGCGGCGGCCACGGCCCCGGCCGAGATGGAGGTCACAGCGTTGAAGAAGCCATCTGGTACGTGCACGGCGCTACCTCCCATAGGAAACAAACGCTCCTACTTTAGGACATCGTCTTGCACCTGCACATAGATGGCAATTAGCGCACGATCCTTTTGAGCAGCGCCCTGGCCGTCAGCCGCCGCACCACCGCGCTCAGCCGCCCCCGGCCCGGGGTGGCGTACGGCCGCACGCTCCTGAGCAGGGCCGCACCCCACCAGCGACGGGCCGCCACGACCGTCTCGGCGTCCGTCTCGATCCTGAACCGCGCGGGCGGCCCGCCCAGATCGAGGTCCAGGTAGGCGTCCCAGGTGCCCGGCGCGAGCCGGCCCACCGCCGGCCTGCCGGTGAATCCGCCCGCGGGCAGCGCCACCACCCGATCGGTGCGCTCGCGTCCGGTGCGCCGCTCGCGCCAGACGATCTGCCGGATCGAGGAGGCGGCCGGCACGGTGCCGGCGACGGTCACCTCGCCGTCGACGAGCAGCCGGTGCCCGATGGCCCACCTGGTCCTGATCAGGCGGGCGGTGCCGGGCACCGCGACCACGTGCCCGCCGACGTCGATGCTGAGGTTGCCGTTGTCCCTGGTGAAGTACGGCAGAGCCACGACGCCGCCGATCAGCCGGGGCGCGGGGCGGGCGATGCCGCTGTCGCGGTCCGCGCCGAGGCGGCCGAGCCGTACGACGCCCTCGATCTCGACCGCCACCCGCAGGTCCCAGATACCCGACCCGAGCGTGCCCACGTCCACGCGCGCGACGAACTCACCGCCCGTGCGCTCGGCCGGGACGACGATCTCGGCGGCCGGATCGAGCCGCGGGCGCAGCACCAGGGCCAGGCCGTCGTCCCTGGTGATGCCGTCGAGCTGGGCGGCGCCCGTCACCATCAGGCGGTCGCCGTCCCAGCGCAGGCCGGTCAGCCGGCGGCGCACGGTGGCGGTCTCGATGCGGGCCAGGCGCACCAGCCGGTCGACGTCGTCGAGCGCGCCGGCCCGCTGCTTGTCGATGGTGTTGAGCCGCTCGTGCACGCCGGGGGTGTACCACTCGTCGCAGATCGCGGCCACCTCGCGCGCGATGTCCTTGCGCCGCACGTCGTCGCTCTCCAGGAACACCGTCCCGAGCTGCGCGAACACGTCCAGCCTGAAGTGCCTGCGCAGCAGGTGGTCGCGGAGCGGCCCCGGCTCGACGTGCGCGGCCATGAGCCCGATGGGCCGCCGGATCATGGCGAGCCAGGCGAGCGGGTCCCTGCTGCCCGCCTGCTGCATGATGCTGCTGCCGTCGGGCCTTGCCATGAGGTGGTAGCACTCGTGGTCGGCCACCACGGAGATCCCTCTGGCGTGGCAGTAGGCGTGCACGGTGAACAGGATGTCCTCGCCGACGAGCACGTCCTCGCCGAACCTGACGCGGTGGCGCGTCAGCAGGTCGCGCCTGAACAACTTGAAGCAGGTCAGGCTGTTGTAGACGGCGCTGTCGCCCAGCTCCACCCGCTCGGCGCTCTGCTGGAACATCGACACCGGCGCCCGCCTGCCGTGCCCCACGACCTTGCCGAGCACGATGTCGGAGCCGTTCCTGTCGGCCACGGCCACCATGCGCTCCAGGGCCTCGGGGCCCAGGTAGTCGTCGGCGTCGCAGAAGAAGACGTAGCGGCCGGTGGCGTGCTCGATGCCGACGTTGCGCGGCCGGCCGGCGCCGCCGCTGCGCTCGATGTGGATCACCTTCACGCTGTCCTTGTGATAGGTGGCGTAAAGGTCGAGGAGCTCGGCGCTGCCGTCCGTGGAGCCGTCGTCGACGACCACGATCTCCTTCTTGACCCGCTGCACGAGCGCGGCGGTCAGGCACCGATCCAGATAATCCCGGCAGTTGTGCACGGGAATGACGACGCTGACGTCCACCGCGTCGTCATCGTTACCCGGTTCCGGCATCGCCGCTCCCACCGTTCATTCAAGGTCACGTTGTGCTGTCGTCTCGTTTCAGTATGTGACGATCGCGCGTGCTCGCGGAGGGCGATCGGAGGTCTTCATCCCCGGCTTTTGCCCGCAACGGAGATATGCCGCATTCAGCCGATAACCAGCGAGAACACGGCCAAACAAGCATCTTCGACCGACACCGAACGGGGTTCAGGGGCGAGGATTTCCTCCACGGATAGAGAAACCTCTCCCGCCAGGTGCATGGGGACACTCCCGGCCGTCGCGCGTGATCCCCCAGAGGGTGTTACGCGTCTACAGTTAGGCAACCTTGACCGAGAGGTGGCGCGATATGGCATCGGATCTCCGCAGGCTGACGGCTGACGGGTCGGCCGTGCACTCTGCTGAGTTCATCATCTCCTCAGCTCGGCTGGCTGAGCTGTATGAGTGCTCCGCACTGCTGCGCCGTACGAGGATGCGCTCCGAAGAGATCGTGGACGAGGCCCGCGCGCTGCTGGCCGAGGCCGAGGAGCGCGGCGACGCCGATCGCGTCGCGACCCTGCGCGAGCAACTGGAGGAGGCGCGCGGGCTCTACTGCAAGGTGCTGAACGGGTACGTGACGCTCTGCGCCAAGATCACCGAGGAGCGCCAGGAGATCCTGCAGGCGCACCTTGAGCGGGACCGCCCGGGGTTGTCAGGGGCGGCCTGACGGATTACTGTCAGGCCATGCCTGACTGGAAAGAGAAGTTCCGCTGCTCCTTCTGCCACAAGAACGGCACCGAAGTGGCCAAGCTCGTCGCCGGCCCCGGCGTGCACATCTGCGACGAGTGCATCGGGTTGTGCGTCGAGATCCTCGAAGGAGAGCGGCTGACCGCCTCCACCGAGCCCCGGCTCCCCGCGTGGGAGACCATGACCGAGGACCAGATCCTCGACCACCTTCCCAAGATCGCCGTCGTGCAGGCGCAGGTGGACGACAACCTGCGCGACTGGGTGGCACACCTGCGCGGCAGGGACGTGAGCTGGGAGCGCATCGGCGTCTCGCTCAACATGACCCGCCAGTCCGCCTGGGAACGTTTCCGGAGCGAGACCTGAGGGGTCAACCAATGTGACGGGTGGGGCGTCCTATAGCCAGGGAGGCCCACCATGCGCGTCCTACCTGGCGGCGCGACGTCCGATCTCGACGAGCTGCACCTGGAGCTCATCCTCATCGTGGCGCTGCACGAAGAGGCCGAACGCCTGGCCGCCGAATGAACGGGCTCCAGCTCCCCGGCCGCACCGGGGAGCTGGAGCAGGGGGACCGCATGTTCAGCCGAAAGTACCGCCTCTGACGTCGCGAATCCTGCTTTCGGCCCGTACCGCCGCCGGTCCCGGCCTCGCAGGATGGGGCCCCATGCGACACCAGGCAGCCCCGGCACCCTCCCGTTCCCGCCCCCGCATCGCCGCCCTCGACGTCATACGCGGTTTCGCGCTGTGCGGCATCCTCCTGGCGAACGTCCGGCCGATCACCAACCGGGGCGGCGTCGTCGTCACCGACGCGGCGACCGGCCTGACCGACCTGTGGCTGGGCCTGCTCGTCGAGCAGCGCTTCTTCCCCATCTTCTCCTTGCTGTTCGGCGTCGGGTTCTCGCTCCTGCTGGCCTCCGCCCGGGACCGCGTCCCGCACCCGCGCCTGCTCCTGCTCCGCCGCCTGCTCGTGCTCCTCGGCGTGGGCCTGATCCACATGTTCACGCTCTGGCAGGGCGACATCCTGACCATCTACGCCGCCGTCGGCCTGGTGGTGCTCCTGCCTTCGACCTGGTTGCCGCGCCGGCTCGTGCCCGTGCTCGCCGTCGCCTTCATCGCGGCCGCGCTCATCTTCGGTGGCGGCGGCGTCTCCCTGGTGCCCGGACTGTTCCTGCTGGGCTCGGCGCTGTCCAGGTACGGGGTGATCGACCGGATCGAGGGCTCTGCCCGCGTACCGGCTGTGTTGTGCGTGCTCTTCGCGGCGGCGGCGGTGCCGGCCGTGCAGGCGGACGCGTTCGCCACGGGCGGGCTGCTGACCGCCGGCTTGTACGTCTGCGCCATGCTCGTCCTGCTCAGGACCCCGCTCCGCCGGCCGCTGCGGGCCCTGTTCGCGCCGCTCGGCCAGATGGCGCTGACCAACTACCTGGCCGCCACGGTCCTCGTCCTGGCCGGCACCCACCTTCTCGGGCTGCGGCACGACATGCCGTGGGGGGCCGTGTTCCTGATCGCCGGCGCCATCCTCACCGCACAGTGGATCTTCTCCACCCTCTGGTCGCGCCGCTTCCGCCAGGGCCCGCTGGAGTGGTTGTGGCGCTGGGCCACGTGGGGCCGCCGCCCGCCGCTCCGCTGTCAGGAGCACTGACAAGGGGTTGCCGGTTTTCAGGACGCTCGCGCGCACCCGCCGGTAAAGTTCGCTGCGAGGCCTTTCGCGCAGACGTCTTTCTCGTCATGGACCCATCTACCGGAGACCTACGTCCGTCGTCGATCCCCACCACACCGAGACGGAAAAAACCACACCCGGACGCCGGCCGCCCCCTCTGCAGCATCGGGGCAGGCTTGCGACCATGTACGCATAACAAAGCGGGGCCCAGCCGCCGGCAGGCGCCGGATCCCTCCGTAGACGGCGAAGGTAGGGGTACGTGGACGTAGAAGCGGAGATTCGCGACTTGAAACTCCGTGTGGAAGCGCTCGAAGCGAGCCTGACCCCCGGCGGATTCAGGGCACGACGCCGACACACGAACAGCCAGGCGCAGAGCGACACACCCTTGCTCGGCAGACCTGGCGACATCACCGCGGCGTCGATCCCCAGCGCCGAGGTACGAGCCGACCTGGCGGACCTGCACATCGAGTTGTCCCAGGGCATCGCGGCCGTCCGCACCGAAATGGTGCACCTGCGGCAGCAGGCCGACGAGCACTTCGCCGCGGCCCAGGCTGCCATGGTGCGGGCGTTCGACGCTCTGCGCTGCGAGCTGATCGACGTGAGCCTCCGGATCGATCGGCTGACGGAGGAGCGCGACAGCACCTGAGACGGGTGCGAGCCCCCGGCCCGCATCGGGGGCTCGCCGGACGGACGCCGCGTACGCGCCCGCTGGCACCACACCCATCGCGGACATTGCCGTTGCCCTCCGTTGGTGGCCACCCTCATACACTCCCCACCGTGACCGACGACAAGAGCCGGACCAGGCAGCGGATCAGCATGAACGACGCGGGCATCGAGCGGCGCAGGGGGGCGATCGAGGCGATAGCCGGCCAGGCGCCACCCCCGAAGGCCGAGCAGAACGCGGGCCTGCGCCGCAGCTTCGACACCGGTCCCGCGGAGAGCGAGCGAAGTCGTGTGCTCGGCTCGTAAAAGCGGGCAAGCCAACGATGGTGCGGCGGATCCCCAGGCGCCCGGCATCGACGTGCTGAGCAGCCGCGTGCTGCTCAGGCCCACCGATCCCGAGCGCAGCCGCCGCTTCTACGCCGACACCCTCGGCCTGGCCGTCTACCGGGAGTTCGGCCCGGCCGACCAGCCGGGCGTGGTGTTCTTCCTCGGCCAGGGCTTCCTGGAGGTGTCGGGGCGAGCCGGCTCGCCGCCGGCCGGGGAGGGGTTGTCGATCTGGCTGCAGGTACGCGACCTCGGCCGTGCGGAGGAGCGGCTACGGCGGCAGGGCGTCCCGGTGTCGCGGGAGGCCAAGCTCGAACCCTGGGGCCTGCTGGAGATGTGGATAGCCGATCCGGACGGTCACCGCATCGTCCTGGTGGAGGTCCCGGCCGACCATCCCCTGCGCCGCGACCCGCGCTGAGCCATCTCAGCCGGTCAGGCAGGAGCGGGCCCGGGTCAGCCACTCCATGCTCAGCCTCGCCCCCGTGGCCAGCTCGATGGCGGTCAAGGCCGCGGCCCGCCAGCTCCCCCCGTGCCGCCAGTCGAAATACGGCAGCAGCTCGCCCAGCTGCGGCCATCGTTCCCATCCCGGCCGCCCCGCCGCGTCTCTGACGTCCATGCCGTCGAAGGAGAGCACCATCTCGCCCCCGGCGGCGAAGCCGATGCGGTTGGTGCCGTTGACGTTCCAGTAGACGCTGTAGGCCCGGCCGTCCTCGCTCAGGCGGGGCAGAACCGGAGGATAGACGCACTGGAACCCGTTGTGCTCGAACAGCGTGACGGGTGCCGCCGCATCGTCGACCAGCAGGGCCCACTCGGCGTCGGCGGCGAGGCCGAAGAAGTCCTCCTGCCGCTCGAAGGCGGCCGTCTCGTGCACCTTGAAGCGGCCCGAGCCGCTCACCCGTTCGCCGATGTCCGCGAGATCCGGCGCACGCCCGTCGTCGGGCACCAGCACCGTCCAGCAGATGGCGCCGCCCAGCCAGCTGGTGTCGAGCAGCCGCCGGTAATGCCGGTAGACGTCATCCACCAGGCGCCACCCCCATCGTCCTCCGCCGCGTGCGGCTCAGTCCTGCTCACCGCCGAGCAACCCGCGCCGGAACGCCACGGCGACGGCCGCCGCGCGGTCGTTCACGCCGAGTTTGGCGTAGATGTGCAGCAGATGGCTCTTGACCGTGGCCTCGCTGATGAACAGGCGCGCGGCCGCCTCCCGGTTGGTGGCGCCCTCGGCGATGAGGCGCAGCACCTCCAGCTCCCGCGCGCTCAGCGGATCGGCGGGCGCGCGCACCTGCCCGAGGAGGCGGGTGGCGACCGACGGCGACAACACGGCCTCGCCGCGCGCCGCCGTGCGCACGGCCTTGATGAGATCGTCGCGCAGGGTGTCCTTGAGCAGGTAGCCGGTGGCCCCGGCTTCGATGGCGGGCAGGACGTCCTTGTCGGTGTCGTACGTGGTCAGGACGAGCACGCGGGCCGCGACGCCCAGCCGGACGAGCTCCTTGATCGCCGTGACGCCGTCCATCCTCGGCATGCGGAGGTCCATGAGGATGACGTCGGGGCGCAGCGCCCGCGCGAGCTCGACGGCCTGCGCGCCGTCCCCCGCCTCGGCGAGCACCTCGAAGCCCGGGTCGCCGGTGAACATGCCGCGGATGCCGTCGCGGACGACGGGATGGTCGTCGGCGATCAGCAGCTTGATCGGCGTCTCCGTCACGTGGCACCGCCGGCAGGCTCGCGGAGCTTGATCGGCGTCTCCGTCACGTGGCACCGCCGGCAGGCTCGCGGAGCTTGATCGGCGTCTCAGTCACGAGGCACCGCCGGCAGGCTCGCGGAGACGGCGGTGCCGCCACCGGGCTCGGACTCGATCTCCAGGGTGCCCGCCAGGCGGCTGACCCGGTTGCGCATGGACGTCAAGCCGAAGCCGCCGCCGTCACGGACCCGTTCGGGGTCGAAGCCGCCGCCGTCGTCGCGCACGTCCAGAGTGACCACGTCCTCCATGTACGACAGGGTGAGCCCGACCCGGGTCGCGCCGGCATGCTTGGCCGCGTTGGCGAGGGCCTCCTGGGCCGTCCGGAGCAGGGTCTCCTCCACCTCCGGATGCATGGGACGGACCGTACCAGTCGTGGTGCAATCAGCACGTACCCCGTTGAGCTTCCCCCACCGCTCCACGAGGTCCCGCAGCGCCTCGGGCAGCGGCGCCGCCGCCAGCTGGCCGGGCCCGACGGCGTGCACCGAGCGCCGTGCCTCGGCGAGGCTCTCCCGCGCCAGTCGCACCGCGTTGTCCACGTGCCGTCGCCAGTCCTCGGCCTGCTGCGACGCCTGGAGCTGGGTGATGATGCCGGTCAGGCCCTGGGCGAGCGTGTCGTGGATCTCCGCCGCCATCCGCTGACGCTCGTCGAACACCCCCGCCTCCCGCGCCTGGACCAGCAGTTGCGCATGCAGACCCGAGTTCTCCCGCATCGTCTCTTCCAGTCGCGTCACCATCCGCTCGCGCTCGGCGCTGCGCTCGGCCGTGATCTCGCCGACGAAGCTGAACAGGCCGACCAGCGCCACGATGGCGGCGGTGAGGAACAGGTAGGTGAGGATCCCGGCCGGGGTGGGGTCGGGCAGCCCGCCGCTGTAGGCGGCGACACAGATCGCCGCCGTGGCCGCCACCCCTACGAACCGCCACCATCCCCTGAGGTACTGCCAGGAGTAGATGTATCCGGAGAAGCCGAAGAAGCTCGCGAACCAGACCCCGCGCGTGCTGAGCACGCCGATGAGGATCACCAGGCCGCTGACGTAGAGGATCTTCCACGCGCTGCGCGACATCACCCGGATCCAGGCGGCCACGAGCGCGGCCAGCCCGAGCGTCAGCCACGACGGGCCGTCCGTGAGCAGGGAGAGCACCGTGGAGATCGCCAGCAGCACGTACGGCGTCACCGCCATCTGGCGCTCAAGGAGCTTCTCCCAGCGATCGAGCCGCCCAGTCATCTCTCACTCCCAGCGGAAGAACCTGGCCGCCACGAGGCTGAGGACCAGCGCGTACGCCGCCATCACCCCCAGCAGCACGGGGTCGGCCGCACCACCCGCCCAGACGTCCTGCAGACTCTGCCGGAAAGCGCCCAAAGGGGTGTATTCGCCGACGTTGGCCAGGATAACCGGCATCTGATCCCGGGGCTGCATGAGTCCGGCGAGGTAGGACATCGGGAAGAACAGCAGGACGCCGATGCCGTTGGCGGTGCGCCCGTTCGTGGCGACGGCCGCGATGAGCAGCCCGATGGCGAACAACGCCCCCGTGCCGAGCAGGAAGGTCACCACGATCAGCGGCACCTGGGCGGGCAGGCGGGCACCCAGCACCGTGCCCGCCACGACCACCAGCAGGGCGCAGGCGGCCAGCGCGAGAACGAACTGCAGCGCCAGTTGCACCACCAGCATGCTCATGGGGCGTACCGGAGTGGTCGAGAGCCGGCGCAGAATGCCCCGCTCCCGGTAGGTCGCCATGGTGGTCGGCACCATGTACAACCCCACGAGCCCCACGGCGATGGCCAGCGCCATCGGCAGCAACACGGTGTCGCCCGGCCCGATGGAGCTGCCGAAGACCACCAGGATGAACAGCGGGATGAGGATCGAGAACATCGACCCCGGCTCCCTGACGAGCAGCTTGAGCTCGACGGAGGCGAGTTTGGCAAGAGCGGTCATGGCGGGTCTCCGTCAGTGGTGAGAGGTGAACGAGCGGCCGGTGAGGGCGAGGAACGCGTCGTCGAGCGTGCGCTTGTCGATGCGCAGATCGCTGACGAGGATGTGCTCCCGGGCGAGCCGGGCGGTGACGACCGTGGGGAAGTCGCCCCGTCCGGTGACGACGACGTGGTTTCCGTTCCTGCTCACCCCGGTCACGCCGGGCAGCCCGTCCAGCTCGACCAGATCCCCGCCCATGAGCGTGAACCTCATCTGGTGCTCGGCGTCGACCCCGTCGATCAGCCCGGCCGGACTGTCGATCGCGACGACCGTGCCCCGGTCGAACACGGCGACCCGGTCGCAGAGCTCCTCCACCTCGTCCATGAAGTGGCTGACCAGGACCACGGTCACGCCGCTCGCGCGTACCTGCTTGATCAATTCCCAGGTCGTCCGGCGAGCCTGCGGGTCGAGCCCGGCCGTCAGCTCGTCGAGAAAGGCCACCCGTGGCCTGCCCACCAGCGCCAGCGCGATGAACAGCCGCTGCTTCTGCCCTCCCGACAACTTCCCGAAGCGCACATCGCGCTTGTCCGCCAGCCCCCACTCGCCGAGCAGCCCGCGCCAGTCACGCGGGTCGGCGTAGAAGGAGGCGTACAGGTCGAGGGCCTCCCAGACCTTGATGTTCTCCGGCAACTGCGTGTGCTGGAGCTGCACCCCGATCTGCTCGCGCAGCGCGCGCCCGTCCTGGACGGGGTCAAGCCCGAGCACCTTGATCGACCCGCTGTCGGGCTTGCGCAGCCCCTCCACGCACTCGACGGTGGTGGTCTTGCCGGCGCCGTTGGGCCCGAGGATGCCGAAGATCTCGCCCTCCGCCACGGAGAACGACACGCTGTCCAGAACCGTCAGGTCCGCGTACCTCTTGCGGAGGTCTGTGACCTCGATGACTGCCATGCCTCCAAGCCTCTTCTGCCGGCCTCCGCGGCGAATCGGCCTGCCGGCCAGGATCGGCCTCGGATGCGGATGACCGGGCAATCCACCGATCGGTTGATGCGCGGCCCGGTCAACGGCGGGACGAGGCGCAGTTCACACAGGTCTTGGTGGCCGGCCGGACCATCAGGCGCTCGATGGCGATGGGCCGGCCGCAGCGGGCGCAGATCCCGTAGGTGCCGTCGCGCAGCCGTTCGAAGGCGAGGTCCAGCTCGGTGAGATGCCCCATGGCCTGGTCGAGCAGCGACTGGACGTGGGCCCGTTCGAAGGCGGTGGACGTGCCCTCGGGGTCGTGCTCGTCGTCGGAGACCGTCTGGGCCGACGCTTCGACGAGCTGGTCCCGGTCGCGGCCCAGCATGGCGACGCGGATCGTGGTCTGCTGCCGGTCCTCGTCGAGCAGCTCACGCATGGTCTCCTGCTCGGACGCGGAGAGCCTGACACGTTCGGTCATCACGGTTTATTACCTGCCCAACCAGGTCATTCCTAGCCACACCCGCCTGTCCCTAGTTAGAGTTCAGCCATGGGTAAGACGCCTCGTATGACTCTCCCCACCCAGCTCGTCCTCCGTGCCCTCCTTGAGGACCCCACGCGCGAGATGTACGGGCTGGAGATCTGCCGCGCCGCCGGACTCGCTCCGGGCACCATCCACCCGATCCTCGTCAGGTTCGAGGGCATCGGCTGGCTGGAGTCCCACCCCGAGGACGTCGATCCGCACGAGGCGGGACGACCACGCCGCCGCTACTACCGGCTGACCACGCACGGAGCCGAACTCGCCCGCGACGCCCTCGCCCAGGCCCACAGCCGGATGACGGGCCTGCTCGGGCTCCGCGCCAAGCCGGCCGGGGGGCCATCGTGACCGGCCGGCCGCCCGGCGCGCCCGAGCCCGCACGGCCCGGCGCCCACGACCTCGATCACGTACGCGACCTCGCCCGGGTCCTCGTCCGGGACCTCGACCGAGTCCGGGACCTCGACTCCAGGCTCGCCTGGAACCTCGATTACATCCGCTCCGTCGGCGACCGTGCCCGCAGCCGTACTGGGGACTACCAGTTGGCCTGCGACATCGACGACGCCATCAACCTCGCCCGGGACCTTGCCGGCGACCTGGCCGACGACGACCACCTCGACCACACCTACAACCTGGCTCGCGACCTCGCCCGTGACCTCGACTTCATCTGCGCCTCCGTACACAGCTACTACTGGCTCAAGGACAACTTCCGCGCGGCGCTGTCGGCGGCCTTCACGGTGAGCAACACCATCGCCGAAGACCTCCGTCACCGATGGACGCTCCGCGAAACCGCCGTCGAGCAGCCGCACCGCCGGCCGCGCATGACCGTGTCACGCGTCGGCGAACGGCTGCTCTCCATGGAGTTACGGCTGCTCCCGGCCGGGCACCGCAGCCGGTTCTCCGACGAATTCCGTGCCGAGTTGCAGGCCCTCGCGGAGGCGAACGCCTCCGAGTCGCTCCAGGTGATGTACTCGTTCCAGCAGATCCGGCGGGTCTGGCAACTTCGGGCGGCCCTGCGGGCACCGCACCGGCCGCGGTTGCACCGGCTCCATCGGCTGGCCTGCTGGATGCTCGCCTCCGACCGGCGAACGTGGGGAACCCTCGGCCCCCTGATGGCCTTCGCCGCCGTCAACGTGCAGGTGAAGCAGGGGTGGGGATCGGCGTTCTTCACGATCCCGAGCGTGGTCGCCTTCTACGCGGGGGTGGAGTGGCTGCGTGAACATTGGAACGTGGAGGTCGAGCGGCGCGGCCGATCACCCAAGAACTCCGCCTGACCACGCGAGCGGCACCCGCCGCATGCGTAGCACCTCGCGACGGCGCCTGGCCCTCCGCGTCGACCGCTCAGCGCGCTGCGACGCGTAGCCACCCCGCCCATCACGGGTTCCGAGATGGCTACGTGTCACTTGCCTGCATAGCGGGCCGCAACGGCCCGCCCTTCCCCGCTTCCCCGCTTCCCCGATCTCCCCGCTTCCCCGTCGCGGTCAGCTGGTGAGGGTCCGGTCGCGCAGCAGAAGGTAGCCCGCGGTGTCCGCCTGCAGATAGAGGTGGAACTTCGCCGCCTTGGACCTGGCCGTCTTGTCCGCGGTGACGATCGTGATGACCACGTACTTCTTGAAGGCGCCCGTGAAGAACTTCCCGTACGTGAAGTTGGGGAGGGTCATGTCGCTGCGGACGTTCACCGCGTTCGAGCTCAGCTTCGTCAGCCGGGTGGCGGTGGCCTTGGCGGCCTTCTCCGTCGGGAACGACAACAGCACCTGCACCGCCTTGAGGTGCCCTCGATACGCCGAGTAGGCGATCTGGAGCGCGCGCTCGCAGTTGTTCTTGGCCATCACACCCTGGCCGTCGACCGGGTCACACGTGTCGTACGTCCAGCCGCCGGCCTTGTTGGCGTCGAACTTGACGTCGCCCAGCTCGAACCGCCAGTCATCGAACTCGTTGTCGCTGATCGGCGACCCCGGAACCGCGCGCGACGAGGTCGGCGGGGTGTCCGTGGGCTCGGCGTCCGGCTCGGCCACCTCGTCCGACGGCTCGGCCGACGGCGACGGGAGCTCGAACTGCGGCGGCGCCGTCGGCGGGAACGTCGGCGGGGCGCTCGGCAGAGCGGCGGGCGTCTCGGGATCGGAGGCACTGAGGTACGTGACCGTTCCCACCGTGCCACCGCCCAGAAGAAGCACCCCCAGGCCGACGGCCAGCACGATCAGCAGAACATTGCCCCGCCTGGGAGGCTGGCCGTACTGTGCGGGCAGCGTGCCGTAGGTGCCGCCCTGGTCGTACTGACTCCGCAGGTCGTAGGGCGACTGCGCGTCGTACCGGGGCTGGGAGTCGTACGGATCTCGGACGTCGTACGAGTTTCGCGGGTCGTACGAACCGTAAGCGTTGTATGAACCGTGATCCCCGTAGGGACTCTGAGCCTCGTACGGACCCTGAGCCTCGTACGGACCCTGAGCGTTGTACGGGACCTGAGCCTCGTACGGAGGCTGCGCGCTGTACGGATCCTGCGCACCATAAGGGGCCTGCGGGCCCTGCGAAGCGTGCGCACCATGTGGCGCCCCGGACCGATGACGCGACTCCCCGGCCAGATGACGCGGCTCCTCGGGCGGATGATGCGTCGCCCCGGGCGGGCCGTACGGGCCTGAGTCCTCACCGGGCCGCCGGCCGAAGCCAGGTGGCGGCCCCCCTTGCCTGGGCAGAGGGCCAGGCCCCTGATCCCGGCCATGCCGAGGCCCCTGCGGCCCGTACCCCGGCGGCGGGGCCCCTTGACCGGACGGCTGACCGGACTCCGGCTGTCCCTGCGGACCCCATGGTTCTTGCGGATGAGGCTGTGGAGGGTATCCCATGGCCTCAGTGTGTGGCAGCAGCATCGCTATCAGACCCGAGTAGTTCGCCCAGGTATGCGTATGAACCGGACCGGTGCGCCAGCCCGTACTAGAGCAAGGCCCTAGCCCGACAACGGCAACGACGCGACGGGTTCTGCGACGCCCATGCCCACACTTGACCGCCGTCCCTCTTGCCAACCTGGGCGCCCACCGGTTCCACGTTGCCCGTCCTGTCTGGCACGCCATCCTGCTGGAACAATTCGGCCTGCACGTAGTGGCTGTGGCCGGCCCCAAGGGAAACGATCGCGCCGGGGTAGTCGGCCACAAGACGTCCCACGGCCTGAGCGCGCGCGGGCTCCCACTCATCTTCGGCCGCGACTCTGCCTACGGCCCGAATCCGGTCACGCAGCTTGTCCATGCTCCATCCCACCTCGGCGTAATAGCTCTCACCGAGTGCGTCAACGTCGACGAAACTCCTTCCTGTCGCTGAGGCCAGCCCGCTCCCAAGTGTGCTCTTTCCTGCTGCGGCCGGACCGATGAGAACCATCCACGGGGCTGCGCCCATTCGCACCGTGCGATGGGTCATCCGAGCAACGGGAACTCGGTGTGTGGGCGCCAGCGGTCGCCGTCGCTGACGAAGAGGCTGACCGACGCGACGCCGGCAGAGACGGGCAGTCGTGCGGTCAGTTCGGCTTCCACCTCGTCGAGCACATGCGCCTGCTGACTGCAAGCGACAGTCAGGTGCGGGATGATCTCCGTGAACTGTCCACCGTAGGGCGGCGCTTCGGGCCACCGTGCCGCGACGGCCTCGGTCAGGGCGCGAAACGGCTGATCGGCTGTCGGCGCGAGGTAGAGCACGTCAGAGAACCGCCGGCACTGGTCGAACCGCACAGTGAACGGCCCGTGCTCGCCGATCAGTGCCCCCAGTTCGTCGATCACCGTAGCGTCGACGCGGCCGATGTCCAGGAACGGCACGAGCACCGTCACGTGCGCGGGAACCCCAGCCGAGGTAGAGGAGTCGAAAAGCTGCCGCCAGCGCCCGACCACTGGCTCAGCTTCTCGCACCACGACCAGCAGTGCAGTCTCACCTGCTCGGTACCGTCCTGCAGTGTCGTCTGACATGGTCGGATGATCTCAAGCTTCGAGGCGAAGTTACACCTCTTTACGCTGCGGACACCTCGCATACCGCGATCCCATTCTCGCCGTCGTACACCGCCCCGGTGAGCACCTCCACTCCCGGGGCGTCGCCCTGCCTCATCATTCGCACATTGGCGGCGACCTGCCTGCAAAGCCACGATGGTGGCCTGGTCCGGTTCGGCTCGCCACTTCAGGTCATGACCCTCATGCCCCGATCTGCTTGGCCCCGCGACCGGGGCGAAGGCTTCCTCGACTTCTTGGCTCGCTTGGCCCACACCACTTCTTGGCTCGCTTGGCCCACACCGCCAGACCCCGGCGGCAAAGACGAGTTGGAGGAGTCAATCTCCATCGCCGCTTCACCTGGTCGATCTCGACCAACAGCACCGCGGTCACCGCGTACTGCTCGGCCAACGCGGCTGGCAACTCCTCACAGCTCAGGCTGTCCGTGGCCGTGCAACACGCACCCGTCCATTGACACAGGCCATCACGGTCACCAGAGGGGAAAACCGGCGCGTCTACCTCACACGGCGCGCACAGCCACACCGATATACGGATCCTCTTCCTACCGGCGTCCCTTGCCTGGCTCGGCCCCGGGCGTCCTACGGTGTTCATGATCTCCGACCTCGCCATGAATCCTGCTCGCCCTTCCAAGCTCACGCAACCACGACCGCTGCGGGCGACCACGACCGGGCCGCGAACGCTCGCGTCCCCTGCCGGAAGCGCAGGATGACCGGCTGCAAGCCATCGCGGCTGACGACTTACGACGATCTGGCGGCCCGCCCGTGCATCGGCGATGCTGTGACGCGTGAAGTACGTGTCCAGAGTGCCGCGACCGCCGCTGGACGAGCTGATCGACGACCTCTACTACCTGGAGGGCGCGCCACCCTACCCCCGGCTGATGCTGCCGCCGATGCCGTCGGCAGTGCTCATTCTCAACCTCGGGCCACCGTTCCACATCCGCGCCGGCACCGACATCGAGACAGCCGAGTACGCCGACGGCTGCATGGTCACCACGCCCACCCGCGCCATCGAGTTCGGCTACCCACCGGGGACCCGGTCAGTCGGCGTGCACTTCAAGCCGTGGGGGCCGGCGTCGTTCCTGTCGATGCCCGCAGCCGAGTTGTGCGACCGGCCGGTGACGGTGGAGCAGGTCTGGGGCCGCCCCACCGTTGCTGAGCTGCGAGACCGGCTGGCCACGGCGGCCGGGGCGTACGAGATGCTGACGCTGCTCGAGGACGAGCTGATGCGACGGCTCCGCGAGACCGCCGGCCTGGACCTGGTACGCCACACGAGCAGCGTCATCGCGGCGGCCACGGGAGCGGTGGCGATCGGCGACCTGAGCGCGGCGGCCGGCGTCAGCAGCACCCATCTGGCGCAGCGGTTCAAGGAGCTCATCGGCGTCACGCCGAAGCGGCTCGCCCGCACCTACCGCTTCGCCGCCACCGTGCTCGCGATCGACCCCGCCGGACCGGTCGACTGGGCCGGCCTCGCCGGTCGCGCCGGCTACTTCGACCAGGCCCACCTCGGGCACGAGATCCGGATGTTCACGGGGCTTACACCGACCCGGTACGTCGACGTCCGGCGGCGGTTCCTGCGCGAACATCCCGGCCACGCACTCGACGTCGGGCCGCTGCCGGCCGATTGATTTCTTACAAGAGCCGGGGGCTCCCGGCACGCCAGTATGGGCGCAGCCCGAGCAGAGGAGACAGCCCCATGGGCAAAGTGGTCATGTACGGCACGGTGTCGGTGGACGGCTTCGTCGCGGACAAGAACGACCAGGTCGGACCGCTGTTCGACTGGATGTCCAGCGGTGACGTCCCGTTGGACGAGACCGGGGAGGCGAAGGTGTCGCAGGCGTCCTACGACTACACCCGGCCGTACTGGGACCAGATCGGAGTGACGATCGTCGGCCGCCATGTCTTCGACCTGACGGACGGCTGGGGCGGCACGCCACCGGCCGGGATCGACCACATGGTCGTCGTGTCGCACCGGCCGATGCCCGAAGGCTGGCACCCCGAGGCGCCGTTCCACTTCGTCGAAGGCGTCGAGGCCGCCATGGCCAAGGCCCAGGAGCTTGCGGGCGACCGCACGGTCGAGGTCGCCGCCGGCGACGTCGGCGGCCAGATGCTGGCCGCGGGGCTCGTCGACGAGGTCGCCATGGACGTCGTGCCCGTGGTGTTCGGGTCCGGCAAGCGCTACTTCGGGCCGGTCGACGCACAACACCTGTTGGAGGATCCTGACGTGGCGATCCAGGGCGACCGGGTGCTCCACCTGCGCTATCGGGTGCGCCGATGACCGGTCTGAGCGGGTACGCGAAGAAGCTCGCGCTGCCGGCAGGCTGACGATCGCGGAATCCTCGTGGCACCTCAGCCTTCGTCCTGGTCCGCGACATCATCACCACAGCCCTGGCCGTCGATCTTTCCCTCATCCGGCCCAGCTGATCAAATAGATGCCTTTCACCTACCGGTCAGGGGGAGGACATGTGCGATCCCGTCGATCGCCGGCCGTGATCATCGCCCTGGTGGGCGTCTTATGCGGCTGTTCGCGGGCCGGCCCCCCGCCCATTCCTGAGCCTGCCAGGCAGCTGTGGCCGAGGGCCTTCTTCGAGGTCCCGCAGAAGATCAAGGGCTTCGGTGCCGTGACGCCCGTCGCCCTGCTCGACGCCCGCGAGGTCCTGCTGCGAAGCCGTACGGCGATGCTGGCCTACAACCACAGGACCAGGCGGCATCGGGTACTGGCCAGGGCGCCGGGGAAGGAGCTCTTCGGCGATGTGCTGAGCGCCGTCATCGGGGACGGCGAGATCGTCTTGATGCAGGGAAACACGCTGCCCGGGGCCTTGTGGTCGATCCCACGGTCAGGCGGCACCGCGAGGCTCGTCACCGCCGGCTTCTCCGAGCCCTCGCCAGTCGCGGGAATGGTCGTGGAGGGTAGGGAGGTCGTGTGGTGGGAGCACGATGGGACCAGCTATGAGGTGCCGCTGTCCGGCGGAGAGCCCAGAGCGAGCCGCCATCAAGGGCTGGACTACATCAGCCGGTGGCCCTGGGGCCATCAGGGGAAGGACGGCGTCGTCAACCTGGTCACCGGCGAGAAGCGCGACACGCAGGTGGGCTACGGCCACGATGTCCGCTGCGGCCCCGAGTGGTGCGTCAGCGCTAGCGAGGATGCCGAGTTTGAGAACCTCGAAGTGGTGGTGCAGCGGCTGAACGGCTCGGACCGGCGGCGCGTCCCCGGGCGGATCATGCGCGACGGGCTCTTCTCCGGCGAGCGCTACGGGGTGTTCGACGCGCCAGAAGCGGCCCGCGACCAGTCGACGATCGACCCGGGCTCTGCGATGGGCGTCCTGGGGGACGCTGTGGTGATCTACGACCGCTGCACGGGCAAGACCGGACTGCTCGACGCCCCCGAACTTCCAGAGGCTTCGGAACCGGAGGTTCAGGACACGCGGGCCCTCAGGTACCCGAACGTGATCCTCGACGGAGGGGACGCCTCCGGGATCCTCATGTACTGGAAGGAACCTGGCGATCGTCACACCGTATTCGCGCTGCCAGACCCGTCCGCCGCGAAGGGGACCGCGTGTACCTGATCTACCGATCTTGGGTGCGAAGGACACCGGAATCGAACCCCTGACCTTCTGTTTTAAGAGGAGTCTTCTCCAGGCTTACCCCAGACCTCTGACCTGTGGAAACACCAGCACGCGAAAGAGAGGGACGCTCTTCTGGGCATACATGGGGCACGATCACGGGCGAATCTCTGCATCTCAGTATTGAGAGCTATCACTGCTCTCGAAGATCGCACCTCGGGCAGAATCACCGCCACAGATGCGATAGTCCTGATTGGGACATGAGGAAGCTAGCTTCGCCCCTGGCCCGGTGCCCGCACGACCTCCGGCAAGCCTGCCTGTCCATGGCTTACGTCTCGCCGAAGCAGGTCACGAGCGGGCGGCCAACAGCGTGGAAGTGCTCCACCGGACCCGAGAGGCGCCTTGTAGGCCAGGACAGCTTGCCCGGGGCTACTCAGACCTGGCTGGGTTCAGTCCACCACGGCGTCCTGACACGTGAGATACGGCCGCTCCTGCCCAAGCCACTCCGGGCTCAATCTGGCCCCCGTCGTGAGCTCGACCGTCGCGAGCGCTGCCGCGCGCCAGCTCTTGCCCCTCCTCCACCTGAAATGTGGCGCCATGGCCGTCAGCTCTGGCCAATGGGCGAGATTCGGCTCGTGCACCCACCTCTCCGGATACATGGCATCGACCGCGAGCAGCATCTCTCCGTCGGCAGCGAAGGCCACGCAGTTGTTGCCGTTCACGTTCCAGTAGATGCTGTAGGCACGGGCGCCGACGCTGAGCCGCGGAAGCACCGGAGGACAGGCGCCACGGAAGCCGTACTCGAACAGCTCGGTCACCGAGCCGGACTGACCCACCAGCACCGCCCAGGCGGCCTCGCCCGGGTAGGCGTCTTCGGCGCGCGCCACCTCCTGGACCACCTGATCCGCACCATCACTCAACCGTTCGCCAACCTCGGTGAGCGAGAGCCGCTTTTCACCATCGGGAACGACAATGGTCCAGCAGACACCGTTCTCGAGCCAGTGACCCTTGAGAAGGCGCTGGTAGTAGCGGTACACCTCAGAGCCCGCAGGCGCTCATGCGATGCGGACGACGGCGAGATTCTCCGGGAACCGACGCATGTGGTGGGCGCCTGGCCAAGGTCGGTCACTCTGTCCAACGTGTCGGCGTGGATACGCTGACAATGGGGGTCAGGGGGTCACGCTGAGGGGTGTCAGCCAGTGGATCTCCAGGTCTTCTCGTAGGTAGTCCATGCGGTGCTGCTGGAAGTGTGCGAGTTCGGGACGCGCGAGATGCGCGCGCAGGTCGTCGGCCGACCGCCACAGTTCGTAGAACACGAACGTGCTGGGATCAGCCACGTCGCGGTGGACCTGGTACTGCATCGAGCCAGGCTCGGCCCTGGTCGGCTCCACGAATGACAGCAGCAGCCGCTCCAGCTCATCGGCGCGCTCGGGCTTCGGCCGGGCGAAGCCGTAGATACCAACCGCCCCGCCTCCTTCAGGTACGACAATTTTCATACCTGCTAACGCTAGCCATCAGCCAGGTATGATGCAAATCGTACCTAGGAGTGAGCCATGGATCTGGGCAAGGTGTTCCGCGCGCTGGCCGACGACTCCCGCCGCCAGGTAGTGGCCGAACTCGCGGCCGATCCCGAAGACCGGGAGCGTGCGTGCGGCTCGTTCGACCTGCCGGTGAAGAAGGCCGCGCGCACGCATCACTTCCGGGTGCTGCGCGAGGCGGGGCTGATCATGCAGCGTGACCACGGCAACGGCAGCGCCGTCTCACTGCCCAGGCAGGACATCGAGCGTCATCTGCCCGGCCTGTTGCAGCTCCTGTCCGAGGAGCTGGAATCCGGCAGCGCGACGGGCAGAACCGGGAACACTGCGGCTGATTAGCCCACCGGGAGCACTGGCCGTCCTGCTGCTCCCACAGGTCAGAGGCAGGCCGTCATGAGCTCGGTAAGGCGCTGTGCAGGAGTCTCCCAGCCGAGCGTCTTGCGAGGTCTGGAGTTCAGCTCGGCGGCGACGGCGTCGAGCCGGCGGCATCCTCACTGTTCGCCTCCGTCCCCGCAGTTCATGATCGTCCGCTCGGGTGGCTCCAGAAGTGGCTCGCAGAAAGGTCGGTGGATTTGGACGCGATTGCCCTTCCAAGTCATGCAAGCGCCCGCCAACCCCTGAACCACTACCGTGTCCACGTGATCGTCGAGCAGCAGGTCTACTTTATGATTCAGTCCGATGAACTGGATCCTGGTCAGATCACCCAGTACGTGGGCGTCGAGCCGACTCGATCTGAGGCGAAGGAGTCACGACGCGGCAGGAAGAGCGGGCGCCTGGTACCGCCACGACACGAATGGATGCTCGACTCCGGCCTTGCGGAGACCACCTCATTCAATGAGCAGGTGCAAGCCGTGAAGAATCAGTTGGCCGGCGCTTGGGATCGAATCGGAGAGCTGACCGCTGGTGGCGCAGTGGCCACGTTGGTCATGCTTCGTTCGTTTGAACCGGGAGAGGGCTTCAGCCCGAGAGGGCTCGTTCTTGACGAAGAAGCCATCGGTTTTCTTCACAGAGCTGGAGCCGATCTATGGATCGACGAGTACGACTTGTCGTAGGGCTGGCGATGGAGACGCTCGCACGGTAACGGGCGGGGCCTCGGATGCACGAACTGAGCGCTGAACTCATCGCCGCCCACCGTCTATACGGTGATCAGCCACGTTGTCCGGAGGGCCGAGGCTTCGGCGGCGCGCCGCGCCGCCGCTTGATCGCTGATTGCTCCACCTGCCCGGCCACATCTCCGACGGAACCGCCTTCGATTCGGACGCTCGTACTCTCCGAGTCACCCGCTCCGTCAAGCGCCACAAGAACCGCCACCCGAACGCCACCGCCAAGACCCGCATCGTGATCAGCGAACTCAAGACCAGGCGGTCACGGCGCGTCCTCTGCCTGACTCTCGAACTGATCGAGGCGATCAAGCGCCATAAGGCCGCCCACAACCAGGAACACCTCAAGGCCGGCGAAGACTGGACGGAGCACGGCCTGATGTTCCCAACGGCATTCGGCAACCCGTCCGACCCGGACACGTTCTCGCACTTGTTCTCCCGGCCGGCCAAGAAAGCGGGTCTCGGCCACTGGCACCCGCACGAGCTTCGCCACTCCGGCGCGTCGCTGATGCTCGCCCAGGGCACTCCGCTTCACGTCTTCGCCGCTGACGTCTTCGCCGACGACAGCAGGCCGTCTGGAGCGTCGATGAGGCTCGCCGGTTCCTGAAGCAGGTCCAGGACGATCCGCTCTACGCGGCGTACGTGCTCGTCCTCTTCCTCGGCCTGCGCCGTGGTGAGGTCCTCGGTCTGGCTGACGCCAAGTGGAAGAAGTCGGACCTGGTCTTTACCACGAAGTGCGGCACGCCCATCGAACCGAGGAACCTAAACCGCGCCTCGACTCCCACTGCAAGAACGCCGATGTCCCACGCATCCGCTTCCACGACACCCGGCACACCTGCGCCTCACTCCTGGCCGCCCTCGACGTGCACCCGCGCGTGGCGATGCGGATCCTCCGGCATTCACAGATCAGCGTCACCATGAACGTCTACACCCAGATCCCATCGCCGGAAACACGCAGAGCGCTCGATCTTCTCAACGCCGGCCTCGACCCTCGAAAAGTTCATTCCTGGCTAGAACTGCCTAGAAGGCACTCCATGGGCTCACCTGGAGTGCCCTCACCATTTCTCGAATTCAACCGCATCAGGGAAGAGCTCACCGATCCTCCTCGCAACGTCCGGTCTCGCCATCTGAACATCCCACGAGGTGCTGTCGAAAGCTCGCAGGCGAACTACATCAGGTGTCGATGAACCGGCCCTGCGCCCCTCCGCCTCTCCATCCACAAGCTGTGGGTGAGAATCGAACAACTGAAGAACCTGGTCCGTCGACAGCCACACATCCTCAGGTATCTCGATCTCGGGAATCAGCCAGTCGATCGCCAATCGCCACTCGTAGCTGTCGATCAGGGGCCCGAGAGACCTGAGCAACTCTTCGAGACCCAAGCAATGACCGTCACGCCACGCGGCAAACGTGAGCATCCGAGTCTCTGCCACTGGGACTCCTCCATCGAAACTGCGAGCCGACGCGGGGAATCGAACCCCAAACCTTCTGTTACAAGCCAGTTCGGAATTATCCTAGCCGTCCACGACTCTTCGATAACCCAGCTCGCGCATCACCGTGGGGGTTAGTCCACCTACGATCGTCCAAGGCCGTTGTTAGCAGGATCACGACATCTGGGTCGCGGAACGCTTCCGAGGCAGGGTCCATTTGGACTGCCCAATTCTCCGGTGCCTCGCAAGGTGCCGACCAAAATGTCGGCCCTGGCCATGACGGGTGGACAGACCTCGACCTGATCCGCGACCGGCTCGCCGCGGGCGCTGATCCCAACTCCGGCGTGCGCATCTTTGAAAAGCCGCTACACGTCGCGGCCGAGCAGGGATCGCCTGAAGTGGTCGCCGAACTGGCCGTTCGGCGTCGACGACGTCGACGCCGAACAGCAGCCTGGCAAGAACGCGGGCAGGCCGGGGAACCGCCTCCCACACCGCCACGCCGACGCCCGGCGTATGCGGCCTCGTCGCCTCGCGAGATCGGCGCTGTAGCCGCACTTCCGGCAGTCGGGGCGGTCATATGGGTGAGGACTACGGCCAAGTAGCGACCGAACAAGAGGGCGTTGACTCGTGATCATACTGGCGGTATAAATAGGGTATTTTATGTGACATTGGTCCTTGGCGAAGACATCGACATTTGATGCGAGGATCGATTGCCTGAATTTCTGACTTAATGGAAGGAGGATGCTAAACATAAACCTCCGCACAGTTTTCGTGGGTACAGGATTCTCCGTAGCCGCGGTCCCGGAAGTTGGCGCTCCAGCCGCACCCAGGGGACGGCCGCAAGCGACTGAGTCTTCGTACACACTTACCCCACCCACTCTGAGTGCATCGACTTTTGATCGAACGAGCTCTTTATTCAGCAGGGGAAATTCAAGTACGCGGCTTCGTCTGGCCCCCAAGACGCTCGCCATCGGCGGGTGTGCTACGTTGCCGAACACGCATTGACCACCACTGCGCCAAGCCTGCCGACCGACAGTGAAGGCGGCCCCGCATCCGCCGGCGTAGATGCTCCATTAAAGATTTCCGAGCGGTTGCTGCAGACCATGGAGTTGAGGAATATCGCCGCCAATGATCTGGCCCGTTCGGGGGTACTGAAATTCGACCCGGAGAACTGGATCAGCGCGGGGAAAGGCGTCCGGAAGGCCGCTGATGATCTGGCCGAGGGCGTGGACGCGTTCTGCCGGGCGATAGATGAGCGGCCCTTCGGTCAGGACGATCTAGGCCGGGCGCTGTTCGAGGGCGATCCCGAGGCGGGCATGCCGGGGTTCGCCCGGCAACGTGACGACCTGCTGAAAGACCTGGTCGGAGCGGTGAACCTGCTCCGCGCGATGGCGGCCGGGATGGTCGTCGCCGGTTGCGGGTATGCCGCAACCGAGGACGTGAACGCCGGGATGATTACCCAGGGCAGGTACGCCGAGGCCGGGGAGGCGACCACCGGGATCCCGTACGCGCAGCGGTACCCGAGATGGCTGACGAATCCGGATGCGTACAAGCCCGAGCTGGGCCCAAGCGGTCTGCCGACGACCACACCAGCGCCTGACTCAGTGAGCCAGGCGATCTGGTTCCTCGAATCTGTAGGAGCCGGGTCCGCGTGGCCGGATGGTGATCTCGACGGTGTGGCGCGGCTGCGGGATGCCGCGACGACGGTGGGACGCGTGGTCGCTGACGTCCAAGAGCAGGTCGCCGGGCAGGCCGGGCGGGTGACCGGGGCCGGGTCCGGGCTGGCCACGGCTGTATTCAGACGGACCACGCAGGTGGTGCACGGCGAGAATGGGCAGCTGGCGGACCTGCATCGGCGGTGCGCGCATCTCGCCGACAGCGGCCAGATCGGCTACGACGCGATCGTGGAGGCCAGATGGCGATTCCTGGCATCCGCGGCGTTCGTGGTGACACTGATACTCATTGCAAAGCTACTGGCCCCCCGGCTTGGCCCGCTCCTCGACGCCGTGGTGAAAAGGCTGATCCGAACAGAGGGCCAGGTACTGCGGATCACTTTGCTGATCATCCGTCAGGCGGCGTTGGGCGCGATGTACTCCGGCGGGCTGAGCGCGATTGACCAGTTGTTCGCCACCGGCACCATCGATGTCAGGAAACTGGTTCGGGATATGTTGCACGGAGCGCTCGCCGGCGGGTTGATGGCCGGTGCGCACGGCGCGCTGCCCGCGTTGCTGCGCCGAGGCGGAACCGCGCTCACGGGCCTGGCCGAGGCCATGGAGTCGGCCACATGGGAGCGGGCATTCTCCCGGATCATGGTCGGCGGGGCGGTGAGCTCAACCGTGCTGGCAACCGCGGGATGGGCCAGCGGCGCCGGCTGGGATTGGAAGCACGCCGCTGCGATGGGCTTCGGCATGGCCGCACTCAGCACCGGCGCGGGTATCGCCACTCGGTCCTGGCCTGCCCCACCCTATGCGAGCCTAAGGGGCAGAGAATGGAAGCAGAGCCCGGCCAAGCGATGGCATGACGTCAAGTGGGCCACCGGAATTCTCCTGATCGCTACTCCTGCGAACGCCATCTTCGCGCTCGCAAAGTTTGCCGAGGACGGAAGGAATCCCTTCTTCTTCCAGAAACGGGTCGGCCAGTTCGGCCACGAGTTCGACATGGCCAAGGGCCGTACGATGAAGATAACCGACGGCATGAAAGGCGGTAGTGGCGAACGTACGAGCATTGGTCATGGGTGGGCGCGAACCACTCTCGACGAGAACGTTCAAATGCTCTACAACGTCATCATCAAGGCAAACATGTCGGTCGTAAACGACCGACCGCTATTGACCCCCGACAGACAGAGAACAGTAGCGGCGCTCGGGCCCATCCTGGGACCACGCTGGAACGAAGCGGATCTGGCCGGAAAGCCCGGGTGGCTCGGCGCATTCCCCAACAAGACCGTCGAGCTCAATCTCAAACAGGGAACATTCGCGTACGATCTTCAACGAGGCTTTACGGGCCTCTGGCATGACCAGCACGCGAGCTTGAAATTGGACCGGGAGATCGCCCGGAAATTCCTCTCCACTTACTGGAAGCGCATTCTCTAGGCTCGATCTTCCGTGCGCCCAGCAGAACAGAAGTGAAGCCGTGACGTAGCGGTGAATCTTGTGGTTCGTAAACTCGTCGTCGCTTGCCGGTGGGAGTCGGTCCGGATTCACCGCACTGTCCTTACCCGCCCCCGCTGGCACGGCCCTACCCAATCCTGAACGAGGAAAGTCGTTGGGAAGCGAGCACGCCCGCCACCTGATTGCCGTGTGCATGCGCTTGGGAAGCCACCCCGACCTGGCCAAACTCAGGCTCGCGCACTGGGCGCACATGCTCGGCTTCCGCGGCCACTTCTCCACCGAAAGCCGCCGCTACTCCACCACGCTTGGCGCTCTGGGCGCGGCCCGTGAAGAGCACATGCGCGCCGAAGAGATCACCAGCGGGCGGCTCCCGCTCTTCGAGGAGGACACCGTCCTGGTCATCGCTCACTGGCAGTACGCCGGACAAGGCCGATCGGCCGGTGACGCACTCCTCGCCGCAGCCATTACCGGCACCACTTCGGGAGGCCATCTTTGACCCGACTCCTTCTCACCGTCCCCGAAGCCGCCGAAGCCCTGGCCATCTCACGCAGCAAGCTCTACCAGCTGCTCGCCACCGGCGCAGTGCCCTCACTCCGCATCGACGGCTCTCGCCGCATCGCCGTCACAGCGCTCAGATACGCCCAGCTCCCTGATGCCCAAGCTCATCGAGACCCACAACACCCAGGACCCGAGAGCCCAGCTCCCCCACGCCCGCCTGCACGACCTCCGCCACATCAGTTGCAGGTACTCGACTCATCGCCGTACGAGGAAAGGCCGCCCGACGCACGTGCTCGGTGCGCAACTGTCCCAAGTCCAGCTCGACGCCAGCCGGCGCCCCCCTGCGCTCAAGCTCAGCGATCCGCTCCTCCATGTCTGTGATCACCTGCCGCCCGAAGTCCCACCGTGGTCGCCGCTCTGCGTGTGCTGCGTGAGCAGGGGTGGATCGAGTCCCAGCAGGGCAAGGGTCGTTTTGTGCGTGGGCGGCCGGCGATGGCTTCGGTGGAGCAGAAGCGTCCGGGGCAGGCATACCTGACCAGGCCGGAGACCGAATCGGCGGGCGAGGTCGTCGAGGTGGGCGCGGTGGCCGTGCCGAATCGCCTGGCCGTTCTGCTTGACGTGCAGCCCAAGAGCAAGGTGTTCGTACGGCGACGGCTGATCACCCGCGATAGCGAACCGACGGAGTTGGTGTCGCTCTGGTTGTCTTTGGAACTATCCGAGGGGACCGATCTGATCAGCGGTGAGCTGTTGCGGCAGGGCTTCCGCGAGCACCTCCAAGCGCGCAAGAGCGTGCGCTTCGATCACATCGTGGAGCAGATCACCGCCCGCATGCCCTCGGCCGACGAGGTCAAGCAGCTGAGCATGCCCAAGAACGTCCCGCTCCTGGCGGTCTTCGGCGCGGTCCGTGACGCCTCCGGCCGGCCTCTAGCCGTCGTGAAAGTTCTGCTCCCGGCAGACGTCACGAGCTGGAAGATGCCTACCCGATCGTGTGATCGAGCAAGTGATGGGCAAGTTCCCGGATGTCTCCGTGTGGGAGATGCATGGTTGGCTGAAACCCGTCGGGTAGCGACCATCCCACGTAGATCGAAGTCCCAACAGAGCTGAGCATGGGCACGTCGCCTACCGAGTCGCCGACAGCGGCGACTGCGGAGAGATCCATGTCGAGCTGATTCGCATATTCTGCGAGAAGTAGGGGCTTTGTCGCAGGAAAGACATGATTGAACGTGCCATCGTCAAGCAACTCTGTGGCAATCACATGTCTGATGCCGACACGCTCGGCCAGCACGTTCGCGTGGGACTTGTAAGCCAAAGAGACAATGACGGTCTCGATGTCGTGGGCGTGGAGCAGTTCGATTCCCTCGATCGCCCTGGGCGCGAGCTCAAGTGCATGGAGAGCCTCGGACTGGTCCATCGGGGGCTGATTGTCCAGCAACTCACGGACGCCCCTGCGTGCGGCCACGATCTCAGCAGGCTCGCGCGCCTGCTCCCAGATCGCCATCTGGTCGGCGAACCCGTACCTCTGCGCGAGCACCTCCAGGCAGCTAGGCCCCCTTGTGAGCGTTCCGTCCAGATCGAACGCAACCATTGAAACCTTTGGCACGAAGGGCTCCTTTCGGGCAAAGGCTATCCCCTGATCAATGACTTTCCGTCACTGCGACTAACCCGGTCCGCGCCCTGGTCGAGTGCAGCCAGACCGCGCTCATCCTCACCGACCCCGACGAAGGGAGGACCGCATGCGCACGACCGCGCACTACCCCGAGCCGTCCGCCAGGCCATGCCGATGGCCCGAGACGTGCTCGTAGAGGTCGCCAAGCTCCACGGCGTCTGCATCCGCCCATCCCGCTCAAGCGCCTCGACATCGTCACCGGCAAATCCGAGATCATCGACGTTCCGTGCGGGGCCACGCTCGACAGCAAGTACCCGCCATGCGCCAAGCGCAACAAGCAACTGCGCAAGGCCCAGTGCCGCGAGGGCTGGCACCTCGACGCCGAACCTGCCATCACGCCCGACGAGGCCAACGAGGCCAACGAGGCCAACGAGGCCAACGAGGAACAGCGTTGGCTGGTGGAGTTCCGCGCCGACATCCAAGCCCAGCGGGATGGCGCCGAAAAGGCCGACGACGACACCACCGACCTGGACGCGATCATCACCGGCCTGGACGAGGAGATCAACGCAGCGGGCATGCGCGGCAATGTCCTGGGCCGTACCACCGCCAAGCGCTCCCGCTCCACCAGACGGCGCCAGGACGCGCCCGACCTGCCCAAGCGCAAGATGACCACCACCCTGGGACGCACCTTCCAAGGCACCGACGGCAAGACCTACCGGCCGTCCCTGTTCGTCACGCTCACCTTGCCCTCGTACGGCAAGGTTCGCGACGGCGCACCCACTGATCCCGACGCCTACGCCGCGTCGCAGGCTATGACGTGCAGTACTTCGCCTCAGTGGAGCCTCAGAAGCTGCTCGCCCCGCACCTGCACATGGCCATCCGTGGAACGCCCGGACGCCGACCAGTGCATGCGCTACCTGTCCAAGTACCTCACCAAGTCCATCGGCGACGCCCTCGACGGCGGCCAGGCCCAGCAACAGCACGCCGCCCGCATGCTCGACGCTTTCCGCTACGAACCCTGCTCACCCACCTGCCCGAACTGGCTGCGCTACGGCATCCAGCCCAAGGACGCCAAACCTGGCATGCTCCCGAGCCGCTGCCGGGGCAAGGCCCACAAGCCCGAACACCTCGGCTACGCCGGACGCCGCATCCTCGTCTCCCGCAAGTGGTCCAACAAGACCCTCGCCGAACACAAGCAGGACCGCCGCACCTGGGTCCTGGAAGCCCTCGGCCAGGCAGACGAACCCACCGACCCACAGCGCTACATCTGGCGCCCCGTCCCGGCCGGAGACGCCAACGTGCCACCACTCGCCCTCCGCCTCCTCCGCTCCGTCCACGAACGCCAACGCTGGCGAGCCCACCTCCGTGAATTGGAGGCCAGAGCAACCGGACAAGACCTTTCGGCAACCGAGGACGTGGGGAGGGCCGCATGACCATGAACATCGCCCCGCTTCTCCTCCGACCGGAAGAGGCAGCGGACTATCTCGGGATCGGCCGGACCAAGGTCTACGAGCTGATCCGCTCCGGCGCGCTGCGATCCGTTCGCATCGGGACCCTACGCCGTGTTCCAGCAACCGCACTGACCGAGTTCGTCACCCGGCTTGAACAGGAAGCAGCATGAGCACCAAGAAGCGCGGCCAGAACGAGGATTCGATCTACAAGGATGGCGAACGCTGGCGCGGCGCGGTCTCCCTGGGCTATGGGCCGGACGGCAAGCGTGTCCGCAAGAAGGTCTCCGGCAAGACTCGCGCCGAAGTCGTCGAGAAGGTTCGCAAGCTCAAGGAGACCCTGGCCAAGGGCGCACCCGTCCCGGATGACCGCCTGACGATCGGCGTGTTCCTCGATCGCTGGCTGCTCCACCTGCCCGGCCACATCTCGGATGGGACCTTGGACGATTACGAGGACACGGTGCGACTGCACCTCAAGCCCGGACTCGGTCGCCACAAGCTGACCAAGCTCACCGTTGCCCAGGTCGATGCCCTGTGGCAGGCCAACGCAAGGCCGGCTATAAGGCGAACAGCATCCGCAACATGCGGGCCGTGCTCCGTAAGGCCCTGGGGCAAGCAGAGCGAGAGGGCCTCGTCATGCGCAACGTCGCAGCACTGTCGATGCCTCCGCACGTCCCCGTAGAAGGGGGTCGGACGCTCACAGTGGAAGAGGGCAAAAGGCTGCTCGACGCTGTCGCCGATCACCGCATGGGTGCCCTGGTCCTCCTGGCCCTTGTCTTCGGCCTGCGTCGTGGCGAGGCGCTCGGACTCATGTGGAACGCCTTCGACTCGGAGGCTCGTACCCTCCGAGTCACCCACTCCGTCAAGCGCCTCAAGAACCGCGACCCGAGCGCCGCTACCAAAACGCGCATCGTGATCAGCGAACTCAAGACCAGGCGATCACGCCGTACCCTCTGCCTCACTCCCGAGCTGGTCGAAGTGATCAAGCGCCACAAGGCCGCTCACAACAAGGAACGCCTCAAGGCGGGAGGAGACTGGACGGAGCACGGCCTGATGTTCCCCACAGCTTGCGGCAACCCGTCCGACCCGGATACCTTCTCGCACCGGTTCTCCCGCCTGGCCAAGAAGGCGGGCCTCGGCCATTGGCACCCGCACGAGCTTCGTCACTCCGGCGCATCCCTCATGCTCGCCCAGGGCACCCCGCTCCACGTCATGTCCGAGGTCCTCGGCCACGCCAGCATCGCCGTCACCAAGGACGTCTACGGTCACCTAATCGAAGGCGACCGGCGGGCGGCAACGGAAGCCATCTCCACCGCCCTCCTGGGGAAACAGCCCCCGGTGGCTCCAAGGTGGCTCCCAAGGAACCGAAGACACCGGTTGAAGATCGGAAAGCAGAAGGCCCCTGACGGCGTAACACCCGTTCAGGGGCCTTTTGGTTGCAGAGCCGACGTGGGGAATCGAACCCCAAACCTTCTGTTTACAAGACAGATGCTCTGCCGATTGAGCTACGTCGGCACGGCCTACCAGTGTAGACCTTAGCGACGCCTGTGACGAGCAACCTCGTACAACGCCACCCCAGCCGCCACTCCAGCATTGAGCGACTCGGCAGCCGCCTGCATCGGAATGCGGGTCACCACGTCGCAGTGCTCCCGGACCAGGCGCGAGAGCCCCTTGCCCTCGGAGCCCACGACCACCACCAGCGGCTCGGTCAGCAGGTCGACGTCGCCGATGTCGGTGGCGCCGGCCCCGTCGAGGCCGATCACGAACAGGCCCGCCTCCCGGTATTCGCGGAGGGCGGCCGTCAGGTTGGAAGCGCGGGCGACGCGCAGGTTGGCCAAGGTCCCGGCGGACGTCTTCCAGGCTCCGCCCGTGACGCCGGCCGAGCGGCGGGAGGGGATGAGCAGCCCGTGGGCGCCGAAGGCGGTGGCCGAGCGGGCGATGGCGCCCAGGTTGCGCGGGTCGGTGACCGAGTCGAGGGCCACGATCAGCGGCGTCTCGGCGGCGTCCTGGGCCAGCTCCACCAGCTCCGACGGATGCGCGTAGTCGTAGGCGGGGATCTGCAGTGCGATCCCCTGGTGCACGGCGCCCTCGGTCAGGCGGTCGAGCTTGTCGCGGCTGACCTCCAGCAGGGCGATGCCGCGCTCGGTGGCGACCCTGATGGAGTCGCGTACGCGGTCGTCGCCCTCAAGGCGCTGGGCGATGTAGAGCGCGTTGGCCGGCACCCCCGCCACCAGGGCCTCAAGCACCGGGTTGCGACCGCCGATGTATTCGGGCGCGTCTTCCGAACGCCGCTGCCTGGTGCCCGGAGCGGGACGCCGCGGCTCCCCGCGGTCCTCGCGGGAGATGCGCTCGGTACGTGCCTTGTCCTTGAACCAGTGACGCATTTCGGCAGGCGGAGTCGAACCCCTGCCCTCAAGGCCCCGGCGGCCCTGCCCTCCGGCGCCTTTGGACGGGCCCTTTTTCTTCGCGGGCCTGCCCGAGCCCCTACCGCCTGCTGCCATGTCATCAAGGGTACTCGGACCGCCGCCCAGCTCTTTCCATTGGGGATCTTGACGGCGGTCGCCGCTGCTCTGGGCGGCGACTTGCGGCAGGTTGGACCCCTGCCGACTTGCGGCAATTGGCAGCGTCAAGCCCGGTCCAGCCGGGCGACGGCGTGCGTGACCGCGTCGCCTGGGTATGGCGTGGCCCGGCTCTCCCCGAACAGGTCCCAGTAGAAGTCGTTCATGACCACCGCCACCGGCGCGTACCGGTTGATGATCGTCGCGATCGGCTCCGGCACGCCCTCGGGCCACTCCCCCTCCGCGCACCGCCGGATGTACTCGTTACGCGGAGCGGGACCCCCGACCGGCGGATTGGCCACTCCGCACACGTTGGTGACCAACCAGTTGACCAGGTGCATCACCGTATAACCCTGGTCGTGGCTGCTGTTCCGGATGACGAAGTCGGACTCGCCGGCGGACAACTCGAAGCGCGGCGACGTGGCCAGCCCGAGGTCGGCGAAGTAGAGGCGTTCACCATCGGTGAGGATGTTGCGGAAGTGGGCGTCGAAGTGCAGCAGGCCGTTCGCGTTCATGAAGGCCACATCGGTGCGCAGCCGCCGGTCCACCAGCGCGGCGGCCGAGGTGACGGCCTCGGGTCCGGCGGCGAGCTGCGCGGCCAGCCAGTCGTGCAGGTTGAGCGGGATGTACTCGGCGAACAGCACGATGCTCGCCGACGCGGAGGCGAGCGCGGCCAGCCGTTCGCGTACCGCCGGCGAGCCGCCCCAGTAGGCCACGGTCCGATCGAGGTCCGCGTGCTCCTCGATCACCGGCGCCGCCCCGGGCAGCAGCCGCCAGTGGTACATCAGCGGGAACGCCTCACTGCGCGCTTCGAGCACCCAGTTGGTGGTCATGATGTTCGCCGCGAGCTCGCGCCAGGCGCCGAAACCGGGGCTGCCGACGCCGTACTGGCAGAAGGCGGGCAGGCCGAACACGTTGGCCGTCGATCGCACGTTCGCCGGGCGGCGTTCGAGGTCGGTGAGGGAGATGCGCTTGGCGAAGACGGGCACGCCCTCGACCTCGACCAGCATGGACGAGCCGCCGATGCCGGAGCCGAGGACGCCGGCCGCGTCCACGAGCTCGGCGAGCCGGTGGTCGCTGAGGAGGGACAAGGCGCTGGAGACGGCACCGTATCTCGCTATACGCGCTGGACGTGACACGTCGGGGGGAAGTATCACGAGCAACCGGCTAGTGGCTCAGCTCCCACCGAGCCCCGTGCGGAGTGTCCTCCACCACGATGCCGGCCGCCGTGAGCTGATCCCTGATCGCGTCCGCGGCCGTGTAGTCCTTACGCTCCCGCGCCGCCTTCCGCTGCTCCAGCGCCACCGCCACCAGCGCGTCCACCACCGGGCTCAGATCCGACCCGGCCCCCCGCCACTGCGGCGAGCGGGGGTCGAGGCCGAGCACGTCGAGCATGTTCTGGGTCTCGGCGAGCAGCCGCGCCACCGCCTCCTTGTCGCCCTTCGCGAGCGCCACGTTGCCCTCGCGCACCACCTCGTGCACGACGGCCAGCGCCTGCGGCGTGCCCAGGTCGTCGTCGAGCGCGTCCGCGAACGCCTGCGGCAGCGGCGCGTCGGCGTCCACGTCGTGGATGACCTCGGCGGCCCGGGTCACGAAGCCCTCGATGCGCTGGTAGGCGGCGGCGGCCTCGCGCAGCGCCTCCTCCGAGTAGTCGATCGAGGAGCGGTAGTGCGGGGCGGCCAGGTAGTAGCGCAGCTCCACCGGCCGCACCTTCTGCACCATCTCGGGGATCAGCAGGGAGTTGCCGAGCGACTTGCTCATCTTCTCCGCGCCGATCTTCACCATTCCGTTGTGCATCCAGTTGCGCGCGAAGCCGTCGCCCGCCGCCTGCGACTGGGCGATCTCGTTCTCGTGGTGGGGGAAGATCAGGTCGATCCCGCCGCCGTGGATGTCGAACGCCGGCCCGAGGTACTTCGTCGCCATGGCCGAGCACTCCAGGTGCCAGCCGGGCCGCCCGGGGCCCCAGGGAGTCGGCCAGGTGGGCTCGCCGGGCTTCTCGCCCTTCCACAGGGCGAAGTCGCGGGGATCGTGCTTGCAGGACTCGTCGTCGGTGTCGCCGGCGCCCCGCATGTGCTCCAGCCTCTGGTTGGAGAGCGAGCCGTAGCGGTCGGCGTAGGAGAGCACGTCGAAGTAGACGTCGCCGCCGGAGGCGTAGGCGTGGCCGCGCTCGATCAGCCGCTCCATGAGCGTGATCATCTCCGGCACGTGCCCGGTGGCGCGGGGCTCGACGGTCGGCGGCAGGCAGCCCAGCGTGTCGTACGCCCAGGTGAAGGCGCGCTGGTTGCGCTCGGCCACGACGAACCACGGCACGCCCTCCGCCGCCGCGACTCGAATGATCTTGTCGTCGATGTCGGTGACGTTGCGGCAGAAGGACACGTCATATCCGGAACGTGCCAGCCAGCGGCGGAGCACGTCGAAGTTGACGCCCGAGCGGATGTGCCCGATGTGCGGGGGAGCCTGCACGGTCGCCCCACACAGGTAGATCGACGCCCGGCCGGCTTCGACCGGAACGAATTCACGGATGGCGCGCGTGCTCGTGTCGTAGATGTGCAGGCTCACGAAGGCAAGGCTAACGCCTCAGGCCCGCCATCAGGCCGATAAATCCCGCCGTCGGGCCGACAAATCAGCTCCGCAACACCACCCTGTCCGGCGTGATTCGTACGATAAGCCGCTCCGTGCCCGCCTTCTCCTCCTGCCACGGCTGCCCGCGGTATTTCCGCGACAGCTCGTCGATGAGCGCTCCGGTGGGATCGGGCGTCACGGTCACGCGCCCGCGCACCTCCAGATAGCGGTACGGGTTCGCCGGGTCGATGACGAGCAGGCTGGCCCGCGGGTCACGCTCGAAGTTCCGCGGCTTCCTGCGCCCCTTGGCGGTGGAGAAGAGCACGTCGTCGCCGTCCGTACGCACCCACACCACGCTCGACTGCGGCCCGCCGTCGGGGTTGATACTGGTCACCGTCGCGTAGTTCGGCGCGTCCAGGAGGTCGCGCGCAGCTTCCGACAGCTCAGCCATGTCTCTCCCTAGATCGGTCTTGATCCCCATTCTTCTGTAGGCTCGAAACCGCCATGGACGTGACTCCCCCCTCTATGCTTCGTCGCCTGGGCATCGCCCTGGCCGGCGTCGCGGTCGCCGCCCTCACCGGGGCCGCGTGCGCGCTCACCTTCGATGACCTGCGTGCCCTGGCCATCACCGGCGAGGCCAGGCAGGACCTCGCCTTCCTCTATCCCGCCGCCTTCGACGCGCTGCTGGTGGTCGCGCTGACCGCCGTGCTGTTGTTGCGCCCCGCCAGACCGGTGGTGCGTGTGCAGGCCGCGTTCGTGCTGGTCCTGCTCTTCGTCGCGGCCGCGGCGACGAACGTCGCGACGGCGGTGCGGTTCACCTTCGACGTGCGGCCGACGGCCGTGGGTGTGGCCCTGGCCCCCTGGGTCATGCTGGCCGTGGCCCTGTGGCTCTGGCTGCTGCTGATCAAGCAGGTGCAGGGTCATCGGGGCTCGGCGCGGGCCGGCGGGCCCGCGGCGGAGCCGGACATCGTGCCGTTCCACCGGTCCAGATCGGCTGAGGCGACGCCGCCTCCGCTGGTCACGGAGGCGCCCGCACCCGTGCTGGAGCCCACCCCGCTGGTCGGCCCCACCGCCGCCCCCGAGACCCCGCCGATCTCGGCGCGGGTGACCGAGTGGCCGGTCCTGGACGACGAGGAGCCACTGCCCGTCCCCCGTCCGCGACCGGAACCCCAGCCGGCACCCGACCCCATCCCGCAACCGAGAACCAAGCCGGAGCCAGAGCCGGGACCGGAGCCAGAGCCACAGCCGGAGCCCATCCCCCAGCAAAGGCCCGAGCCCGAACTTCAACACGAGCCCGAACCAGAGCCCGAACCAGAGCCCGAGCCCGAGACGCGCCCCGTCCGCTGGGGTGACCGCGTCAAGCCGACCGACGTTCTCGTCCACCCCCGCCCGGCCAGGAACGACGAGGACGACGAGGACGCCGACACCCAGCCGCACCCGGTCTTCGACGACGAGGCCCCGCAAGCCGGCCCGGGAGAACGCCGCGACGACGAGGACACCGCTCCCCACCCCGTGATCGACGACGGCACCCCGGCGCCCTCAGGCCGCTTGCGCAGCACCCCCCGCCGCCCTGAGGAGCCGGAGAAATGAAAGAACCCGTCCGGGAGGCTAACTCCCGGACGGGTTCATCTATCCGCCGCCTAGACCCTGCGACCACGCCGTAGCCCTGCGACCAGACCGACACCGACGATCGCCAGAACGACCTGCATCACGAGCTCGATCCAGTCGATCCCGGAGGTCGTCTCCACACCGAGCACCTGCGCGAGCAGCGTGCCCACCAGCGCGGCGACGATTCCGACGACGATGGTGAGGATCCACCCGATGGCCTGCTTGCCGGGAAGCAGCAGGCGACCGATTGCGCCAACTACGGCGCCGATCACGATGGCGCCAAGGATGGACTGAATTGTCATGGTACGAAACCTCCCCGCGAGAATGAGCGGTTCACTCTCACGGGGATGCTCGCTACCCGATCTACGGCTTTTATGCGCCTATTTTACGAACGCGCAGTTCAGGTCAGGTCTGCGTGCGCCGCGGACGTCCACCATCGCGTCCCGCGCCCATCCGGGTCACCAGGAGCACGCCGGCGATCGCCAGCACAAGCTGGAGTATGTGCTCGATCCAGTCGATCCCGCGCGTGTCGGCCCACCCGAACGCCTGGGCGATCAACGTGCCGATCAGAGCGGCCACGATGCCCACGATGAGGGTGAGGCCGATGGACATGTTCTGCCGGCCGGGCACCAGCAGCCGGCCGAGCGCACCGACGATGGCGCCGATGACTATCGCGGAAATAATCGCGCCGATCATGTGTAGCTCCCCCCGAGACGTTCACATGTCTTAGGGGCTCACCTACCCGGTGAACAGGCAAACTACCCACATGGGAAGGCGGCGGCCCGTACCGCGCCAGTGACGAACCGCCGCCTCCGCACTCGGCGGGCTCGGCCACGACCCCGCCAGGACACCCTCACGCATCCCAACGTAAAGACGCGCGGCGTTCAGGAAAGGTTGACCACCAGGGCGGTGGCGAACGCCGCGACGCCCTCTCCACGGCCCGTCAGCCCCAGACCGTCGGTCGTGGTGGCACTGACGCTCACCGGAGCCCCCACGGCGGCGCTGAGGGCCTTCTCGGCCTCTTCGCGGCGTGGCGCCAGCTTGGGCCGGTTGCCGATCACCTGGATGGCCACGTTGCCGATCTCGTAGCCCGCGGCGCGCACCTGGCGCGCGGTCTCTTCGAGCAGCACGGCACCGGAGGCGCCCGCCCAGCGCGGGTCCGCGGTGCCGAACAGCCGGCCCAGATCACCCAGGCCGGCCGCGGACAACAACGCGTCGCAGGCCGCGTGCGCGGCCGCGTCGCCGTCGGAGTGACCGGCGAGCCCGGTCTCGCCCGGCCAGTGCAGACCGGCGAGGTTGAGCTCGCGCCCCGAAGCGAACGGGTGGACGTCGACTCCGACGCCCACCCGTGGAAGATTCGTGTTCAGGAGTTGAGAACCTCGTCGAGCAGGGCCTCAGCCTTGTCCTCATTGGTCTTCTCGGCCAGAGCCAACTCGCTGACCAGGATCTGGCGGGCCTTCGCGAGCATGCGCTTCTCGCCCGCGGACAGACCGCGCTCGCGATCCCTCCGCCACAGGTCCCGGACCACCTCGGCGACCTTGTTCACATCGCCGGACGCGAGCTTCTCCAGATTGGCCTTGTAGCGACGAGACCAGTTGGTCGGCTCTTCCGTGTGCGGCATCCGAAGGACATCGAAAACCCGCTCCAGGCCTTCCTGACCGACAACATCGCGCACACCGACGAGTTCTGCGTTTTCTGCTGGCACCTGGACGGTAAGGTCGCCCTTGTCGACCTTGAGCACCAGGTAGGTCTTTTCCTCACCCTTGATGGATCGCTTCGTGATTGCTTCGATCCGAGCAGCCCCATGGTGGGGGTAGACGACAGTGTCGCCGACCTGGAAAGTCATGTGACAAGTACCCCTTCCGCTGTACTCCAGAGTACCACGTATCCACAGCCTCCCGGAACAGTGAAACCCTCATAACTGCAGGTCAAAGCCGCATATTGGGGCTTGACAAGCGCTCAACTCTATGAATCGCATTTCCGGACATAGCGAATGACCTGCAGGGGTGCGGATATGACCATGCATTCGGGTCGATATGGTGGGCGCTGCACTCAGGCGTACCCCATAGGCGCGTGAGTGCCCGCACATCACGCACGCGCGAGACCTGCGCAAGATCAAGGAGTACCCGCCCGTGACCAGCCGTCGCTGGATTGTCGTAGCCGCCGCGTTCTTGGCCGCCCCCGTGCTCACGGGCTGCGGGGCTGGATTCGACGCCACCACCAACAAGCCGTACGCCCCGAACGAGGCGCAAGTGCTGATCGATAACGGCGCTTACGGCACGCGTGGCATTCAGATCCCGCAGGCGTTCATCCTCGGCCCGGATTCCGGCGGCCAGCTCGCCTGGCGCGGCTCCGCCCCGATCTACCTGAACATTCTCAACACCGCCGGCGCTCCCGACACGCTGCAGTCGGTCTCCGCGGGCGCCATGGGCACCGTCAAGGTCACGGCCCCGGTCCAGCTCCCCAGCAACCAGCTCGTGAACACCGGCAAGCCGGCCCCTCAGCTCATGCTGGAGGCGATCCCCAAGAGCCTCAGGGGCGGCGAGAGCGTGAAGTTGGACCTCCAGTTCGCCAATGCCGGTGTCGTGTCCCTGAACGTGCCTGTGGTCACGCGCAGCCGCGACTTCAAGGACTACCCGCCGGCCCCCAACGCCGTGCCCGCCCCCACGCCGTCCCCGTCCGCTTCGCCGTCCGCCGAGCACGCCGAAGAGACTCACTGAGACGACGACGGCCCTTGTTCCGGTACGCCACGCGTACCGGAACAAGGGCTCGTCACCCCTCCACCGCGTCGAACTTGTAGCCCAGGCCGCGCACGGTGAGGATGCAGCGCGGGTTGGACGGGTCGGCCTCGATCTTGGCGCGCAGGCGCTTGACGTGCACGTCCAGGGTCTTGGTGTCGCCCACGTAGTCGGCTCCCCAGACGCGGTCGATGAGCTGTCCCCTGGTGAGCACCCGCCCCGCGTTGCGCAGCAGCACCTCCAGCAGCTCGAACTCCTTCAGCGGCAACTGCACCTGCTCCCCGCGGACGGCCACGACGTGCCTGTCAACGTCCATCCGCACCGGCCCGACGGCCAGCACCGCGGTCTCCAGCTCCTCGGCGACGTCGCCCTGGCGGCGCAGCACCGCGCGGATGCGGGCGACGAGCTCGCGTGAGGAGAACGGCTTCGTGACGTAGTCGTCGGCGCCCAGTTCGAGGCCCACGACCTTGTCGATCTCACTGTCCTTGGCCGTCAGCATGATGACCGGGACCTTGGAGCGCTGCCGCAGCGAGCGGCACACCTCGGTGCCGGGCAGGCCCGGCAACATCAGGTCGAGCAGCACCAGGTCGGCGCCGCTGCGGTCGAAGGTGTCGAGCGCCTCGGGCCCGGTCGACGCGACCGACACCTCGAAGCCCTCCTTGCGCAGCATGTACGACAGGGCGTCGGAGAAGGACTCCTCGTCCTCCACCACGAGTACGCGGGTCATGAGCTCTCCTTCGCCGGCTTCGTGCCCCGCAGGGTGCCGTGTCCAATGGTTGCTTCGCGCCGCTCAGTCACGGGCTGCCTCCAGGGGGATCGGGGGTGGTACCGCCACCGCCGTGCCGCCGAAGGCGGGCAGGCGGAGCGTGAAGGTGGAGCCGGACCCTTCCTTGCTCCAGACGGACACCTCGCCGGCGTGCGCGGCGGCGACGTGCTTGACGATGGCCAGCCCGAGCCCGGTGCCGCCGGTCGCGCGCGACCGGGCCGCGTCGACGCGGAAGAAGCGCTCGAAGATGCGTTCGAGCGCCTCCTCGGGGATGCCGATGCCCTGGTCGCTGACGCTGATCTCGACGGAGTCGCCCGCGGGCCGCACGCTCACCACGACTCTGGTGTGCTCGGGGCTGTAGGCGACGGCGTTGTCGATCAGGTTGCGCAGCGCGGTGAGGAGCAGGTCGTCGTCGCCCCAGATGCGCAGGCCCTCGGTGCCGCCGCTGACGAGGTCGATGTCCTTGGCGGCGGCTTTGGTGTTGCAGTGGTCGATGGCGTCTTGGATGGACTCGTCGATGGAGACTTGTCCAGGGGTGGGGATGGGCTCGGCGCCCTGGATCCTGCTCAGCGTGATCAGGTCCTGGACGAGGTAGTTGAGCCGGGCGGCCTCGTGCTGCATGCGCCCGGCGAAGCGGGTGACGGCCTCGGGGTCGTCGGCGGCGTCCTGGATGGTCTCGGCGAGCAGGCTCACCGCGCCCACCGGGGTCTTCAGCTCGTGGCTGACGTTGGCGACGAAGTCGCGGCGCACGGCCTCGACCCTGCGCCGCTCGGTCTGGTCCTCGGCCAGCACCAGCACCTGGCCGTAGGAGCCCAGCGGGGCCACGCGGACGGCGAAGTTGGTGGTCTCCTGGCCGAACTTGTGCCCCGCGACGTCGATCTCGCTCTCGCGGATCTCTCCGTCGCGGCGCACCTGCCGGGCCAGTGCGAGCAACTCGGCGGCCATCAGCCGGTCGCCCTTGACCAGCCCGAACGCCCGGGCCGCCGAACTGGCGCGCAACACGCGGTCATGCGCGTCGAGCACCACGGCGGACGAGGGCAGCACGGCCAGCACGGAGGCGACGCCCTGGGGGAGCGCCGCTCCTGACTCCACGCCGTCGGCCGTGTCGGTCCGGCTCGGCGCCTCGATCTGGTTGCGATAGAAAAGGACCGCCAGGGCGCCCACGACGAACCCGGCCAGGGCCGCGAAGCTCATGGCCATCTCACTCATGTCCTCGATGGTAGGCGGCGTTCATCAAGGTACAGACCCTCTCATCAGGGGATGAATGGCCCTTTCGTGGAAAGTTCATCTGGCTGTAGGGGTTCGTTCACCGATCGGCACGTACGGTGACGACATGCGCGACGCGTACCATGAAGAACTTGACTCGCTGACCGACAGGCTGGTCGAAATGACCAGGCTGGTCCGCTCAGCCATCTCCCGGGCCACCACGGCCCTCCTCGACGCCGACCTGCAGCTCGCCGAGAGCGTCATCTCCCGCGACGCGGAGGTGAACGCGACGTTCGCCGACATCGAGACGTCGATCTTCGAGCTGATGGCCAGGCAGCAACCGGTCGCGGTGGACCTGCGCTCGGTCATCACGGCGCTGCGTATGGGGACCGACCTGGAGCGGATGGGCGACCTCGCGGTCCATGTCGCCAAGGTCGCCAGGCTCCGCCACCCGGAGTCGGCGATCCCGCCGGAGTTGCGCTCCACCATCCTGGAGATGGGACAGATCGCCGAGATCCTCGTCACCAAGGCCGGCAGCTGCGTGATCTCGCGGGACGTGGAGTCGGCGCTGGAGCTGGAGCAGGACGACGATGCGATGGACAAACTGCATCGGAGGCTGTTCAAGAAGATCCTGGCGAAGGACTGGCAACATGGGGTGGAGCCGGCCATCGACATCACGTTGATCGGCCGTTACTACGAACGGTACGCCGACCATGCGGTCCGCGTGGCCCAGGACGTCGTTTACCTGGTCACGGGAAGCCGTACGGGTTAGGCCCGCCGCGAGGCCGGAAGGGCGGAACGCAGATGGCCGACGAGCAGGGCGAGCCAGGCGAGACGATGACGGGCCGGTGCTGCTCGTGCAAGCGCACGTTCACCTATGACCCGAAACTGGTGGAGACGCTCCTCATCGACCCCGAGACGGGGTTGCCGCCGGGCATGTCGGCCCTAGGAACACTGCGGCCGGCCAGGCCCGAGGCCGTGTCCCGCTCGGCCGACCAGCCGATCTGTCCCGACTGCCTGGAGCGGGCGAGACGGTTCAGCGAGGCCGCCGGCAATCCGCCGTCGGCCTCCTGGGACACCTGGCCCTGAGTCCGCGCGCGGACGGTCAGCGGCCCTGGTTGGCCACGGCCTGGATCGCGGCCTTGGCGGCCTCGGGGTCGAGGTATTCGCCGCCGCGCTGGAGCGGGCGGAAGTCGTCGTCCAGCTCGTAGCGCAGCGGGATCCCCGTCGGGATGTTGAGGCCGGCGATCTGCTCGTCGCCGACGCCGTCGAGGTGCTTGACCAGGGCCCGCAGGGAGTTGCCGTGCGCGGCCACCAGGACCGTGCGGCCGGCCGCCAGGTCGGGCACGATCTCGTCATACCAGTAGGGCAGCATGCGGTCCACGACGTCCTTGAGGCACTCCGTGCGGGGCATCAGCTCGGGGGGCAGCAGGGCGTAGCGCGGATCGCCGGCCTGGGAGTATTCGTCGTCGTCCGCGATCGGGGGCGGCGGCACGTCGTAGGAGCGGCGCCACAACATGAACTGCTCGTCGCCGAACTCCTCGCGCGTCTGCGCCTTGTTCTTGCCCTGCAGCGCGCCGTAGTGGCGCTCGTTGAGCCGCCAGCTCCGCTTCACCGGGATCCAGAGCAGGTCGGCCTCCCCCAGCGCCAGCTGGGCCGTCTGGATGGCCCTGGACAGCAGGCCGGTGTGGACGACGTCGGGCCGGATCCCGGCCTCCACGAGGAGCTTGCCGCCCCGCCGGGCCTCCTCCTCGCCCTTGGCGGACAGGCTCACGTCCACCCAGCCCGTGAACAGGCCCTTCGCGTTCCAATCACTCTCGCCGTGCCGCAACAGCACCAAAGTCGCCATACGGCCAATCCTATGGTTCGCCTGTGGTGCCGGGGTCGGCGAAGCGGGCGAACGCCTGCAAGTTGGCCAGCGACTCGCCGCGCTTGGCCCGCCACTCCCACTCCCGCCTGATCGACGAGGCGAAGCCCAGCTCCAGGGCCCGGTCGAACCAGTCGTCCGCGTACGTCAGCACGCATCCCAGCAGCCGGTCCACCTCCTCCTCCGTGACGGCGGCCAGCGGCACCTTGCCCACCAGGTAGACGTCGCCCACCGGGTCGAGGGAGAAGTGCACGCCGTACGTCGTGCCGTTCTTGCCCAGCAGCCAGCGGTAGAACTCCGCGTGGTTCTCGTCGGGCTGGCGGCAGAAGAAGGCTTCGACGTGCAGCACCCGCTCGCCGACGATGAGCCAGGTCATGGTGGCGAGCTTGTGGTGTCCGGGCAGTTTGATGAGGAACGCTCCGGGCCGCGGCTCGTCGTAGGAGACGTCCGCGGCCTTGAGTGCTGCTTCGACGACATCGCGCATGCCGTCCAGAATAAAAGTACGCGCTAGAAGGTGAGTGCCACGGGCACCTTGTGGAGGTGCGCGACGGCGCCCCCGTACACCTCCATGAGGCGTGCGGCGGTGGCCTGCCAGCCGAAGGCGGCCGCGTGCGCGCGGGCGCCCTCGGCGAGCTGGTCGCGCCAGCGGGGAGCGTCGACGAAGCGGCGCAGCTCGCGCGCCCAGTCCGCCGGATCGTGGCCCGCCACGAGCACGCCCGACACCCCGTCGCGTACGGCGGTGCGCAGGCCGCCCACGGCCGCCGCGGCCACCGGGGTGCCGCAAGCCTGGGACTCCAGGGCCACGAGGCCGAACGACTCGCTGTAGGACGGCACGACCGTCACCGAGGCCGCGCGGTACCAGTCGGCCAGCTCCTCCTGCCGGGCCGGGGGGACCAGCCGGACGATGTCGGAGATGCCCAGCTCGGCGGCCAGTTCCGTGAGGATGGACGGCCGGGCCAGGCCGTTGCCGGAGGGGCCGCCGACGCAGGCCACCACCAGGCGGCCGCGCAGCGACGGGTCGTCGATGAGCATCCTGGAGGCGGCGCGCAGCAGCACGTCGGGGGCCTTGAGCGGCTGGATGCGGCCGACGAAGAGCAGCACGTGCGCGTCCTGGGGCAGGCCGAGACGGTGTCGCGCGGCGCCCTGCGAGGCGGGCTGGAAGACGGTCAGGTTGACGCCCGGGTTCACGACGGCCACGCGCTGTTCGGGGGCGCCGTACAGGTCCATGAGCTCGCGGGCCTCGTCCACCGTGTTGGCCACGAGGCGGTCGGCGACGTCGACGACCTGCTGCTCCCCGAACACCCGCGCCGGGGGCTCCGGCTTGTCGCCGTCGGCGAGCAGGAGGTTCTTGACCTTGGCCATGGTGTGCATGGTGTGCACCAGGGGCACGCCCCACCGTTCCTTGGCCAGCCAGCCGACCTGGCCGGACAGCCAGTAGTGGGAGTGGATGACGTCGTAGCGGCCGGGCTCGTACATGGCCTCGGTGCGCAGCACCTCGGACAGGAACGCGCAGAGCTGGCCGGGCAGGTCGGCCCGGTCCATCTCCTCGTACGGCCCGGCGGTCAGGTGGCGCACGAGGACGCCCGGGGCCAGTTCGGCCACGGGCGGCAGGTCACGGGCCGTGGCCCGGGTGAGGATCTCCACCTCCACGCCCAGCCTGGCCAGGCGTTTGGCGGACTCGACGATGTACACGTTCATGCCGCCGGCGTCGCCCGTGCCGGGCTGGTCCAGCGGCGATGTGTGCATGCTGATCGTCGCGACCCGGCTGACCCGTCGTCGCCTCACTCGACACCACCTCCAAGCGGGATACAACAGTCCAGATTTTTGCGACATTCCCGACATCGGGTCACAGTGGGGTGCGACAGGCGTTCCTCCGGCGTGTCCTGGCAGGATGGGGCTCATGCGGAGAACGGCTGTGGTGACCGGGGCGAGCAGCGGCATCGGGGAGGCGACCGCCCGGCGGCTCGCCGCCGAGGGTTACGAGGTGGTCGCGGGGGCCCGGCGCCGTGCCCGGCTGGACAAGCTGGCCGTGGACGTCCCCTCGATCAGGCCGGTGACGTTGGATGTGACCTCACAGGAGTCCGTCGACGCGCTGGCGGCGTCGCTGGAGCGCTGCGACGTCCTGATCAACAACGCCGGTGGCGCTCTCGGTCTCGAATCGGTGGCGGACGGGCGGCTGGATGACTGGCAGCGGATGTACGACACGAATGTGCTCGGCTCCCTCCGCATGACCCAGGCGCTGATCCCCAAACTGATCGCGTCGGGCGACGGCGTGCTGGTGACGGTGACCTCGACGGCGGGGCTGGTGTCCTACGAGGGCGGCGGCGGCTACTGCGCGGCCAAGCACGCTCAGACCTCCATGGTCGAGACGCTCCGCCTGGAGTTGGTCGGGCAGCCGGTGCGGGTGATCGAGATCGCGCCGGGCATGGTGCAGAGCGAGGGCTTCGCCGTCAACCGGTTCAGGGGCGACGAGGCGGCCGCCGCGCGCGTCTACGAGGGCGTGCCCGGCCCGCTGAGCTCCGACGACGTGGCCGACGCCATCGCCTGGTGCGTCACCAGGCCCTCCCACGTCAACGTGGACCGGCTGGTCATCCGCCCCCGGGCCCAGGCCGCGCAGCACCGGGTGCACCGCGTCAGTGACTAGGCCGGTCGGCTCGATCACCCGCGGGACGACCGGGCACAACCGGCTGCGCCGCTGTGACCGGTGGATCGCCGCGGTACACGGGCCGATGTTGCGGGCGGCCGGGCGGCCGCTCGTGGTGGATCTGGGGTATGGCGCCTCGCACACCACGACGCTGGAGTTGTTCACCCGGTTGCGCCGGGTGGCGCCCGGGGTCGAGGTGGTGGGCGTCGAGATCGATCCGGCGCGGGTGGCGGTGGCGGCGCCGTACGAGCGGGAGGGGCTGAGCTTCCGCCTCGGCGGCTTCGAGCTGCCGGTCCCGCGCCCGCCCGCGCTGGTGCGGGCCTTCAACGTGTTGCGGCAGTACGCCGAGGCCGAGGCGTGGCGCTACTGGGACGTGCTCTGCGGCAAGCTGGCCCCCGGCGGCGTCCTGGTCGAGGGCACCTCGTCCGAGAACGGGCGGCGGGCGGTCTGGGTGGGCCTGGCGCCCGATGGGCCCAGGACCATCACCTTCTCCGCGCGTTTCGACGCCTTCGAGCGGCCTTCCGACCTGGCCGACCGGCTGCCGAAGACGCTCATTCACCGGAACGTGCCGGGTGAGCGCATTCATGCGTTCCTGCGCGACTTCGACCACGCCTGGGCGGTCAGCGCGCCGTTCGGGGCCCACGGGGTGCGGCAGCGCTGGCTGGCCGCCGTGCGCGCGCTGTCAGGGTCGTGGCCCGTGCCCGCGCGGCCGCCGCTCGGCGGGCCGGCGCGGTGGCGGCTGGGCGAGCTGACGCTGCCGTGGTCGGCGGTCGGCCCTTCCTGAGCGGTCGCAAAGCGACGGGACGGCGCTGTTCGACCAGGACGCCACGTTCTGCGCCCTGACGTGGCACAGAGGCGCGCGCCCCGGGCGTCATTGGGGACCCCACAGGCGCGCCTCGAACGTGGTGTGGGCGGCGCCGTCGAACAACACGAACCTGACGTCGGCCACGCCCGTGTCCACCTGCCGCACCGCCGCCAGGGCGATCCGCGCGGCGTCGTCCATCGGCCAGCCGAAGATGCCGGTCGAGATCGCGGGAAAGGCCACCGACGCCGCGCCCAGCGAGTCGGCCACCCGCAGCGCCTCCCGGTAGCAGGAGGCCAGCAGCTCGGAGCGGTCCTCCGAGCGCGAGTAGACCGGCCCGACGGTGTGGATCACCCACCGCGCGCCCAGCCTCCCGGCCGTGGTGGCCACCGCCTGACCGGTCGGCAGCCCCTTGCCGTAATGGGAGGCCCGCAACTTACGGCATTCGTCCAGGATCTCGGGGCCACCGCGGCGGTGGATCGCGCCGTCCACACCGCCGCCGCCCATGAGGGAGGAGTTGGCGGCGTTGACGATGGCGTCCGCCCGCTGCTCGGTGATGTCGCCTCGCACCAGCGTGATGTCCATCTCACCGAGGGTGGCAGTGGCGGCGGGTCCTAGGCAAACATCCCCGTGGAAACCGGGTGCGGCGCCGCCGGCACGGCCGGAAATCGTGTGACCCGAATGCCAGCTCGACAGGTTGTAGAGCTACGCTGAAGGGCGTGAAGGGTCTCGGCGAGCTTGAACGCAGCATCATGGACATCCTCTGGGCGGAGAGCACCGCGCTGACCGCCCGCGAGGTCGGCAAACTGATAGCCGACCGCGATCTTGCCCCCACCACGGTCATGACCGTCCTCGACCGCCTCACCCGCAAGGGTTTCCTGGAGCGCACCCGCGACGGCCGCGCGTGGAGATATCAGCCCGCCGAAAGCCGCGACTCCTACGTCGCCGAGCTTATGCTTGAAGCGCTGGACATGACGGGCGACCGATCGGCCGCCCTGACCCGCTTCGCCCAGGCCGTGTCGGGCCCCGAGGCGGAGCTCCTGCGCAGAGTCCTTACGGAGCTGGAGGAAGAGTGATCACGGCAGCGATGCTGGCAGCGCTCGCGATGGCGTGCGCGCTTGGCTCCTGGCGTTTCACCACCGCCCGGTGGACCTCACGGGCGCCCCGGCTGGCCATCATCGTCTGGCAGTCCGTCGGCGTGGCCTGGGGCCTGGCCACCACGGGCGCCATGCTGGCCTACGCCGTCCAGCCCTACGGGACGGGCGTGCTGCCCGGCCTGGTGGCCTTCATCCGCGGCGAGCCCCCCGTGCGGGCGTGGGACCCGCTGCACGTGCTGGCGCTGATCGCGGGGCTCACCGCGTTCGCCGTGCTGGTCGTGGTGCTGGCCTCGGCGGGGGTGCAGGCGCTGCGGGCGCGCCGGCGGCACCGCATGCTGCTCGCGCTGATCTCCCACGAAAACCCGGGCGTGCCCGGGGTGCGGGTGCTCGACCATCCCAGCGCCGCGGCCTACTGCGTGCCGGGCCTGCGTTCGCAGGTCGTGGTCAGCGAGGGCGCGCTCAAGCTGCTGTCGGAGGACGAGATGGCGGCCGTGCTCGCGCACGAGGCCGCGCACGTACGCGAGCGCCACGACCTGGTGCTCCTGCCGTTCGCCGCGCTGCGCCGGGCGCTGCCCTGGTCCAAGGTGGCCGCGGACGCGCAGGCGCAGGTGGAGCTGCTCATCGAGATGGCCGCCGACGACCGTGCCCGCCGCTACTGCTCGCCACGCAGGCTCGCCACGGCGTTGTTGCGGTTCGGCACGGCCGGCGCCATGCCCACGCCGCACGGCATGATGGGCGTGCACGCCCACAACGTCATGGCCAGGGTGGATCGCCTGCTCAAGCCGGGGCCCGAGCTGGCCGCGTCGGTGCGCTACGGCTACATCGCGCTGTCTGTGACATTGCTCACCACCACCCCCTTTCTGTGGGTTATCCAGCTCTGATGCTTGCTGGAGTTAATCACCGCGTTTGCAATTGCAAGCACAGCGCGGCAGACTAGGGGCATGGCACTACCCAAAGTCGGCTCGATCGGTGAATACATCCGCGACCAGCGGCAGCAGGCGAAGATCTCGCTGCGCCAGCTCGCCGCGGCGGCAGGAGTGTCCAACCCCTACCTGAGCCAGATCGAGCGCGGGCTGCGCAAACCGAGCGCGGAGATCCTCAACCAGATCGCCAAGGGTCTGCGCATCTCCTCACAGGCGCTCTACGTGCAGGCGGGCCTCATCGAGGACCGCGAGCCGCCCAGCGACGTGATCACCGCGATCAGGGCCGACGCGCTTCTTTCAGAGCGCCAGCGCCAGGTGCTGATCGACATCTATGAGTCGTTCCGCAAGGAGCGGCACGCCGAGGACGAGCAGACCTCCCAGAACGCTCGCCCCCAGCGCGACTCCGCATCGGACGACGAACCGCTGCCCGAGGAGTTTCTCGCCGCCCTTGAGCCTTTCGCGGCGCCTTCGAGCAACGGCAACGGCACCCAGGAAACCAAGGAAGGTTAACCCATGACGCTCGCCACCGAGGTCAAGAAGCTCACCGACTCCAAGCCGTTCTACGTCGTCGCGGGTGTCGGCGACTACGCCGTGGAGAAGCTGCGCGAGCTGCCCGAGCAGCTCCAGAAGCTCCAGTCGCGCCGGACCGAGCTGGCCAAGGACCTGCCCGAGCGGGCCCGCACCTACGCCGACAAGGCCGAGGGTTTCGCCAGGGAGTTCCCCGAGAAGGCCCGCGACTACGCCGACCTGCTCGGCCACAAGGCCACCGAGGTCTACGAGGACTTCGCCACCCGCGGCCGCCGGGTCGTCAGCCAGGCGACCGGCGAGGCCGCCCTTGAGCTCGAAGAGCTCTCGGAGGCCGCCGAGCCGGCCGTCGCCGAGCCTGTTCAGCCGGTCAAGAAGACCCGCACCACCAAGGCACAGTCCTGATCTGACCGGAATGCCCGCCTCTCACCTATCGGGAGGCGGGCCTTTCCTTTTGGGGGTGCCCGCCTGTCGGGGGTGCCCATTAGGCTGAAGCCGGATCTCATCGCGGCCTTTGGGCGGAGCCAACAACATGAACTTGATCAACGGTGTCTTCAACCTTCTCTTCCTGGTGCTCGCCACCGTCATCTTCGGCATGTCGATCTACGCGCTCGTGCACGCGCTCCGGATCCCGACTGCCTCGTTCGTCTCGGCGGGCAAGCTCCAGAAGCCGCTGTGGCTGGTGATCCTCGTGCTGGCGACGTTGTTCTCCGGCGCGGGCGCGTGGAGTTACTTCAACGCGTTCCTGCTCGTCGGCACCGTGCAGTTCATCGGCATCGGCCTGGGCTTCTTCTCGATCCTGGCCGTCATCGCCGCCACCATCTACATCGTGGACGTCAAGCCGGCCGTCAAGGGCATGGGCGGGCGGGGCAACAGCGGCCCCTACGGCCCCTGGTGATCAGGCCAGCTCGCCGGCCAGCCAGGCGGCGATGCGCTCGTGACCGGCGGACGTGGGATGCACGCCGTCCGGCAGCAGCGCCTCCGGCGGCCAGCGCCTGCGCAGCGGGTCGAGGAAGGGCACACCCGCCCCTCCGGCCGCCTCGGCCAGCGCGTCGCGCACCCTGAAGGCCTTCTCCGGCGCGGCGCCCAGCCAGATCGGGCCGACCATGACGATCCTGGTGCCGGGCCAGCGCCCGCGCACCTGCCGCAGCAGGCTCGCGGCGGCGCGCCCCACCCGGGCGGCGCTCCACCGGCGGTCGTTGTGGCCGCCGGAGATGACCAGCAGCGCGGGAGCCGGCCGCCAGGACAGCTCCTCCTCGAACGAGCGCCCGAACGTACGCCCGACGCGGCCCTCGTTCAGAAAGCCCGTGCCGCCCGCGCCGGCGATGACCGGCCGCCCGCCCAGCAGGCGCGCGGCCAGCGACGCGTACGACCGCCGGCGCGGCACGGGACCGGACCCGACGGTGAAGCTGTCACCCACGAACATGATCACCGGTGGCGCCCCGGCCACCGGGACGCGTGGCGCCACCGAGGCGCGCATCGGCGGGACGCCCGCGCCACATCCCGAGATGAGTCCCAGCACCGCCACGACCGGTGCGATCCGGGACCAGGGCCTCAGGCCACGCACTTACCACCTCGGGCGCTAGGCTGCCGACATGACCTTCGACCTCCACGGGCGCACGCAGCGGCTGGAGCTTGCGGACCAGGGCCTGCGTGACTTCGAGGCCGTCGTGCTGGATGCGACGCCCGAAGGGATCGTGCTGAGCAGGTCGGCATTCTATCCAGGTGGGGGCGGCCAACCGGCGGATCACGGCGTTCTGGTGTGGCAGGGTGTCGAGACGCGCATCGCCGGGGTACGCAAGGGCGACGACCTCTACCTGATCCCGGTGGAGGGTGACCCCATCCCGCCCGCCGGGACCGTGGTCGAGGCGGCGGTGGCCGACGAGCGGCGCTCGGCGCTCATGCGGACGCACTCGGGGCTGCACGTGCTGTGCGGCGTGGTGTTCAGGGACTACGGCTGCCTGGTCACCGGCGGCAACATGGACGAATCCATGTCTCCCCAACTGCAGACCGTTGGGATCGCTCGGATGGACTTCAACCTGCCCGAGGTTCCCCCCGGCTTCAAGCAGGCCGTTGAGGACGCCTGCAATGCGGAGATTCAGGCAGACCGACGCATTGACGTGCGGGTTCTCCCCCGCGATCAGGCTCTCGCTATTCCGGACATCATCCGGACCGCAACGAACCTGATCCCGGATACGGTCACCGATGTGCGAATCGTGGATATCGCCGGTCTGGACACCCAGGCGGACGGCGGAACGCACGTCGCCTCCACCAAGCAGATCGGCCGCCTTCGGGTGGCGAAGGTGGAGAGCAAGGGCCGCGGCTTCCGCCGGGTACGCGTCGAGATCTGCGACTAGCGGGCCGCAAACGCTGGTCTCGATTCGGCGGGGAACCTCGCGGGTGTCGTGATCGTCATGATTAATATGAGTGAGCAGGCACAGAGCGGTCGGTTCCGACACCTCCCCGAGCGGCCAGATCCGACGACGTGGCAGGCCGACGTGGATGACCGGCCGTTGCCGCAGGCGATCGCCGAGCCGGCAGAGGTGGGAGACACTGGTCTTCCGTGGATGGCACCCGAGCTCGAAGCAGCGCAACAGATCAGCAACGCGCTGGTGCGGCGCCGCAGCTCCGGTGACTGAGTAGGGGGGTGTCGGACTCCACGCAGCGGACCTGGTGGCCAAGGCCGAGAGCAAGGGCCGGGGGTTTCCACCGCCTGCGTATCCCGATCACCGGCTAGCCCTCGATCACCGTTGCCAGCCCGTCGAGCAGCGGGGCCAGCCCGAAGTCGAAGAGCCGGTCCAGGTCGAGGTCGAAATCGCCGCCCAGCTCGTCCACCAGCCCGATGAAGGCGGTCGCGCCGCCGGACTCGGCGATCGCGCGCAGGTGATCCTCCTGCTCGCTCATCCACTCGTCCTCGGTGAGCCCGGTGGCGGCGCGGGCCCGCTGCTCCAGCTCGATGTTGGCCGCGATGCCCTGCACGTAGCTGTAGAGCAGGATGTGCACGTGCATCTTGCCCGTGGCGTCGAGCGCGCTGCCCGCGAGCGCCGCCAGAGCCCACTCCGTGTGCTTGAGCAGGCTCGGCGACGGCAACGGCCGGGTCAGTGAGGTGACCCGCGCCATCCACGGGTGGGCGCGGTAGGCGGCCCACTGGGTGCGCGCCGACACCTCCAGCCGGGCCCGCCAGCCCTGCGGGGGCTCCTGCGGCAGCGGGAACCGGTCGATCACCTCGTCGATCATCAGCATGACCAGGTCGTCCTTGCCGCCCACGTGGCGGTAGAGGGACATGGTCGCCACGCCGAGCCGGCCGGCGACGGCGCGCATGGTGAGGTCGGCGAGCCCTTCGACATCGGCGATCTCGACGGCCGCGCGGACGATGCGCTCGCGGGTCAGCTCGCGCTCCGATGGCACCGGCGTCCGCGCCGCCCTGCCGCCCCGCTGCTGCTGAAGCTGCTGCTGCTGCTGAAACAGCGCCGCGCCACCGCCTTGCTGCTCGGACGGTCCCGTGCCCTGCGCCGCTCTGCTGCCGTGTGGCTCGGCCACGATCGTGCCCACGCGGGGCTCCGCGATCACGACGCCTTCCCGGGCGAGCCCCGTCAGCACCTTGGCCGCCGTGGCCAGGGCGACGCCCCAGTCCCGGGCGAGCTGCCTGGTGGACGGCACCCGGTCACCAGGCCGCAGCCGGCCGTCCGCGATGCGCCGCTTGATGTCGGCCGCGATGCGCGCCCCTGGTCCCGTGTCCAACTCTCCCAGCCTCCTGTACTAGTACAGATCTTCCCACTATAGCCTTGTGCCTGCCTGTATGTACGACGTACATTCACCTCTGCGTACAACGTCCACACAAGGAGCGCACACATGAAGGTTCTCGTCTCGGGGGCAAGCGTCGGCGGCCCTGTCCTGGCCTACTGGCTGCGGCGGCACGGGCACGAGGTGACGGTCGTCGAGCGGGCGCCCGGCCCCCGCAAGGGCGGCCAGGCCGTCGACATCAGGGGCGCCGCGGTCACCGTCGTCGCCAGGATGGGCCTCCTCGACCAGGTCAAGGCGCTGCGGACGACCATGCGCGGCATGTCCATGGTGGACCGCGAAGGCAACGAGCTCATGCGCGACACCGAGGGCACGCTCAGCGGCGGCCGGTTCGACAGCCCGGACGTCGAGATCATGCGCGACGACCTGAACACCGTCCTCATCGCCGCCTCCGGAGCCGAATACCGCTACGACGACTCGATCGCCACGCTCACGGAGGATGGGGAGGTGACGTTCGAGAGCGGCGGCGGCGGCCGATACGACTACGTGATCGGCGCCGACGGCCTGCACTCCAACGTGCGCGACCTGGTCTTCGGCCCCGAGTCGCAGTTCGTGCACCACCTCGGCACCTACGTGTCCATCTTCACCGCCGACAACTTCCTCGGCCTCGACCACTGGCAGACCTGGTTCCAGGAGGGCGAGGCGGGCGGCGGCATCTTCAGCGACCGGGACACCGGCGTGATGCGGGTCAACCTGGGCTTCCAGTCGGACCCGATCGTGTACGACCACCGCGACGCCGAGCAGCAGAAGGCGCTGATCCAGGAGCACTGCGGCGGGGTCTACGAGGGTCCCAGGCTGCTGGAGGCCATGTGGAAGGCCGACGACTTCTACTTCGACTCGATGGCGCAGGTCAAGATGCCGAGCTGGTCGAAGGGGCGGGTCACGCTGGTGGGCGACGCCGGTTATTGCGCCTCGCCGCTGTCGGGGCAGGGCACGAGCCTGGCGGTCGTGGGGGCGTACGTGCTGGCTCGGGAGCTCGGCACGGACGGGGCGTTCGAGCGGTACGAGGAGCGCATGCGCCCGTTCGTCGCTCAGAACCAGGCGCTGGCCCTGGAGAACCCGGGCGGGGGCGCGGCGCCCGAAAGCGTTCGGCTGGCTGCCGACGGCATCACGCTCGACTGAGAAGTCCGACCCGCTACGATTTGCCGCCATGATGGGTTTCAGACTCACGCTGGCCGTCCTGGCCGCCACCGCTCTGACGTTGACCACCGCCCCCGCCGTGGCAGCGGCGGCAGGGTTCACGGACGAGGTGACGATGACCCTGGGCGAGAACGGCACCCTGCACGTGGTGGAGAAGATCACCGGGGCGTCGGGGAAGCTGCAGCGCACGTTCATCACCAGGACGCGGTACGACGACGGCAACGACCGCGTCTACCAGATCTCGAACGTCAAGGGCGGCACCCTCGCGGGCGACGTGCTCACGACGACGGGCGGGACCGTCGAGTACGACGTCAAGGGAGCGGTGACCACCTCGGGCGGTGTCCAGGAGCTGCGCTGGTTCGCGGTGAACGGCTGGAACCAGCCGGTCGCCAAGGCCACGGTCCAGGTGGACAGCCCCGGGCAGGTACAGAACCTCTCCTGCTTCGCCGGGGAGCTGACCTCGGCCATCGGCTGCACCTCGGCCTCCATGGACCACTCGGCCACCCGGGCCGACTTCGAGCAGGAGAACATCGCGCCCGGCCAGGCTCTGACGGTGGTCGTCGGCTACCCCAAGGGCACCAGCCAGGGCGCCCCCATCCTGGAGAAGCGGTTCTCCCTGGCCGCCGCCTTCACCCTCGACACCCTCACCGGCGGCGCCTTGGCCGGCCTGCTGTTGCTGCTGCTCGGCGGCCTCGCCCTGATCTACTGGACGCGAGGCCGCGACGCCAGGGTCGCCGGGCACGAGCAGGGCTCGGTCGATCCGGTCCAGAACGGCCACTTCTCCCCGCCCGACGGGGTGCGGCCCGGCCAGATCGGCACGCTGGTGGACGAGCAGGCCGACGTGGTCGACGTGACGGCCACGATCGTGGACCTCGCGGTCCGCGGTTACCTGCGGATCGACGAGCAGTCCCGCCAGACGTACGACGCGCCCGACTGGATGCTGGTCAGGCTGCCGGCCGCACCTCCCACCACGCTCCTGCCGTACGAGCGCGCCCTGTACGACGCCATCTTCGACGGCCGGGACGCGGTGCTGCTGTCTCAGCTCTCCGGCTCGTTCGCGGCCCACCTGGGCAAGGTCCGCGACGCCCTGTACGCCGACGTCGTCAAGCAGGGCTGGTTCGCCCGCCGCCCCGACACCGAGCGCACCAGGTGGACGACCATCGGCGTGCTGCTGATCGTCGCCGGGCTGCTGGCCACGGTGGCGCTGGCCTGGTTCACCACGTACGGGCTGCTGGGGCTGGCCGTCGTCATCGCGGGCGGCGCACTGGCCATCGGCGGCCAGTACATGCCGGCCAAGACCGCCAAGGGCTCGGCGGCACTGGCGCACACCATGGGCTTCCGCCAGTACCTGTTCTCCGGGGAGCTGGGCGAGGTGCCCGAACAGCACCGGGTGGAGCTGTTCTCCCGCTACCTGCCCTACGCGGTGATCTTCGACGGTGTGGAGCACTGGTCACGGGTGGTGGCCTCGGTCACCGGCAACGGCCACCCGTCGGACAACCTGTACTGGTACCACGGGCCCGCCGAGTGGGATCTGTCCAAGTTCGCCGGGTCGATGCGCACGTTCACCACGACGACCTCGGGCGCCATCTCCGCCACCCGCCAGTTCCGCGCCCTCTAGCGGACCCGCTGGACCACCAGCGGATCCGCGGTTTTTCAGCGGATCCGCAGCTCGCCCACGGGCCGGCCGCCGCCGAGCACCTGCGGCGCGGCCAGCTCGGCCAGCTCGGGCGCGTCCAGGCCGAGCGAGCGCAGGGCCGCCACGGTCACGGGCACGCGGGCCCGCGTGGAACCGTCCTCGATCTTGATCGTCCCGGCGCGCCCGTCCTCGAACACGAACGCGTCGAACCCCTCGGCCCCCGCCTTCAGCATCAGCCCCGGCAGCGCGCGCATGAGCTTCGCCTCGGCCCGCTCGGTGCCCGAGGTCCACTCGGGGTAGGCACGCATGGCGTCGAAGATCTTGCGTTCGAAGGAGTCCTCGGACGAGAGCGGGAACGCCCTGAAGCCCTTGGTGACCCCCAGCATCGACACGAAGAACAGCGGCGCCCCGCACCCGTCCACACCGGAGGCCGCCACCCGCTCCCCCGTCAGATCCTCCACCGTCTGGCGGATCGCCCGCTGGAGCGGATGCGCCGGCTCCAGGTAGGTGGTCAGCGGCCAGTCGTTCAGCGCGCAGGTGGCCAGCATGGCGGCGTGTTTGCCCGAGCAGTTCATCCAGACGCGCCCGCGCTCGGAGACCGCCCGGTCGAACGGGTAGTCCTCCGGGCACCGCAGCGCCGACTCCTCCAGCCCCGCGCCCGCGAGGATCTTCCGTACGCCGTCCACGTGGAACGGCTCGCCCGAGTGGGAGGCGCAGGAGAGCGCCAGCAGCTCGCCCTCCAGCCGCAGCCCGGCGCGGAGCATGCCCAGCGCCTGGAGCGGCTTCATCGACGACCGTGGCGACGCGGGCACGTGCACCGCGCCCTTCGCCTCGACCGGGCGCCCTTCCGCGTCCACCGTCAGCATGCGAGCCTGATGCGTGGACTCCACGAACCCGGACCGGACAACTTCCACAATCAACGACATTTAGCGTTCCCCTTTCGGGACGAGTCTACGAAGGGTTTTTTCTGGTCCAGAATGGGATCCCATGCGAGCGGTGGTGCAGCGAGTGAGCTCGGCCTCGGTAGAGGTCGAAGGGCGGACGGTCGGGGCGATCGCCGAGCCGGGACTGCTCGTCCTGGTGGGCGTGACGCACACGGACACGCGCGCCGAGGCGGCCAAGCTCGCCGCCAAGTTGTGGGGCCTGCGGATCCTGCACGGGGAGAAGTCCTGCTCGGACGTGTCCGCCCCGCTCCTGGTGATCAGCCAGTTCACCCTGTACGGCGACGCGCGCAAGGGCCGCCGGCCCACGTGGCAGGCGGCGGCTCCAGGGCCGGTCGCGGAGCCGCTGGTGGCGGCGGTGGTGGCGGAGCTGCGCGGGCTCGGGGCACATGTGGAGACGGGCGTCTTCGGCGCTGACATGAAGGTGTCCCTCGTCAACGACGGCCCCATCACCCTGACCCTGGACCTCTGACGGCCCCGACCCCGGACCTTTGCCACCCGGACGGTCGCGCCGCCCGGGGGCTCGTGTCCGAGCGTCTAGCGGATGCGGCGGCGGAGGCTCGGGTCGATGGAGACGTTGCGGCCAGCGTCCGGCGGCACCACGACCTCCTGAGCCGCGGCCACCCCACCGGCCAGCAACGACGCGTCCACCGGCACCGTACGCTTGACCACCGCCAGCGCGATCGGGCCGAGCTCGTGATGCCGGGCGGCCGAGCCGATCACACCGATCTCCTGGCTCTCGAAGATCACCGGAGCCCCGTGCGCCGGCAGCGTGTCGACGCTCCCGTCGAGATGCAGGAACACCAGCCGGCGCGGCGGATGCCCCAGGTTGTGCACCCGGGCCACCGTCTCCTGGCCTCGGTAGCAGCCCTTGCTCAGATGCACGGCCGCACCGATCCAGCCCACCTCGTGCGGAATCGTCTTGTGGTCGGTCTCGAACCCCAGCCGCGGCCGGTGCGCCTCGATCCTGAGCGCCTCGTACGCCCACAGCCCCGCCAGCGGCCTGCCCAGATGATCGGACAGCTCCGCGCGCGGCACCAGGAGGTCCTCCGTGGCCGTGGAGAGCACGGCCAGGTCGTCGGCCCGCGACACCTCCACGCGCAACATGAACCGCATCCGGTCGAGATAGTCGACCAGGCTCTGCCCGGTGCCCGGCTCGACGTGGGCCAGCACGGTCTCGCCGTCGTCGACCAGCGTCAGGTGGTGCAGCACGCGACCCTGCAGGTCGAGGTCGAGCGTCTGCGTCCACTCACCGGGTTTGAGGGTGTCGAGCTTCTGTGACGTCAGGTCGTTGAGCCACTTCAGCCGGTCGGCGCCGGAGATGCGGATCACCTCGCGGTTGCTGCGGTCGACGACCGCCTCGCCCTTGGCCAGCGCGCGCTGCTCGGCGAACAGGTCACCGTAGTGCGCGGCTACGTCGGAATCCGGCCCGTCGGCCGCGACGGCGCCGGGGAGATCGAGCAGAGGGCTACGCATGTCCTCCAGGCTATAGCCAGTCGCCACCGCGAGCTCCCCCGCCCACCACCGGCCCCGACAACGCTCACCGCGGACCCCCGAACGCCCACCGCCACCTCCCGGACGCGCGCGGGCGGTCGTGGACCCGGCTACCGGCAGTTGCGGCAGCGGCCGAACACCGTCAGGTGGGCCACGTCGGCGGCGAACCCCATCTCCTGGTCCAGCCCCTTGACCAGCCCTTCGGCCAGCTCCGGCCGCACCTCGAACACCTCGTCGCACCCCCTGCACACCAGATGCACGTGATCGGCCTCAGCGGCCAGGTGATAGGTCGGAGCCCCGTGTCCGAGATGGGTGTGGGTGACCATGCCGAGCTCTTCCAGCAGCTCCAGCGTGCGGTAGACGGTCGAGATGTTGACCCCGCGAGCCGTCTGGCGGACTTTGACGCAGATCTCCTCGGGTGTCGCGTGCTCCAGATCCTTGACCGCCTCGAGAACGAGCTGGCGCTGGGGGGTGACCCGGTAGCCCTTCGCACGGAGTTCCTCGTGCCATTGCGTCTCGGTCATGCCCCGAGTCTACGACCCGGTGATATTCACTTGCCCGTTTCGCGGGGAAGCGCATAGCTTCTGAGTACGCCGAAAGGAGGTGGTCCGAATAATGGTTAGTCATAGTCGGGCTAGCGAGGTGGTTGTCCGCTGACGACGCGGACTGTTGTCTCGTGACGTTCAGCGAAACCGAGGCAACCACCGGGGCCCCTGGCAGCCGGAGGTCGGGAGATCACTCCCGGCTTTGGTCCATCCGGCCCACCTGCGAAGCAGGTGGAGTGTTGCCTGGGGCCCTCTTTTATTTTCAGCGGCGCCTCAGTGCTCGCCGCGCGTGCCTCTGTCCTCGCCGCAGGTGCCTCAGTGCTCGCCGCGGGCGGCGATGCCCAGCTTGTCGCACGCGTCGCGATAGAGCCGCACCACGGCCTTACGGACCTGGGCGCGCTCGGTGATCGGCTCGCCCCACGGCACCCGCACCCGCTCCCCTCCGTCCACCGTGAACTCGATCGCCTCCGCGTCGACGTCGCTAGTCACCGCGGACGCGGCCTCGGGCCGCCCCCCGAACGCCCGGACGATGATCAGGGCGTCGTCCGTGTGGTCGTCGTTCATGTGGCGCTTGATCGCCTCGACGGCGTCAGCGGAGAAAGGCGTGCTCATGTCGGCTCAAGCTACCTTCTTCAGCTCCGCCGACATATGGTCGGTCAGCGGATGGCCCACGGCCGCCATCTCGTAGGCCCACATGAGATTGCCGTTGACCAGTCCGTACAGCCGGTGGCCGGCGGTGTATTCCTTCGCCGATGCGGTGCGCGCGACGACGTCCGTCCGCAACTCGATCTTGTGGAAGACGACCTCGCCGAGGTAGATCTCGACGATCCCGGTCGGGTGCGCCATCGTCACCTCGATCTGCCGGTCCGGCTGCGGCCGCCAGTATCCCGACTCGGTGGCCAGCGGCCTGACCCGGTTGCCCGCCTCGTCGAGCAGCCAGGTGCGGCTCACGTAGGTCAGGAACGGCTTGCCGTTGTGCCCGAACTCGATCTCCTGCCCGAAGTTGAAGCTCTCGATCGTCGGGTAGCCGCCCACACCGGCGCCCTCCCACCGGCCGAGCAGGAACGCGATCGGCTCCAGATCGGGGTGCACCTCAGGTTCTTCCATGTTCCCCAAGCCTAGTCCTCCGCGTTCTCGCTCGCCCGCACCCGGCAGCAGATCTCCGGTGGCACCTGCCTGATCACGACGGGTGGCGCGCGCCCGCTCGGCCCCGATCGGCCTGCTCCTCCTTCGTCCGGCGGCCGGCGGGCGTTAGGGTGACGGTCATGGCACGATCACTGGTGATCAAGGTGACCGCCGGGGCCGACGCCCCCGAGCGGTGCAACCAGGCGTTCACGGTCGCGGCCGCGGCTCTCGCGAGCGGCGTACCCGTCTCTTTGTGGCTCACCGGCGAGGCGTCGTGGTTCGCGCTGCCGGGCCGGGCCAAGGAGTTCAGCCTGCCGCACGCCGCACCGCTGCCCGACCTGCTCGAAGCGGTGCTGGCGGCCGGGCGGGTGACGCTGTGCACGCAGTGCGCGGCCCGCAGGAACATCACGGTCGACGATCTCATCGACGGTGTCCGCATCGCGGGCGCTCCGGCGTTCGTCGAAGAGGCGGTCAGCGAGGGCGCCCAGGCCCTGGTCTACTGACCAGGCCGCCGCGACCCGCCCTCGTCTACTGACCAGGGCGCCGCGACCTGGCCGCCACGACCCGGCTCAGCAGTCCTTTGGCGGTCGCGATCACCGCGGACCCGACCGCGCCCACCAGCGGCTCACGCTCCTCCTCGGCCGAGGGCCCCGGGTCCGGGTGCGCGGGCCCGGCGCACCCCGCCCGGCAGGCTTCGAGCTGCGCCGCGAACGCCATCCCGAGAAAGAGCGCGATCGAGCTCAGGAACGACCACAACAGCAGCGCCATGACCGCCGTCAACGGCCCGTACGTGTCGCCGAACGTGCCGTTGAGCTCGGTGTACAGCGCCAGCGCCAGCGTGAACAGGGTCCATAAGCCCAGCGCCACGAGCGCCCCGACGGCCATCCAGGTGTGGCCGGGCTGCCGGCGCCGGGGCGAGGCCCGGAAGAGCGCCACGGTGGAGATCAGGGCCAGCAGGAAGCCGAGCGGCCAGCGGGCGAACGCGAAGGCCCGGCGCGCGCCCTCTCCCCACTTGAAGACCTCGGCCATCGCCTCGCCGAGCGCGCCGCCCCCGACCAGGACCGTGAAGCCGGTGATCATGAAGACGCCGGAGGTCAGCGCGAGCACGGCCGCCCTGGCGTACTTGCGGTGGAAGGGCCTGTCCCGCTCAACGCCGTAGATCCGGTTCGAGCCCCGCTCGAACTGCGCCATCGCCGTCGTCAGCGCCGCCAGCGTGGTCGCCAGGCCGAGCCAGAGGGCGAGCTTGTCCTGGGTACGGTTCCCGCCCTCCAGCGCCTCCCTGACGGCCTTCGCGCCGCCGCCGGGCGCCAGGCCGCTCAGCGTGAGCTCCAGCACCCGGCCGAGCTGCTCCTGGTCGGTGACCGCGCTCAGCCCGACCAGCGCGATGGCGCCGGGGATGATGGCCAGGCAGAGCTGGAAGGCCAGCGCCCGCGAGTGACTCATGCCGTCGCCGTACCGGAACCTGATCAGTGAGTCACGCGCGAAATGCCAGCCGCCGTACTTGCGAAGCGTCGCCCACGCGTCGTCGGCGGACAGCTCGTCGCCGTCCATCGTGCGCGTCTGGGGAACGGTGACGGTAGATCCCACGGCGGACGTTCTACCCCAGTTTGGTGGCTTTAGCGGTTTATCAGGACCAGCCGGATCACGAAGGCAGCACCGCCGTCAGGCGTTCCTGGCGCAGCGCCTCGTAACGGGAGTCGTCGAGCGGCAGCAGGTCGCCCGCCCGCCACGACAGCAGCAGGTCCGCCAGCGCCGGGTTGCGCGCCAGCGCGGGACCGTGCAGGTAGGTGCCGACGACGTGACCCGTGTAGCAGCCCTCGAACCCGTCGCCATTGCCCACGCCCACGACCGTCTTGGACAGCGGCCGGACGCCGGGCCCCAGGTGGGTGACGCCCATGTGGTTCTCGAAGCCGGTCAGCATGGGCAGGTTGAGCGCCGCGTCCACCTCGGCCGCCAGCTCGCCCACCGCGCGCGCGGGGCCGCGCGAGCTGGCGATGTCGAGCAGCCCGATGCCGTCCACCGGCTGGCCCTCCTCGCCGCCGAACGTGGAGCCCATGATCTGGTAGCCGGCGCACACCGCCAGCAGGGCGGCGCCCCTGGCGACGGCGTTGTGCAGGCCGCCGTCCCTGCGCAGGCGCTCGGCGGCCAGAATCTGGGGCCGGTCCTCGCCCCCGCCGATGAGGTAGATGTCGCCCGTCTCCGGCACGGGGTCGGACGAGCGGACGTGGACCGTCTCGGTCGCGATGCCCCTGCGCTGCGCCCGCTGCTCCAGAACCAGCACGTTGCCCTGGTCGCCGTACGTGCTCAGCAGGTCAGGGTAGATCCAGACGATGCGAAGAGCGCTGTCAGACGGCACGGCCGAACTCCGATCGGATCCGCTGGAAGGCGGTGTAGTTGGCGATCACGTCCACCCGGCCGGGCGGCTGCATGGCCAGCGCCTCCGGGAACGAGCTGCACAGCGTGAACGGCACGTCGGCCACGTCGAGCCGGAGCGCCAGGTCGAGGCGGCGGTCGCCGGTCACGAAGACGGGACGACCGCGCAGGATGCGGTAGTCGACGTCCCAGAGCCAGGAGGTGTCGCGGCCGTCGGGGCCCTGCGCGTTGACCGAGAGGATGATCGGGAGCCGCGGATCGGACACGTCGAACGCCTCCAGCCAGCCGGCCGGGTTCTTCGCCAGCAGCAGCCGCGCGTGCCGCCCGTCGCGCTCGACGGTGGTGTAGCGGCCCGCCACCGAGGTGACCTCACGCAGCCGGGGCAGCGCCCGCTCCACCGGCAGCCCGAACGTCTCGGCCACCGCCAGCGCCATCACCGCGTTGGAGCGGTTGGCCAGGCCGGGAAGCTGGATGTCGAGCCGCCAGCGCTGCCCGCGCGGGTCGACCGCCATCTCGTCGTCGATGGCCCACTGCGGCTCGGGCCGGTGGAAGGTGCACTCGCGGCACGCCCAGTCGGCGTCCTTCCGGTCGAGCGGGCCGCCGCACTCGGGGCAGCACCAGGAGTCTTCCTTCCACCGCTGCCCGCCGGAGACCCAGGTGACCTTGGCGGCCGTGGAGGCGCCCCAGGTGACGAGCGGGTCGTCGCAGTTGGCGATGACATGGGTGGGCTTGCCGGACAGGGCCCTGCGCCATTTCTGCGCCAGCAACCAGATCTCGGCGGCGCGGTCCATCTGGTCGCGGCTGAGGTTCATCAGGCAGACGACGCTCGCGCCGGTCGTGTCGAGCACCTCCGGCAGGTATTTCTCGTCCACCTCCAGCACGCCGTAGGGGGCGGTCTTGGACTGGGAGAGCGCCGACACATGCCCGGCCGGCATGTTGGCTCCGAACGCGTTGGTGGCGACATCGCCGAGCTCAAGCAGCGCCGAGGTGATCAGCCTGGTCGTGGTGGTCTTGCCGTTGGTGGCGCTGACCAGGGCCAGCTTGCGGTCGCGGGCCAGCTTGCGCAGGAGGTCGGGCTCAAGCAGCAGGCCGACCCGCCCGCCGATCACCGAGCCGTCGCCGCGCCCGGTCATCCGGGACAGCGTGGCGGCGCTGCGGCCCAGGGCGCTGGCGAGCTGCGCCCGCAGAGGAAGCTGGGTCATGTGCATGGATCCTAGTCGCCGTTGGCGCATAGTCTGGAGATCCACCCGAAAACACGCTGCCATCGCGATCAGACCGGCGAGCTCGCCGGCTCGCCGAAGCCGCCGACTCGGTCAGAGCGGCGCGCCCGGCGACTCGGCGAAGGCGAGCTCGGGCGCGCCCCCGTGGTCGAACGGCAACACGAACCGCCGGGGCCACGACAACACCCCCTCCAGCCACGCGGCCCCCATCGTCTGCGCGACGTGCCGGACCCTGGCCGTGACCTCGATCCCGATCGCGACGGTGGTGACGTCCCGCTGCACGGCCTCGTTCTCGTCGTCCCCGAGGATCACCCGCCAGGCCAGCGCCCTGTTGTGGTCCACCTCCATGGACAGGGGATGGTGGCGCAGCGCCTTGGCCCGGTGGCCGAGCAGCTCGGTGTGGACGTAGTCGGCCGATCCGTTGCCGTTGCTCGCCTGGCGGAACAGGGCGTACTCCATGGGCGGGGCGGGGCTGCGCAGGTTGGGGACGGGCTGGCCGTACGGGAAGAGCCGGTCCACCTCGTGCAGCCAGCGCACCTGCGGGATGACCCACGACGCCCCCCGCCGCTCCCCGCCCCCTTCGAGGCCCCCCAGCAGCCGGGTGGCGGTCTCCGCCGCCTTCTCCGTGAGCAGCGACGGGTCGAACCAGCTCCGCAGCGACCAGGCGCGCCGCTGGACCGAGCGTTCGACGAGGGTGGCGAGCAGGCACTCCCGGCGGCGCGCCGGAAGGTCGGCCCAGGCCGCCGACAGGGCGCGCGGCACGCCGGGCAGCGGCCGGTTGCTGACGAAGGCGAGCACCACGGTGTCGCACCAGATGCGCAACCACGCCCAGTCCGGCGAGTCGGCGAGCACGTCGGCCTCACGCAGCTCCACCAGCGTGCACGCCAGCCCGGAGCGGCAGGCCGCGCCGCACGCCGCCGACCTGCGCCCCCGGATGGGCGGGGGCGGGCCCGGCAGCACCTTCTCCCTGGACTCGCCGAGCGGCACGCGGACGCGCAGCGGCCGGTCCATCCCGTCGGCGAACACCGCGGCGCAGCCCGGCTGCAGGGACACGACGTGGCGGGACTGCTCGTCGCTCAGGTTCATGGCCGCGCCGACCAGCTTCCTGTCGTCCTCGGCGGGCAGCCGGTGCACGACCTTCAGCGCGGTGTTCTTGACGACGTCGGAGACGAGCTTGGTCGGGATCTGCTCGGCCACCACGATGCCCTCGCCGTACGCCCTGATCTCCGCGAGCAGGCCCGCCAGCAGCTCCACGGCGTGCGTGGAGGCCCGCCCGTGGCCGCGGTCGCGCAGCAGCCGGTGCGCCTCCTCGATCACGATGACGTGGCGCAGCTCGTGGGTCTTCTCCTTCCTGGCCCGCATGCGCAGGTGCTCCACGATGCGGATGATCAGGGTGCCCATGAGGAACGCCTTGTCCTCGTCGTTGGCCACGTCCTCGATGGCCAGCACGACGTCGCGCTCCAGCAGGCCGCCGATGTCGGCGGGATGGCCGCCCTCGAAGAAGCGCCCGGCCGAGCCGACCCGCAACGACCGCAGCCGCAGCGAGATGAAGCCCTCGACGTCGGCCTGCACCTCGCGGCCGTAGCCGATCTCCTTGATGACGTCCATGGCGTGCTGCTGGAGTTGTTCGAGGGTGGGGATGCTGGGCTGGACGTTCGAGCCGGGGACGGCGCCGCCGGTGACGACGTCCCAGCCGGTGGCCTCGTAGACGCGCTGCAGGGCCAGCGACATGATCTGCGGGAACGGCTCCTCGGCGTCGAAGGCCGCCATGAACAGCGCCCGCACCATGTCGATGTGGGCCTGGACCGGATAGCCGGGCTCGGGCTCCAGCGGGTTGATGCTGAACGGCACGCCGTCCGGCGCGGACGGGTTGATCACCGTGACGGGCTCGTCCACGCGGCCGGCCATGGCGGCGTACTCGGACTTGGCGGGCTCGATGGCCAGCCACGGGATGCGCGCCTTGCTGAGCTGCTCCAGCAGGTGCCGGACCGTCTGGGACTTGCCGGAGCCGGTCGCGCCCGTGACGAACGCGTGCCGGTTCAGCGTGGCCAGCGGCACCCGGAAGGAGCCGACCGCCCGGTCCTGCCCGTCGAGGATCTCCCCCAGCTCCAGCTCACCGCCGTCGGCCTCCGAGGTCACGTCGAAGTAGCCCGACTCCAGCACGCGCACGCCCGGCACCTCCCGCCTGGGCAGCCCCGCCAGCGCGGCCATCGCCCCCGCGGTGGCGGCGAAGGGGGCCGCCGCGCCGTCCGCCGGGTCCTGCATGGTGATCGCCAGGGCCTCCGACAACGCGTAGACCGCGCCGTGGGAGCTGCGCAGCCGGTAGGGGTGGTGGCTCATCTCGACGGACCCGACGAGCACGGGCGCGATCTGCCGCAGCTCCTCGGCGGTGGCGCCGCCGGCCAGCACGCGCACGTTCCACAGCCCCGCCTCGCGGAAGGCGTCCAGCTCCTGCATGCGGCGCTCGGCCCGCTCGGCGTCGAAGCGGGAGCGCTCGGAGGCGTCGCCGTACTGGCGCAGCACGTTGAGCTGGGTACGCAGGTGCGCCACCTCGGCGTCGAGCAGGTCGGTCGGCTCGGCCACCACCAGCCACGCGAACGGCCGCGACATGAGCGTCACCAGCGTGGCCTCGAACAGCGTGGGCCGCTTCAGCTCCTCCGGATCGAGGTCGGAGTATTCGCGGCCCCTGCTCCCGAGCGGCGGCGCCTGGCGGCCGGGGCACGGCGTCCACACCAGGTCGGCCAGGTCTGCCAGGTATTCGTCGTCGAGCTCGACCCCGCGCGCCCCGCCGGGGAACAGCAGCGGCTGCGGCCCGCTCGGCTGATCGGGCGGCCCGCCGGTGGCCCGGCGGGGCTGACGCGGCGGCGACAGCGGGCCCGCGTTGGTGATGAGTTCGAGCGGGGCTCCTGAGCCCCGCGACAACCAGCCGATGACGAACGGCCGGTCGCGCTGGGCCGCCGACAACACCGCCGGCAGCACGGTGACGAAGTCCCATTCCGCTGACGAGCTTCGCGAGGGTGCTGCGATCGACTGGATTCGATACCAGGGCCCACTCAGCGAGACACTCGGCTGCATATCATTCCCCCACGGACGGTTCTTTGCTAAATTCCGGCAACCGTCAGCTCGTCACCTTGACATTGACCATGTCATTGCCTGCCCTTGCGCCAGTCCAGGCGTGGCGGTGGTGGCCCGAGGTTCGGCGGCGGCTCCCCGTCGCCGTCCTGAGTCTGCGGTTCGAGCGCGAGCACGGCCTCACGCACCTCCTCCAGCTCGCCGAGCGTGGTCTTGGGGAAGGTCAGGATGGCCGGGTTGGCGTCGGCGAGGCGCACGCGCCGGCCCTGGGCCGTGGCGTCCGTGACGATCACGGAGGTCGTCGGGAGCTGCTGGAGCTGGTGCGGCTCCACCAGGAACTCCCGCGAGCGCTGCAGCACCCGCTCCCTCTCCGAGATCTTGTCGGCCGTCCTGCCCCACTCGGTGGACTCGGTGATGTCCCCCACCAGATCGGCACGGGTCTCCTCCCGGTCCTCCCTGACCTCGTCCATCTGCGAGATGGTCGAGGTGTAGCCGCCGTCGAGCCCCGGCAGCGAGTCGCTGATCGTCTCGGTGAGCTGGGCCAGCTCCAGCCGGTGCTCGGTCCCGACGTGCTCGCTGGCGACCCTGGCGTCCTCGGCGTTGCCCAGCCGCATGAACGCCACCGCCGCGTGCCCGCGGCCGAGCCGCTCCCGCACGGTGGGGGTGAGCGAGCGGTAGGTGAGGACGAGCCCGGTGCGGGAGGTCTCGCAGGCGTCCATCAGCCGGTCCAGGACGTCGCCCCTGAGCTTGTCCGCGCCCGCCACGATGATCGTGTGGTACCAGGGCCGGTCCGAGGCCGGCGACTGGCGCAGGATGTGGGTGAGCGCGGTGGCCACGTACGTGCCGAGCACCCGGTTGCCGAACACGCCCGCCTGCCGGTCCATGCTCACCACCCTGAGCCTGGCGGGCGGCAGGCGCACGGCCTCCGTGCCGAGCGTCTCCAGCTTGCGGAGCTGGGACTCAAGCGCCCAGGCCCGCTCGATCACCACCCGGTCGCTCACCCCGCGCCCGAACAGCGTGCCGATGCGCTCCAGTTGCGTGGCGGTGATGAGCCCGAACTTCAGGTCGTCGCGCGGATCCCCCACCTGCGCCAGCGCCCGCAGCGCGGCCGTGACCTGGCTGATGGTGGCGTTCTCGCCGAGCACCTCCAGCACCCGCTCCAGGATCGCGTTGTCGAAGCTGAGGTCGCGCGTGGTGCGGTTCTCCTCGCTCACGCTCACCACGTGCGCCAGCACGTCGGCGAACGCCTCAGGCTTGAGCGTGGCGCCCAGGTCGAGCTTGGGCAGGTCGACGGGGAGCACCCAGACCAGCGGATCGTCGCCGCCCTTGCGGGCCAGCTCGATCAGGTCCTTGGCGATCGCGCCCTCCGACAGGTCGAGCACGGTCAGGTGGCCGCCGCTGTAGAGCCGCGTCGCCCCCAGCAACGTGATCAGCGCCGACCACCCCGGTAACGTGCCGCCCGCCACGTCGATCCGGTCGAGTTCGTCGGGTACGGCGACCGCGTACCAGGAGAGCTGCTTGTCGTGCCGGTCCTTGGACTCCTGCCAGTCCCGGTAGCTCTGGGCGTGCTCCTCCTGGGCGCGGAACAACTCCTTGTCACGTTCCTGACGCCGTCGCTCGTTCCTGGCCCGCTGCTCCAGCACGCGGTATTTGACCGCCCGGTCCCCCTGCAGCAGCGCGTAACTGCAGACGCCGGCCACGCCGCCGGTGGCGACCACGCCGAGGATGGCGAAGGACCAGTCGAGGTAGCCCACGACGGCCGCGGCCACGAGCAGCACGCTGAGCACCAGCATGAACAGCCGCACGTGCCGGACCGGCCGGTTGAGCATGTCCTCCTGCAGCCGCTCGCGGCGCAGGAGCGCCAGCTCGGCGGGATCGGGCGCGGCGGCGGGCTCCGGCTCCTCGGCGGGCGACGGACGCCGGGGTGGCGGGCCGGGGTCGGGATGCAGCAGGATGTACTGCCAGCCCAGGTAGATGCGGTCCGCCTGCAGCTGGGCATGCTCGGGATGCACGTCCGTCACGTGACCCTCCGGCCGCCGATATGTCGTGAGGAGTAGGGGCCAGCCCTTTCCGCTCCGTGACAGCGTATGAGCTTCAACCCCCGTAGCGGCAGGGTTCTCGGCAATTCCACCAGTCCGATGAGAGCATTGCGGCAGATGGGACAAGCGAGACCTATTACCATCCTTACCCATGACGGAACCCACCGGCGGCAGCGAGAACAGGCCCCGACGCCCGGTTGCGGTGCCCGTGGTGGCCCTCGTGGCGATCACGGCCGTCGGCATCACCGCGCTCCTGGGCGGATTGAACGAGGCCACCGTCCCACCGGACCCGCTCAGCCAGGGCGCGGTGATCGACCAGGGCCTGTACTCCACCAAGTTCGTCGAGTCGCGGGTGACGGTGGATCGGGGCTCGTCCCAGTTCGAAGAGGACAAGCGGTTCGTGGAGCTGATCTTCGAGGTGACCAACAAGGGCGACGAGACCCTGTCGGTCGGCCTGCCCGCCGAGAAGCCTGAGCAGGCGTACGTGTCCACCTCCTTCGCCTCCTCGCTGGTCCGGATCACGCCGGCGTTCGGCAAGGACGCGGGCCCGTTCGCCTTCGCCCGCGTCAAGGGCGGCGAGAGCCGTCAGTTGCATCCCGGGGTGACCAGCCAGGTCGTGCTGCGCTACCTGCTGAAAGACGACCAGCAGCCACCGGACAAGGTCAGCTTCGACGTGGCCACCTTCGAGGAGCGCCCCGACTTCGGCAGCAAGATCCCGCGTTGGCAGATGATCGCCGAGGAAGCGGGCGAGCGCTCGTTCCTGCCCGAGGTCAAGGCGCGCGTGACGCTGCAGGTCAAGAAGGGGGAGGCGTCGTGACCGCCACCGAGCCGCGGACCTCCGTCGTTCCAGGGACCCGTCGCGACCGGCGGGCCGGCCGGCGCGGGGGCGGGGGCGGAACGCGGCTGCTCGGCGTCGTGGCCGGGCTGCTCCTGGTGGCCGCCGCCATCGGCGTGCAGGCCCTGCGGCTGACCGACGAGCAGCGCAGCGCCCCGCTGACCTACGCCGGCGCCAAGGGCGAGATCGTGGACGCCAAGCGCTTCACCGTGCGGCTCGACGCGTTCACCGCCGCCAGGTCGATCCAGGACGGCTCCCAGACGATCGGGACCGACCAGCTCTTCCTCATCGTGAGCGTCTCCGCCAAGTCCAGCCTCAAGCCGTACCACCTGGGCCAGCCGGTGTTGCTGACGGCCGACGGCAAGAAGTTCGACGCCACCGACCGGGTCGACACCGGGGTGACGATGTCGACGACATGGGTGCAGCCGGACATCTGGGTCAGCGGCCGGTTCTACTTCGAGGTGCCGCCGTCGGCGCTGCCCGGGGCGCGGGTCGTGTTCGGCCTGCCGCCGTCGGTGCTGGTGGAGTCGTATCAACCGGAGGTCGAGGTCGACCTCGGCCTGGACGAGGCGGCGGCGGGCAAGCTCGCGGCCGCGCCGCAGGACGTCTACTCGACCGCTAAGAAGTGATCGCCGCATGAGCACGAACGACGAACGCGACTGGTTCGCGCCCAGCAACGACCGGCGGCCCGAGGACGAGCCGCCGCCCGGCTCAGAGCCGCCACCCGGCAGGGAGCCGCCGCCCGGCCTCGGCCTGCCGCCCCTCGCGGAGCCACCACCCGCTCACAACCTGCCGCCCGGCGTCGAGCCGATGTCCGGCACGGAGCCACCGCCGGGCCTCGCCCTGCCGCCCGGCCAGGGGCGGCCACGCCGTCCCGGAGGGCGCCGCGGCCGTGAGGTCCCGCCTCCCCCCGGCTACGACGCGCCGCAGGGCCCGCCGCGTCCTCAGGGCGCGCGGGGGCAGGGCATGCCGTTCGGCCGGGGCGGGCCGCAGGGCCAGAACTGGCCGACGAGCCGTGGCCGCCGCCAGGCCCACGCCGATCAGCAGGTCTGGCCGCCGGCCTCCCGCGAGCCGGTCAGCAGCGCCACCCAGCCCATCCCCGCCGTACGGACCCCGTTGCCCCTGCCGCAGAACGCTTTCGCGGCCCAGGGACAACAACCACCACCCCACGCACCGCCGCCTCAGCAGCCGTCCCAGCCCGCGCCGGGCCCGGCGACGGCGACGCGCCCGCCGCGGCGGCGGCGCACGCTGCTGATCGCCGCCGCCGCCGTCGTGGTGGCCGTCCTCACCACGGCCGCGCAGACCTACGACGGCTACCTCTTCTACGACCAGACCAAGAACCGGGTGGAGACCAGGGAGGTCATCGTCGCCGCCGGCCAGGCGGGCAAGGTCTACAACATCGAGTGGAAGGCCGCGCTCTCGGCCATGGACGCCCCGAAGGACACCAAGCACGGCCCCGAGGTGACCTGGCTGAAGGTGGACGTCTTGGAGAAGGTCCTGGACGCGGGCAACGCCACCATGACCGCCCAGCCCACCGAGATGAAGCTCTGGGACCGCGCGGGCCGCTCGTGGGTCGTGGAGATCCAGCCTCCCGAAGACCGGCCGACCGACCGGTTGGAGGTGGGCAAGGAGTACAGGATCCAGGGGGTGGCCATCGTGCCGGCGCCGGTGGCGAAGGAGGTCGAGCTCACCTTCCGGCCGAGCACCTACCGCTCCGACACCCCGACGGAGGACTTCTTCGACCGGGAGGCCATGTCCAAGGAGCCCGCGACCGACGTCCTGCGGTTCAGGCGCGGCTGACGGCCGGTCTCACGCCTCGTCGAAGGGCCGGCCGTCGCGGCGGGCCCTGGTGGCCGCGATGTCGTACGTGGCGGCCAGCAGCGCCATGGTGAGCACGGTGACGACCATGTCGTGGACGAACGAGACCGCCGGCCCCTGGACGGTCCAGATCCATTCCTCGCGGCTGCCGATGAGCGTCAGCAGCCCGCGCTCGGCGTATTCCGCGACCGCGATGATGCTCACGTAGCACAGGCACATCATGCCGAACAGCGGCACGCCGGCCCTGAAGACCATGCGCAAGGAGTTGGCCAGCGGCAGCCAGCGGTCTTTGAAGCCGCCGGTCAGCTGGTTGAAGGAGCGCTGCGTCAGGTCGTGGCTGCCTTCGAGGCGGTCCACGCCCTTCTCCAGGCGGGTGCCCTTCACCAGGGTCCTGGCCTCGTCGGAGAAGGCGCCGAAGACGAGCATCGCCACGGCCAGCCAGGCGAGCGGGATCGCGACGGCCTCGATGAACAGCGGCCAGACCTCACCGAACGCGTCGGTGACGGCCTCCCACACGGGCACGTTCTCCCGCACGTCGGTCCAGACCTGCTCGGTGCCGGCGATCACGCTGCGGTGCTGGACCCACTCGGAGCGCAGGTCGGCGACCGCCACGGTGGCGTTCAGGCCGTAGAAGACGAACGCGAACTCGGAGAACGCGGCGGCGAAGCCGTAGAGCCTGCCCTGCTTCTTCTCCACCAGCTTGGCGAACAACGTCTTCAGCCCGAACATGACGACCATCGCGCCGAGCGACACCCGCCAGTCGAGGTCGACGAGTCCCCGGCCGACGTTGTTCTCCTCGCCGAACCAGGACGCCTCGGTCCCGTCGTAGAAGTGGTGGAACAGGTCCATCTGATAGACGGCCCTGGCGTCCTCCGACTGGAAGCCCCACGCCAGGTAGAGCACCGCGAAGGCGGGTGCGACCCGGTCCAGCGTCCGGAAGAAGCGCTCGTCCGCGACGCCCTCCTCGGCCTTGGCCCGCATCTCCCACAACGCGCCGCGCAGGCTGTGCAGCATGCCGGCGGCGACCGTCAGCGCCGCCATGACGATGAACGTGAGCAGCGTCATGGTGGCGACCAGGCGGAGCTGCCGGAAGTCGCCGTAGGCCACCTCCGTGGCGCCGTAGAGCAGCACGAAGCGCACCAGCTCGCCGGCCGCGAACCAGAGGATCAAGGGCAGGGCGCACTTCCCCGCCAGGCGCAGTGCGTGCAGGGGCAACGAGTACGGCGACGGCATCCGCTGACCCGGCGTAGGCCCAGGTCGGGGCGGCGCCATTACACCTGTCGATCCGGACATTTGTCGGATCGTATCGGTCTGTCCCTCGGACCGCATCCGCAACTCCGGAAAACGCTGACTCAGAGCACATCGATCATGAACACGCGGCGATCGGCGCCAGAAGAATTATCCAGGCGGGAAATGCCGGGCACGAAGCGCGATGTGTGCGGCAACATGGCGGTATGGAACCGCTGCCCGCGTTCGACGCTGATCCCCGCGTGGTAGGAGATCGACTGCGGCGGCTGCGACAGGCCAGGGGAGTCTCGCTGTCCGAGCTCGCCAAGCGGGCCGGCATCGGCAAGGCGACCCTGTCGGGCGTCGAGACGGGCAGCCGCAACCCGACGCTGGAGACGCTCTGGGCGATCACGGCGCAGCTCGGCGTGCCGATGGGGGCCATCTTCGACGCGCCGCCCGAGGCGCAGATCATGCGCGGCACGGCGATCGAGGCGGAGCTCCTTGAGGTGTTCGAGGACGACCGCGTCACCTACGAGCTCTATCGGGTGCGCATCCCGCCCGGCCTCACGCAGACCTCGCCCGCCCACCACGGGGGCGTCAGCGAGCACGTCACGGTCTTCAGCGGCACGCTCAGCGCCGGCCCGCTCCACGAGCCGCTCACGGCCGGACCGGGCGACCACATCTCGTGGATCTCCGACGTGCGGCACGGCTACCGGGCGCACGGCCCCGACGTCGTCAGGGCCACCCTCCTCATGCGTTACCCGATCAAACCCCCCTGAGCCGCGGCGGGCGGGACGAAAAAGCCCGCGTCCTGCCGGACGCGGGCTTTTCGAAGCTCTGCCAGAAGCTCTGCCAGAAGCGGTCAGACGGCGACCGCGAGCTGGGCGACCTCGCCCAGCTTGGCCTCCACCTGGATGTCCCTGGTGACGCCGCCGCCCGCGATGATGCGGACGGTCCAGTCGCCGGGAGCGGCGAAGAAACGGAAGATGCCGTCGTCGGACACGACGACTTCGCCGGTGAACTCACCCGAGTTGTCGAGCAGCCGCGCGTAGGCGGTGCCGACGCCCGTCACCACGCCCTGGATCACGGCCTGGTTGGACAGGTCGATCCCGGCGGGCAGGGCGATCGTCTGCTCCGGTGCTCCGCATCCCTGTGCCGTGCTCATCAGCGGGCCTCCCCCAGCTCGATCGGCACGCCCACGAGCGAGCCGTACTCGGTCCACGATCCGTCGTAGTTCTTCACGTTGGACTGGTCGAGGATCTCGTGCAGCACGAACCACGTGTGCGCCGAGCGCTCGCCGATGCGGCAGTAGGCGATGGTGTCCTTGCCGAAGTCGACGCCCGCCTCGCCGTAGAGCGTGCGCAGGTCGTCGTCGGACTTGAAGGTGCCGTCGTCGTTGGCCGCCTTGGACCACGGGATGTTGCGGGCGGTGGGCACGTGGCCGCCGCGCTGCGCCTGCTCCTGCGGCAGGTGGGCGGGCGCGAGCAGCTTGCCGGTGAACTCGTCGGGCGAGCGCACGTCGACGAGGTTGAGCTTGCCGATGGCCGCGGTGACGTCGTCGCGGAAGGCGCGGATCGTGCTGTCCTGCTCCGCCGCGGAGTATTGCGTCTTGGCACGCTGCGGCACGTCGCGGACCAGCTCGCGCGAGTCGAGCTCCCACTTCTTGCGCCCGCCGTCGAGCAGCTTGACGTTGTCGTGGCCGTAGAGCTTGAAGTACCAGTAGGCGTAGGCGGCGAACCAGTTGTTGTTGCCGCCGTAGAGCACGACGGTGTCTTCGTTGGAGATGCCGCGGTCCGACAGCAGGGCCTCGAAACCGGTCTTGTCCACGAAGTCGCGGCGCACCGGGTCCTGCAGGTCCTGCCGCCAGTCGACCTTCACGGCGCCACGAATGTGGCCCTTGTCGTAGGCGCTGACATCCTCGTCGACCTCGACCAGGACGACTCCGGCGGTGTCGAGGTTGGCCTCGACCCACTCGGCGTCCACCAGGGCGGCGGAGCGGCTCATTGGGAAACCTCCATTTTGGCGGCGGGCAGTAGACGGCGAATGAGCAGGTACAGCTCGCAGCCAAGACAGAAGCCGAAGGCTGCGTTGAGGAAGGCGGCCAGGAGAGCCGCGGCCGTGGCCACGAGGGCCAGTGCCGCGATCCCGGTGAGATATCCGGTCAGGCCGACGACCGCGAAGAGCAACCCGACTCCCTGCGCGAAGCGGGGCGGGCGGGAGTCCTCGGTCTCCTTCGGGGCGCTCCTGACGAACACCTTGAAGAGCATCGTGTACGGCGAGCGCCATGCCACCGCGAGCATGAACACCAGCACCTGCGCGGTCAGCAGCCAGGCACTCTGCGTCACCAGGACGGTGGCGAGGATGAGAGTCGTGAGGGCGGCGCCGAAGCGCAGCGCTCTAGGATCGGCACGCATCGTTGGATGCTCCTGAAGGGGTCGACTGGGGCGGATCGGATATCCGCGAGATCGTCCTCAGGCAGCGCGACAGAGCGCGGTGGCCACGCGGCAGAAATCTACCGCGCGCCGCTTCGTCAGCAGCTCTGTCGATGGGTTCATGGCGATGACACTACTCGGCGTCTCGTCATCTGTCACATCTCGTCCGGAGGCTGAGACGACTCGTGAGACGGATCGGCGGTCACGAACGTGGCAAGGGCGGCCAGGACGTCCGCCTTGCGCGGCTGGCCAGAGGCCCTCTTCACGATGCCGCCCGCGGCGTCCAGCACCAGGACGGTCGGCGTGCGCATGACGTCGAGCCGCCGGACGAGGTCGAGCCGGGACTCGGCGTCGATCTCGACGTGGCCCACCCCGGGCACGAGGCCGCTCACGTCCGCGAGGATCCGCCTGGTCGCCCGGCAGGGCTGGCAGAACGCGGTCGAGAACTGCACCAGCGTCGCCCGCTCGCCCAGCCCGGCGCCGAGGTCGGCCGCGGACAACCGGCTCTCCGGCCGGTCCTCCGGCCGGTTCTTCGCGGGGTCCATGTCACGCACCCGTCCATCGCGGCGCAGCCGGAACAGCCCGATCGCCGTACCCAGCGCCAGCGTCGCGAGTGCCACCCAGAAGCCCGTCATCTCCTGGTGCAACCACGGACGGCCGCGATTACTTCCGCGCCTGCACCTTGACGAGCACCCGGCCCGTCTGGTCGACGACCTCGAACCTGGCGATGTCGGCCATGTTCATGGAGGTCGTGCGCATGAACACGGCCCTGTCCTGGTAGCTCTCGCGGCTGACGACCCAGCTCTCGGTGGCCTCCCGCAGGCCGTCAGCGCTCACGACGACGAGGCTGCACGTCGTGTCGAACGGCACGCCCCGGAGGCTCACGCCCAGCTCCGTCCCGGCGTCGGCCGGCCGGGCCGTCACAGTGGCGTAAATCTCCTTGGCGTGGTTCTCGCCGGAGAACGCGCGGCCGTCGGCGTTCGTGCGGGGCGCGATGCTCGACAGCCTGGACGGCGACGGCATGGACGACGACACGGACGACGGCATCCTCTTGGCCACCGCCCCCGGCTCGCTGTCCGAGGCGATGTAGGGCTCGGCACGATCCTCCTGGCCGGTGCTCGCGGGGGCCGCGGCCGTGGTTTCCTGCTGCGGCGCGGCGGTCTGGGTCAACGTCCACACCGTCCCGCCCACGATCAGCACCGCGGCGGCCGCGGCCACGGCCGTCAGCCGCCGGCCGCGCCTGCTGCGCCTGGCCCGGTCGTTCAGCAGCCGGTCGAGCACCTGGCGCGGGGGGCTGGCCACCAGCTCGACGTCGCGTTCCGACACCTTGCCCAGGAACGACGCCACGCTCTCCAGCTCCTCCAGCTCGGCGCCGCACGCCGGGCAGGTCGCCAGATGCGTGTCCATCTCCAGCGCCTCTTCCGGGTCGAGCGCGCCCAGCGCGTGCGCACCCAGCGCGATCTTGGCCTCTTCGCACGTCATCATGGCGCCAGCCCTCGCTCCTCGAGTGCCAGCTTGAGCGCCCGCAGCGCGTAGTAGGTGCGCGACTTGACCGTGCCCGGTGGAATGCCCAGCGTCGCCGACGCCTCCTTCACCGATCGCCCCCGGTAGTAGACCTCCATCAGCACCTCGCGGTGCTCGGCCCGCAGCGCGGCCAGCGCCCCGGCCACCGCCCAGGACTCGACCGCGCGCTCCAGCTCGTCGTCGGCCGGCAGGATCGCCAGCGCATCGTCGCCGGTCTCCTGGGGTCTGGCCTTCTTGGCGCGGTGCTGGTCCACGACGAGATTACGGGCCACCGTGAACAACCACGCGCGGATCGGCCGGTCGGTCAGGGCGTCAGGATGTCGCCAGGCCCGCAACAGCGTCTCCTGCACGACGTCCTCCGCCCGTCCCGAATCCCCGGTCAGCCGCAGAACGTAGCCGTACAGCGGCCCGGCATGCTCGTCGAACAAGGTCCGCACGAGTGCCTCGTCCGCGGTGCCGGCTGCGCTCACACCCTCTTCACGTACGCGGGGGCCGAGCGGTTCATGGTCATCCACGAAGGGGCACGTCAGACGCTTCGGCCGAGAACTCCAACCCCTCGGCGACGCTCTTGACGCCGGTCACCTTGACGTCGAAGGGCAACTTTCCCTTGAACGGGATCGTGTAGGAGACGAACCGCGCGAGCTGGTCGGGCACACCCTCGATCTTCTCGGCCTGGAGCCTGATGCCCCCGTCGGCCAGCTCGACCCGCATCTCGGCGTTGAACCGCACCTTCTGCACCCCCACCGTCAGCTCGCCCGACGCCGTGAGCCGCTGCCCGTTGCCGCCGATCTTGACGCCGCGGGGGGCGTACTTGTCGATCGTGGCCCGGGTCAGCATGCCGCTGATGACCACGCGCCCGGCCTGGATGTTGGCCCTGTTCTGGAGGACGTCGGCCAGCGGGGCCGTCACGTCGTAGGCGGCGCCCCGCAGGTTCTTGACCGGCACGCCCCCATAGGTGAACGTCCCGAGATTGAACCGTACCTCTGGATAGCGCCCGGAGACGGCCTGTGTGAGAAAGGGGATGCCCTCAATGGTCACGGTGGGCGTGCCGCTGAGGTCGGTGGCCGCCGCGATCCTGTTCGCGAGGTCGCGTTGCACGCCCGCCACGGCCACCCGATCGACAGCCACGAGGACGACGACCAGGACGATCAGGAAAATGATCAGCTTGCGCATGGGGCTCCCAGTCTCAGGCGGGGGTCAAGAGGCTATCGATCAACACCTCCCATTCCCCCACGAAGCGCTCGATCACCCGCCGGCGAACGGCGGAAGCACCTCCACCACCGCGCCCTCACCGAGAACCACCTCGTCATGAGGCCGTCTGCCGACCGGGGAACCGTCCACGAGGAACGAGCAGCGCCGCGCCACCCGGGCCAGTTCGGCGCGATTTTGTGTGATTTTCGTCATTAGTTCACTAAGAGTGACCGCTTGAAACGGTTCCTCCGCCAGGCCCGCCGCCTCCTTGGCCGCAGCCCAATAACGTATTTTTCCTGTGGCCATGCGTACCTCACAGTTGGTTTGCACCTATTGTGCGTCGCCCTTAACGATGATGTTTCAGGTGACGCGCTGTTCACGCGGCGGACGCGCAATGGACGCGACGCCCATGTGAGATATCCTCACCTAGGGACCTGGGCGACGTAGCCCCCGGGTCCTTGCGTGTTTGAGGAGGCCGTAATGAGCAACTTGCTCCTGCTGACCAACGCCCTCGAGCCGTCCGCCGAGGTGCTTCCGGCACTGGGCTTGCTGCTCCACTCGGTCCGGGTCTCCCCCGCTGAGGCGTCCGCGCTCATCGACACTCCACCCGCCGACGCCGTCCTCGTGGACGCGCGCAGGGAGCTCGTGCAGGCCAAGAGTCTGTGCCGGTTGATCCGCACGACGGGCATCGACTGCCCGTTGCTGGTCATCGTGACCGAGGGCGGGCTGGCCGCGATGACCGCGGAATGGGGCGTCGACGACGTGCTGCTCGACAGCGCGGGCCCGGCCGAGGTGGAGGCGCGCCTGCGCATGTCCACCGGGCGCATCTCGCAGTCGGCCACGGAGGACGTGCCCGACGAGATCCGCAGCGGCGACCTGTCGATCGACGAGGCCACCTACACCGCACGGCTGCGCGGCCGGGTGCTCGACCTGACCTTCAAGGAGTTCGAGCTGCTGAAATACCTCGCGCAGCACCCTGGCAGGGTCTTCACCCGCGCCCAGCTCCTGCAGGAGGTCTGGGGCTACGACTACTTCGGCGGCACCAGGACGGTCGACGTGCACGTGCGGCGCCTGCGCGCCAAACTCGGCACCGAGTACGAATCCCTCATCGGCACGGTCCGCAACGTCGGCTACCGCTTCGTCCCCGACCGCGCCGACGCCACCGCCGTCTGACCCCGATTGACAGCCGGACCGGCTGATGTGACAAATAGTCGTTAGGGCTGTTTCACAGCTGTCATACCGAGGACACCGCCGTCCCCAGATTGGTGGTGTCCGGTGAGTCTGTTCAGGTCGCTGGTGGACGAGGGGGCCCGCCCCCGGATCTACCGGCGCAACGAGATCATCTGCTCCCCGCTGCGCGCCGCCCACCGCATCTATGTGATCGACTACGGCTACGCCCGCGAATACACCCCGGCCGGCGAGCGCGAGGCCGTGCACGACCTGCGCGGCGACAGCGACCTCGTGGGCGAGCTGGCCTTCTGGAGCGCCGGCGACCGGGTCAAGGTCGACGCGCTGACCGAGCTGCGGGCCTGGCCGATCGATCTGCGCCGGCTGCGCGAGCACGCCTCAGCCAGCCCCGCCGTGCTGACCGCGCTGGTCCAGGAGCTGTTCGCCAGGAACATGGCCGCCCGCAGGCACGAGGCGCTCGCCCGCGCCCCCGTGGCCGCCCGGCTGGCCGTGTGGCTGCTGCACCTCGACGAGCGCTACGGGCTCGCCTCGGAGTCGGCGCCGCCGCTGTCCATGGAGACGCTGGCCGACCTCGTCGGCAGCTCACCGGACGTGGTGCAGCGGCAGCTCACGCAGTGGGTCCAGCGGGGCTGGCTGGTCCGTCCCGGATACCGGCGGTTGCGGATCAGCGACCCGTCCGCGCTGCGCGACGCCGCCGGAGGCTGGGAGCACCTGTCGGCGATCTGGCAGGGGCAGGTGACGCCGTTCCTGACCCGGCCTGGCCCGCCCCCGCCGAGCGAGCGGCTGCCGGTCGGCGAGGTGCCCAAACCGCGCCAGCTCCCCGCCGCGGTGTCCGACTTCACCGGGCGGCAGCAGAGCCTCGACCTGCTCACCGCCTGGCTGGACCGGCCGCGGCGGACGAACACCATGGTCGTGCAGGGCTTGCCAGGAGTGGGCAAGACCGCGCTGGTGACGCACTGGGGGCACCTGCACGCCGAGCGCTTCCCCGACGGGCAGATGGTGATCGACCTGCGCGGGCAGTCGCCGAGCCAGCCGCCGATGACCGCCGTCGAGGCGCTGGGGCAGATCCTGCGCTCGCTCGGCATCAGCGAGCCCGCCTCGGACGAGGCGGAGCTGATGCTGCTCTACCGCAGCAGGATCGCCGGGCGCCGGCTGCTGCTCATCCTGGACAACGCCGCCGACCCCGCGCAGGTGCGGGCGCTGCTGCCCGGCAGCAAGGACTGCGTGGTGCTGGTGACCAGCCGCACCCGGATGGCGCCGCTGCGGGCCACCGGGCACGCCGACCTGATGGACCTGCCGGTGCTCGACCCCGGCAGCGCGGTGGCGCTGCTGGTGGCGGTGCTCGGCAAGGACTCGCCGCGGGCCGCCGGCCGGGACGCGCTGGCGGAGCTGGCCAGGGTGTGCTCCTACCATCCGTTCGCGCTGCGGATCTCGGCGGCCAAACTGGCCGAGAACCCCGGGCTGAGCGTGCAGTCGCGGGTGCGGGAGCTGCGCGGCCCCGACCGGCTGCCGGCGGGCGATCCCGAGGAGGCGTTCGGGTCGGCGCTGGACCTGGCGTACGAGTCGTTGAGCCCGGGGCAGCGCCGGGCGTTCCGGCACGTCGGGCTGCTGCCGGGGCGCGACTTCGCGCCGCAGGTGCTGGCCGCCGCGCTGGGCGTGCCGGTGAGCGAGGCCGTGGTCGCGGTGGAGGGGCTGCACCGGGCGTACCTGGTCGAGCCGCTGCCCGGGCCGCGTTACCGGGTGCACGACCTGGTCAAGCGGCTGGCCAGGGAGCTGGGCCGGCACGCCGAGGCGGGCGTGCGCGAGGCGCGGGTACGCCTGCTCGACCACTACCTGGCGGTCGCGACCGACGCGGGAACGCAGCGCGAGTGGTTCGAGGCCGAGCGGCGCTCGCTGGTGTCGGCCGTCCGGCTCGCGGAGGAGAACGGCGCGCACGGGATGGCCTGGCGGCTGGCGGAGGCCGTGTACGCGCCGTTCAGGAGCCTGCGCTACTACGAGAACAACCTTGAGGTGCAGCAGGCCGGGCTGACCTCGGCGATACAGGTGGGCAACCGGCGGGCCATCGCGCTCATGCGCAGCCACCTGGGCTCCATCCACCGCGACATCGGGCCCTCGACGCTGGCGGCCAGGTTCATCGGCGAGGCGCTGGCCGACTTCACCTCGCTCGGCGACGGCGTGGGACGGGCGCGGGCGCTCAACGACCTGGCCGAGGTGCACGGCATCGCGGGCCAGAACGAGGACGCGCTGGCCTGCGCGGGCGAGGCGCTCGGCCTCTACCGGGAGATCGGCGACCTGGGCGGCGTGGCGAGCTGCCTGCACACCCTGTCGCGGCTGCACCTGTCCCAGGAGCGCTACGAGCTGGCGTTGCAGCACGCGGGCCAGGCGCTGGACGTACGGGGACGGCTCGGCGACCGCAGGGGCACCGCGCAGAGCCTGATCATCTCGGCCCGGGTGCAGCGGAACCTGGGCGAGCCGAACGCGGCGTTGTCGGAGGGCCTGGAGGCGTTGTCGATCTGCCACGAGCTGGGCGACGAGCACGCCGAGGCCGAGACGCTGCTCTGCCTGGCCGAGATCTACGACGTGCTGCGGCTGCCGGACGACGCGCGGCGGGACGCGGAGCGGGCGCTGGCCGGCTACACCGCGACCGGCGACCAGCACGGCTGCGGGCGGGCCCTGTGCGCGCTCGGGCGCATCGCGCGCAACGGCTCCCGCTACGACGAGGCGCTGGCCTACTACGAGCAGGCGCTGGCCGTGCAGGTGGAGCTCCACCACGAGCAGGGCAAGGCGGAGACGCTCGGCGACATCGGCCTGGTGCACTGGCGGTTGTCGGACTACCTGCGCGCCGACGACTACCTCACCCAGGCGCTGGGGATCAGCCGGGTGATCCGCGACGGGCCGGTGGAGGCCCGCATGCTCAACCGGCTCGCCCGGGTGCGGCGCCGGCAGGGGCTGCCGCAGGTGGGCTTCGTGTACGCCCTGGAGGCGCTCGACATCGTGCAGGGCATGGGCACCCGGCGGGGCGAGGCGGACGTGCAGGAGACGCTGGCGTACACGTACCTGTCGCTCGGGCAGCACACGCCGGCGCTGAAGGCCGCCAGGGCGTCGCTGACGGTCAGGGAGGAGCTGCGGGACAACCGGGCCAGCTCGTTGTTGTCGATCGCGCAGGCGCTGCACACGGCGGGCAAGCCCGGGGCGGCGTTGCCGTTCGCGCGGGAGACGGTCGAGCTGCAGAACGAGACCGGCACCAGGGACCGGTGGGCGGCGGCGGCCACGACGCTGGCCATGGTGCTGCTGGACCTGGATCTGGCCGAGGAGGCGCTGCTTCACGCGAGTCAGGCCAGGGACGTGCATCGGGAGTGCGGGACCCGGCGGGATCTGGGGTGCGCGCTGCGGGCGCTCGGGCTGATCTCGGCCCGGCTGGGTCATCTGAGCGCGGCGGTCGCTTATCTGCGGGAGGCCGGGCAGGCGCTCGAAGAGGTGGGGGACGTCTTCGAGGCGCAGCGGGTGGCGGAGGAACTTCGGGATCTGGCCTGAAATTCCGCGAAAAGTCGTGGAATTGCGGGCAGGAGGTCGCAGATCTTTTCCGGGAATTTCCGTTAGCTGGTGCTACCAGCTACTCCAAGCGGAGGTGATCCGGATGCTCAAAGACCATCTGCGGCGAGATCTTGAGTCGCTGAAACGACAGACGCGTAAGGACAGGCGGATCACCGCCGTCCTGCTCGCCGGAGTCCTGGCCGCCTGGGCCCGCCAGCTTTCGCCGTGGCCTGGGGCGCCCGGGTTCGAGGTGCTGCTGGGTATCTCGCTCGCCCTTGTCCTGGGTTCGGGGGTGGCCTGGCTGATCTCGGCGTACTTCGTCGCCAGGACCGTGCTGGGGCGCAGGACGGAGGAGTCGCGCTGGATCGCCAGGGTGAACCGGAGCAAGGAATGGGCGTTCTGCTCGGTGAGCGCCTATGTGGCCTGGCACCTGCTGCAGTTCGTCACGGCGCTGCTGCTGGGCTGACCGGGGCGGCGGCGGGGCGTCACCTCAGGTATGGGGCCGGGTGACGCCCCGCCGTCTCAAGCCAGGCGGGCCCGCTCCAGGGAGCTGACGTGGATGTCCGTGCCCGCGAGGACGAACCGCACGATCTCGGCCGTGGCCAGCTCCGCCACGCCGAGGTCGGCGGTCGCGTGCGCGTCGCACCAGGCCACGATCGCGCGGGGGTCGGCGAGCGGGCCGGCGAAGTGGACGAGGCTGACGTACCAGCGGTCGCGGACCCGGCCGCGTTCGAGGTCCCTGACACCGCGGGACTCCAGGGCGCGGGCATACCGCTCGTAGAGCGTGACCAGCGTCTCGTCCTGCGGGCTGCCGTGGACGAGGACGCCGCCGGCGTGCGGGCTCACGCCCGCCAGGCGTACCCGGGCGGGCGGCAGGCCGGTGGCGGCCTCGGCCAGCGCCTCGCCGTACACGCGGCGGAGCCGGTCGCCCTCCGGGATCGTGTCGCGGTAGGGCTCCAGGGACCTGAGGGTGACGTGCAGGGTACGGCGGCCGTGCACCCAGTGGCCGGGGGCGCGCAGGGTGCCGGCCAGCTCCGTCAGGCGGTCCAGGACCGGGCCCGGAGGACGGAGCACGGCCGCCGCTCCCCATCGGCGCGCGCCTGCCACCATGGGAATGTCATGGGTGGCCTGACCCGCCAGCAGGGCCGCGCGTCCGCTGGCACGGAACTCGGCAAAATCAGACATCCGAGCAGTATGCCCGGTCCTCACCCGCTCGGGGGACCGGCGCCTGATGCGCGCAAGCCGCGGTCACCGTTCGGGGGGAGCCGGCGCCTGATGCGCGCGAGGCGCCAGGTCGCCCCTCAATCCTGGGGTACGGCGGCGCGCTGCTCCGGCGACCGCACGGGCGGGAAGGCGGCACGGTGCGGGCCGTGATCCGGGTCGAACTCGTGGCGGATCCGCGCGCACTCGTCGAGCAGGGCCCCCTGCAACGACCGCAGCCGGTTGTGCCGCGTCCGGTCGAACTCCAGGAGCAGCCTGCGCTGCTGCCACTCCCCCTCACCCAGAGCCGCGCGCAGCTTCTCCATGTCCTCACGCCGGCCCCGGCCCGCCTGGAGCCGGCCGAAAAGGTGGAAGATCCGCGACAGCGTCGCCAGCTCGTCCGCCATCGGCTCCAGCTCGTGGGCCGCGTCCTCGCCGGGCAGCCCGCGTACACCCGCCACCAGATCCGCCAGCCCCCGCGCGATCGCCCTGAACTGGTGGCAGGCATGATCCAGGCACGTGGCGGCCTCGGCCACCTGGCGGAGCCTGCGGTCGTAGCGGCGGCGGCGCAGGGACAGCCGGACCGACTCCGCCGCCTGGTCCGCCACCTCCTTGGCGTCCTCCAGGCGCTGCGACAGCGCCCTGGCCCGGTCGAGCCAGTCCTCCGACATCGCCTTGTCCCAGTCGGACCGCAGGCCGGACGCCATGTCCCCGGCCAGCTCGGACAGCTCGCCGGAGAGCGCGCCGAGCTCCCGGCCCGCGTGCTCGACGAAGCGGGGCGGCAGGATCAGCAGGTTCGCCGCTATGCCGATCCCGGCGCCCAGCAGCACGTCCGCGAGCCGGGCGAACCCATAGGTGTGGCCGAGCGCGAACACGAGCAGCGCCGTGATGGGGATCTGCACGTTCTGGGCGGGCAGGTTGAGCAGGCGGGAGAACACCAGCCCGGCCACCACCAGCACCGCCAGCGTCACCTCGTTGACGCCGATCAGCGAGATCAGCGCCGTGGCCGCCCCCACACCCACGACCACGGCGCCGACCTGCTGGGCGCCGCGCACCACCGTGCTGTACGCGGTCGCCGAGACCGTCAGGAGCACACCGATGGGCACCAGGACCGGAAGGTCCACCTTGAGCACGTGCGCCGCCAGCCACCAGCCCAGGACGCAGGCCCCCGTCACCTTCGCGGTCTGGATGAGCTCGTCGCGCTCCATCCGGAGCCAGCCGCCGAGCCCCATGCTCCGGATACGCGCGAGCGCCGCCGCCCCGCCCGACGCGATGCGTCCGAGCGGGGAGCGGGCCGACTCGCGCCCGCGCCCCGATTCGCGCTCCATGTCCATGCCCTGCCCAGCCAGGCGCCAGACACCGAACACGCAGCTCAAAAGCTCGTTCAGAAGCTCATGGGTGCTCTGACGTGATCGGGCGGGCGCCCGTCGCCGTGGCCGTCAGGCGTTCGTAGACTTCCGCCGCCGTCGTCTCGGAGCCGAGCCCCGGCCCGCCCGGGTCGCCGTGGTAGTCGCTGGACCCCGTCACGGCCAGCCCCAGGTTCGCGGCCAGATCGCGGACGTGCGCGCGAGCCTGGGCGTCGTGACCCTGGTGATCGGCCTCCACGCCGAAGAGCCCGGCCCCCGCCAGGTCGGCGATCCACTCGTCGGGCACGACCTCGCCCCGTCCGGCCGCCTTCGGATGGGCCAGCACGGCGACCCCGCCGGCCGCGCGCACCAGGCGTACGGCCTGCTCGGGGTCCAGGGCGTAGCGGCTCACATGCGCGCGCCCGCCCGCGCCGATCCACTCGGGGGTGAACGCGAGCGCGGGCTCGGCGATCACACCGGCCTCGACCATGGCGCGGGCGATGTGCGGCCGCCCGACCGGGCCGCCCGCGGCCTGTGCGGCCACCTGCTCCCAGGTCACCGGCACGCCCAGCTCGGCCAGCCGCTCGACGGTCAGCCGGCCGCGGACCTCGCGGGCCTGCCTGATGCGGGCGCACTCGGCGAGCAGGCCGGGCTCCATCGGGTCGAAGAGGTAGGCGAGCAGGTGGATGCTCTGGCCGCCGCGCCGGCAGGACAGCTCCATGCCCGGCACCAGCGTCAGCCCGGCGGGCAGCGCCTCGATCGCCTCCCGGTGCCCGGCGACGGTGTCGTGGTCGGTCAGCGCGAGCACGTCGAGCCCCTGCTCGCGGGCCCGGCGCAGCACGTCGGCCGGAGGCAGTGTCCCGTCGGAGGCGGTGCTGTGGCTGTGCAGGTCTATGCGCATCGCCCTCGATCGTAGGCCGTCACACCTGGACGGTGGCCAGGCTCCTGCCGTCGGTGGTCTCGATGGTGACGTGGTTCAGGTCGGACTGGGGGAGGCTGGTGCCGCCGTGCAGGACCAGGGGGTCCGGGGAGCCGGGCACGCCGTACCCCTTGGCCGGCACGCCCCAGCTCACGACGACCTCGGAGCGGCCGTCGTCGCCGAACGCGCGCAGGCGGCACTGCAGCGGGCCCTTGACGCCCTTGAGCTCCAGCGCGACGTGGGTGCCCCAGCCCTTGTCCTCCAGGCCGACGACGCCGGTCACGCCGGTGGCCTGGTCGGTGATCTCGTACGTCCGGCCGGTGAGCAGCAGCTCGCGGGCCGGGCCGTGGACGCTGTCGGGGTTGGGGGTGCCGGTCACCGAGTTGACGGCGATGAAGACGCCGGCCGCCACGAGCACACAGGCTGCGGCGGACATGACGGTGCGGTGCAGCCGCCGGCGGCGTCGCTCGGTGGCGGCCCGGTGCACCAGGAGGGACTCGACCTGGGCGTCAGGCGGGCTGGGCAGCAGATCGTCCGGATGCACGGTCTTGATCAGCTCACCCATCGCCGCGAACGTGCCCACCTCGCCGGAGCACGTTCCGCAGACGTCCAGGTGGCGCTCGAACTCGATCTGCTCGTCCTCGCTGAGCAGGCCGAGCGCGTACGCGGCCACATCTTCGTGACGTACCTCCGTCATGGCAGCGTCACCCCTCTTCCCTCATCCTCGTGACGCACCGTGGTCATGGCAGCGTCACCCCCCTTGCCTCATCCTCGTGACGCACCGTGGTCATGGCAGCGTCACCCCCCTTTCTTCCAGCGCCACCCGTAACGCGCGCATGGCGTAGTACACCCGGGACTTCACGGTGCCCACCGGCACGCCTATGGTCTGCGCGGCCTCCTGGACCGTCCGGTCGAGCAGGAACGTCTCCGTGAGCACCTGGCGGTGGGCCGGCGAGAGGGAGAGCATCGCGTCGGTCACGACGATCTCGCGCAGCAGGCGCTCGTCCTCGGCGGCCACGGGCTGGGCGCGGTCGTGGATGTCCTCGACGGTGTCGAGGGGGCGCGTGCCCGAGCGGCGGCGGTTGTCGATGACGACGCGGCGGGCCACGGTCGCGAGCCAGGGCATCAGCGAACCGGACTCCGTACGGAGGTCGTGGAGGTTGCGCCAGGCGCGGACGAGGGTCTCCTGCACGACGTCCTCGGCCCAGCGCCGATCGCCGCCCGTCAGCCGGACGGCGAAGGCCATCAGGGGGGCGCCGTATTCGCGGTAGAGGGCTCGGACCATGGCCTCGTCGGTTACGCGGTGGTTCACAAGAGGGCTGGCTCCTCGCGCTGCGGATATCCTGAAATATCGCGCTGATATGGGAATTGTTACTCTAGCCACGCGCGGGGCCCGGGTCAGGCACTTTGCCGTTCTTGCTGCATAGCCAGATTCAATCGATAAATCGGGCCCACTCCCGGACGAGTGAATTATGATCATTCGGCGGACGTTCGACCCCGCTTCGCCCGTACCGCAGGACCGGAGTCCGGCACCGCCCACCTCAACCCCGAGTCCCCCCTCGCGGACAGCCCATTCGCGCCTGGAGCGTCGATCAGCGTGGGCCGGCCCGAGCGCACGCGGCCCTGGCCGCCCGCCCGGGCAATGCTGCCGCCAAGATCGTCGTGTCAGCAGCGAGGCGCGGCACCGCAATAGCGCGGTCGAGCTTCTTTCGTCGCCGCTGCCGCCGCCCATTTCCATCGCTATAGCCATCCTGGTGAAAAGCGCATATTTTCTACTTTTCGGAATATTGACGCCGATCACGTTCGTCGCCACGCAGCGATTGGAGGAACGGGCTCCTCCGTGAGAACAGCGGCTCTCGTCGTGCCCGCAGCAGCGGCCCGGTCCGCCAGCGCGAACGCCAGCGACGCCACGATGGTCGCGACCAGGACACCGGTGAGCACGCCGAGCGCGAGCGGCCTCATCACCCGCTCCCGCCGAGGGCGTCGAGCAGCAGAACGCTCGTAGCCTCAGTCTCAGCCTCCGCGCCGTTGCCGGTGAACTCCTCAGCCATGCGGCACCTCCGCGCCCTCGAAGGCACGCCAGTCCCCGTAAACGGTCTCGACCGTCAGGGGGCCGCCGAACCTGCTGTCCATCTCGATCCTGAGCCGCGTCGGCAGCCCATCGCCGTTCACCGCCACCTCGAACCGGATCGGCCCCTCCCCGATCGCCGTTCCATAGGACCCGCGCACGTCCTCGCCCCGGATCCGGTGCCCCATGGCCGTTCCGGTGATCGTCCGGCCGGCGCCGGGCGCCGACGTGCTGCTCGTGTTCGTCCCCGCCGCTTCGAGCAGGGCCTTGATCGTGTGGGGTGAGCTGTAGCGCCGGATGGACGGGGCCTCGGCGGGCGCGCACGGCCCGGCCTGCGGCCGCTCGACGTCGAACGGCACCCCGCCCGCCACGCCCTTGCTCCCCACGAGGGAGACGGCCACGGGGGTGGTCGCGTTCTGGCAGGTCACCCGCATCTCGTACGCGGCGTCGGCGGCGTTCTGGTCGAAGCTCAGCTCACCGTCGGCGGCGAACCTCGTCAGGCGCGCGGCCCCCTCCTGATGAAAGGTGGCGGTACGGCGTCCGATGGCGCTGACCACGTCCACCGAAGCCCGCCCGTCCTGCCCGCCCGCGATCACGGTGACGGCGCCCGCCGCGACCGTGACGACCAGCACGCCGACAGCGATGCCGACGAGGTACGCCGGCCTGCGCCAGACCGCTTTCGGCACGGCCACCGCCCCGCGCGGCGCCGACCCCGCGTACGGCCGGGTCCGCCGCTCCCTCGCGTACGGCTCCACGTACGACCGCGTCCGCTGCTCCGCCTCGCGCAGCAGGGCGGGCACCGAGGAGCGGGGGGTGGTCCCGGACCGGCCGAGCAGGATCCGCACCAGGTCCACGGCGGTCGGGCGGGCACCGGCGTCCTGGCGGCGGCACTCGTCGATCACCGAGTGCAGCGCGGGCGGCACCCGGCCGAGATCGGGCTGCCGCCCCTCATGCCGCCCGGTCGCCGCGAACACCATCACCCCGGCCCAGTCCCGAACGTCCTGCGAGGGGAACTCACTGCTGCGCGGCCCCGGCGCGAAGAACGCCTGGCCACGCGGCCCGATCATGACGTTCCCCGGCTCAAGGCGCAGTCCGGCGATCCCGCCCAGGTGCAGCCGCGCCATGGTGGCGGCGGTGCCCAGCGCGAACAGGTAGAGGGCCTCGCCTTGAAGGGGTCCCGCCGTCTGGACGACGGCGCCGAGCGGTTCGCCCTGCCCCAGGTAATCCCGGGGTAGCAGGGCCAGTCCGCCACTCCATCCCTGAAAGTCCATCGCCATCCCCAAGGTGCTGATGAGCGCGGCCCGGCACGCCGATGTTCACGCAGGCAGGTCGGGCCATCGGCAATTACCGTTTTCCGTCACGTGGTACGCCGGCGGCGCGGCACGGGTTCAATCCGATGCGCAAAAAGCACACGTGACATCAAGGCGGCGGCAGAATCTTTCGATCATGCCGGACGAAATGGAGATCAGCGTCACCTTCATCCACGACGAAGCCCACCTGACCAGCAAGGGAGCCGCAACCAGGGCGTGATCGTGAAACCCTGACAACGGCTGCGCGGACGCCCGATAAACGCGCCGTCCGCTGGGCTACACTCACCCCATGCCCGGCACGTGGCGGCGACACATTCGCAATGCGATGGTCGCGATAATGGGAATGTCGCTCCTCGCACTGGCCTACTGGACATTCAATTCAGGTCTGGCCGAAAATGACGCCCGCGCGAGCGTGATCAGCTGCTTCATCGGGCTGGCCGCCCTGGGCGTGACCGTCGCCGACTACCTGCGCGGCGGCGAAGAACGCCCGCTGCGCCCGGAAGAGCTGGCCGACGACCTGGCCAGCACGATCAAAGGGCAGTGGCTGGACGAGGCCCGCGCCCGGGGCCTGAGTGACACGGGAGTCCTCCCGCTCACCTGGTCCGCCACTGATCGCCAGGTCAGTGACACGTCGGTCGTCCTTTCCGGGCCACCCCGCACCGGTCGAGTGCTACGACTCCGTCTGACCGGCCGGATCACCGGCGGATTCGATGAGGCGACGGAGCAGCTCGCCGCGGATTACGGCCGCCTGGCCAGCGGCCGGCTCGTCATCCTCGGCGAGCCCGGCGCGGGCAAGAGCGTGCTGGCGATCCTCCTCACCCTGGGCCTGCTCGGCAAAACCCGCGTCGCCGGCACCCCGGTTCCCGTCCTGCTGGCCGCTTCGTCGTGGGATCCGGTCAGCGAGCCCATGGACGAGTGGATAGTACGGGCGCTGGCCGCCTCCTACTACAACGGCCGCCCCCAGATCCCCCAACTGCTGTCCGATCGCGGACTCCTGGTGCCTGTCATCGACGGTCTGGACGAGATCCAGGAGTCGGTGCGCCGCAGCGCCGTCCGCGCCATCAGCACCGCGATCGGCCGCGAGCGCCCGGTGATCGTCACCTGCCGATCCGTCGAGTACGAGGACGTCATCACCGGTGGCGTGCCGGTGTTGCGCAAGGCGCCGGTGGTGGAGGTCGCCCCGCTCGCCGCCCCGGACGTCGTCGCCTACCTCTCGGAGGTCCCCTGGCCCGACGGCACCGACTGGAGCACCGTCTTCACCCACCTGCACGACGACCCCGAGGGTCCGGTTGCCACCTCTCTGTCCACTCCCCTCATGGTGTCGCTCGCCCGTCGCACCTATCAGCGCTGCGGCGGCGATCCGGGTGAGCTGCTCGACGATGCGAGGTTCGGCAGCAGGCACGCCGTGGAGGACTATCTCATCGACCGCATGATCGACGCGGCGTACACGACGCCGACCGCCAAATGGGACGCCCACAAAGCGCGGGGCTGGCTGGTGTTCCTCGCGAAATACCTGCATCAGCATCGCGAGCGGGATCTGGCGTGGTGGCTCCTCAGCCAGCGACTGCTCTCACCGTGGGTCGCCTCCGGCATCGGCATCACCGCCGGGTTCATCCTGCTCATGATCATGTTTGCGACCTTGGGAACCCCTGACCCAGACACCGGCACGACCACTGGGGGTGTGCTGGACATGCTCGGCGGCAACGTCACGGTCTGCGTGTTCTACGCGGTGCTGGCCATGGTCGCCTGGTACATCGGCGCGGGCCGAGCACCGGGGAAGCTCTCCTTCGCGCTGACCGGGTCCTTGGTGCGGCTGCGCCGGGGATTCGCCGCAGGGGCCGCTCTGGCCGCGATCCTGCTGGTCCCGACAGCGATCGGGGTTGGGATCGTCAGTCTTGCCGGACCCTGGCCGCCTGAGCCGGCAGTCATCGAGAGGTACTGGCACTTCCTGGCGCTGATGGTCTCGCTCGCTTGTGTCATCGGGCTGGCGATGGCCGTCCACAGCTGGCTGGAAGCCCCGCCCACGCGGTCGGCTCAGGCGAGTCCTCACGCGTTCCTCCGGCAGGACCGCGTCTCTTCTCCGGTCGGAGCCGTGGCCGCGGGCACCGTGCTTTCACTGGCTTCGCTCCCCTGCCTGGCCGCCGGGGTCGCCGTCGCCGGCGTCCTCATGAGATTGGGCATGGGGTGGTCAGGTGAGCCGACCGCAAGCGACGTGATCGACGCCAGTTTCGGCATTGCCGGCTACCGCTCGCTGCTTCCTCTTTCGACCACCCTTCTCATCGGACTGGGATTCGGCCTTCTCATCATGCTCACCCGTGCCTGGCCGAGGTTCGTCATCGCCAGAGCGGTCCTGGCAGCACGTGGTCAGTTGCCCTGGCGGCTGCTCGGCTTCCTCGCGCATGCCCGCAAGGAAGAGTTACTGCGACAATCAGGTGGAACGTACCAATTTAGGCATTATCGGGTGCAAGAGTGGCTGGCGAATCAGCAGTTGCCAGTCTCGGCTTCTTCCGCCATCAAGGCAAAGCGGCGGCGTCGCTCGCTTGTCGCAGCAGCGACCGTCACCGGCCTGCTCGCATGGAACACCCTGATCGGAAATCTGCCTGATGATCAGTCGCAGGCTACCTTTCTGACCGATGGATATCCGATCTTCAGCACCGATGGGAAAACCGTCGCATTTGCCGATGGACGCGGCAGGGTAAACATCTGGCAGTGGAACATACAGCGACATGTCCACACCCTCGCATCGAATCCCGGCCAACCCTTGTCATTCAGCGCGGATGGTCGGCTTCTCATGGTGGACAGTGCCGATCCGGCCGGCTCCACCGTTCAGATATGGGATGTCGGCACGGGAAAACTGCTTCGGCAGGTCATTAAAACTTTTGATGATTATACGTCTTTCACCCCCGACAGCAGCGCTTTCACGCTATACAGGAGAAACGCGCCGCTTCAGCTGGTGGACATACGTACAGGATCACTCCGCGCGCTACCGGCGACGGTCTCCGCTCTCCGGTCAGACGTCACTGACGTCACCTTCAGCCCGGACAGCCGAACACTGAGCACTGTTTCTGGCAGCGGAAGCGCGGTCTGGATATGGGATGCCGGCGAGCTTCGGCCTCTGTGGAAGCTCAGGACCAACGACGTCTCTTCAACTTGGTACAGCCCGGACGGCCGCACGCTGGTGACTTATCCCTTAGAAGCACCAGGAAGGGTGACGCTATGGGATGTCGGCAGCGGTAAACAGCTAGATTGGCTGAACTCAAGTCCGTCAAGACCCATAAGCGAGGCGAGTTTCAGTTCTGACAACCGCACCCTGGCGGTTATCAGTGCCACGGGCGGCACCATCTGGATGTGGGATCTGGCGCACAAGCGGACACCGCAGAGGCTGACGATTGCCGGCGACACCCTCTATAACGCCAGCAGCGCACAGTTCAGCCCCGAAAATCGCTTCGCCGTAGTGGTCATAGACCCCCCTGGCGACTCATCGGAAGATGATGACACCGCCTGCATCTGGGACACGGCCACCCGCCAATCCTGCGTTCCATTGCGCATTCATGGCAACATCCTCAGAGGCATACGGGCGGTGGCCTTCAGCCCTGATGGACGCATCTTTGCCGCAGCGGTCGATGAAACGGTTTGGCTATGGGACACCGTTACTGTCCAGCCCCGCCGTCAGCTCGTCGGGCACACCGGCCCCGTGTCCGAAATCCAGTTCAGCAGCGACGGACGAACGATGGCCACAGAGGCAGACGACGGCACCGTCCGCGTATGGAACACAGCGACGCCTTCACGTGAGTACTCCAACGCCATTCCGCCATCCTGAGCCGCTTGACGTGACGCGATGTTCTGCTTGGGTCAGGGCCTACTCTTCCTTGCCTGAGTCCGCTCCGTCCTTATCGGGCGGCGAGGTGCGCGGCCGGTTCGGACGTCACTAGCCGAGGTACGGTCCCTCATCCTCGAGACCGCGGTCTATCCGCAGCCGAATCGCCGGATGGATCGCATAGTCGTCGAGGGCATCGGGCTCGACCCAGCGCACCTCACGCGCTTCCTCCGGCTCTGGCCGCACGTCTCCGCCGACGACGCGGGCACGCAGGCACACATTGATAGGCTGCCGAACCTCGTCCACCTTCTTGCCGTGCATGTAGACGATGACGTGATCTGGCGTGGAGAAGATTCCCACCAGACCCGTCACGTCTACCTCGAGACCGGTTTCCTCGCGACATTCCCGCACGCCCGCTTCCGCGACCGTCTCGCCCTTCTTCACTCCTCCGGTGGGGATCGTCCACAACTCGTTGTCCGTACGGCGCAGCAACAGCAGACGACCGGCTTCATCACGGACGAACACCGAGGCGGATGCCTTGCGGCTGGTCGGCTTCGGTGCGTCCGGGTCCCGCCAGTGGTCGATGCGTCGGCGCTTCTTCATGCGGACTCCCCGTACTCCCACGGCCGGGCGGATGCCCATACCCGCTCGAACGACTCCAGGTAGGTGTTGAACCACGCCCCGTCCATCCTCCGCAGGTGGATCGTGGGCGTGTAGGCGGCGAGCAGTCCGTACACGTGGACGTTCACCAGCATCTGATCATCGAACCGGTAGATGCTGTTGTAGAGCGGCGTGTCGTGGAGCCTGATCTGCACGGTCGGCGGCATGCGCCGGCCGTAGTAGGCCAAGACCGCCGTCACCCGCCCGGCGACGCCACCGCCGATCTGGTACTCGGCGTCGCGTGACGCGAGCTGCGCTCCCTGCGGGTCTCCGAGCAAGAGTCGCACGCGCGTGCCCGTCTTCGCCTTGCTCGTCAGGGTGGGAAGCCAGTCGGGGTGCTCCTCCGTGAGGAACAGGCCGGCGAACGCGAGCAGGTCAACGTTGCGTTCCGCGCTGCGTAGCGTCTCCGTCCACAGGTGGCGCGGCACGTCGTTGCGGCGCGGGTAGGAGGCGATCACCTCGGCGCCCACGAGCGATGCCTTGTCGATCGCGTCGGGCCACAGATAGGACTCGTCCTCTCCGAGGATGGCCGCGATCCGGTAGCGGGTCTTGGGGTACGGCACGACGGTGCTGTGTAGCCAGCGCTCAACAGATTTGACGCTGACCTCGGCCACGCCGGCGAGTTGTTGAGGATCGAGCCCGGCCCGGAGCATGGCTCGGCGCAGGCGTTCGTTCACCATGGCGGCATCCTGCCGCACCACACCTTCGTGCATCTAGGTGACCGCAAGATGTCTCTAGGTGTCCAATGGTGACGGCGCGCTGTCCCCCGGCTACGGAACATGCTTCACGGTAGCTGCAAAAGCGCAGCTCGTGAGAGGTGTGTGACGTGCCGTTGATCGACCCGAAGCTGAACGCGCTCGTTCGAGCCGCCGACCAGCACGCCCGTCATCTTCTCGCTCAGGCGGAGCTGCAGCTCGACATGCGAGCCCGGCAGCTCTCCGTCCTGCGCAACACCTACCCGGGATGGAGCATCGCGTACGAACCCGACTCGACCGGCCGGATGTGGTGGACCGCCCGGCTCAGCCACCAGATCACCTTGGAGGAGGCCACAGCCGGAGTCCTGCCGTTCATCCAGTGCCAGGACGCGATCGCGCTCGCGACCACGCTGGCCTGGCAGGCGGCCCTCATCCATAACGCGCAGTCCCGCCAGGGGCCCCGATGACTCCCCAAGCCCGCCGGTTGCGGGTGCCGCCGGCCGTCCGCGGTGTCCCGTTAGGGCTTGGGCTTCCTCTCCCGTGATCTCACCCAGGCGGTGAACCCCTCGATCGCGTCGACGACCGCCTCGAAGCGGACCGAGTGGTACAGGTCGAAGGCGTGGTTCCCGCCGCGCAGTTCGGCGTAGACGACGGGGTTGGCCGAGGTCTGGCGTAGCTGGTCGGCGAAGTGCCGGGCTTCGGTCACGGGCACCACCGGGTCCAGATCGCCATGGGCCACGAGGAACGGCGGTGCGTCCGCGGTGATGTGGGCCAGGGGCGAGGACTCGGGCCCCTGGCCGAAGTAGGAGCCGTACCAGCCGTTCAAGTAGATGGCGCCGGTCACGCAGGTGTCGGCGTCCTCGAAGCCCGGCTGGAAGGCGGGGTCGTTCTGGGTGAGCGCGGCCAGCGCCGCCATGTGCCCGCCCGCCGAACTGCCGGCGACGAACAGCGTTGAGGGGTCCGCGCCGTACTCGTGGGCGTGCTCGCGCGCCCAGGCGATGATCTTCTTGAGGTCGATCAGATGGTCTGGGTGCTGGGCCTGGGGCCGCAGCCGGTAGTTGCCGCTGATGCACACCCATCCCTGGCCGGCGAGGTGGTAGAGCAGGGGAAGCGACTCGCTGTTCTTGTGGCCGCCGGAGTAGGTGCCGCCGTGCAGGTGGATCATGACGGGCGCGCCTTGCGGGCGCGAGCGGTGATGGTAGAGGTCGAGCAGGTTGTGGGGGCCGGCGTCGCCGTAGGAGAGGTTGGCCACGCGCCGGACGTCCAGGCGGCGCTTGAGGATGGGCAGGAACAGGATGCGGGCCAGCGGGGGCCGGCGGCGCAGCCCTTCGGCGAGGTCGGCGTCGAGGGCAGCGCGCCATCCGGCGCCCAGCCCTTGGTCCAGGGCGTGCTCGATCCGCGCCCGCTCCCCGAGTCCGCGATGGGCGATGACCGCGAGCCCGAGCGTGGTCACGGCGGCCAGGGCGACGATCGCCCACCCGCCCACCGAGTCGATGTCGCCTTCGGCGAACGCCAGCGCCGTCGGGAGCAGCAACATCCAGAAGAAGGCCGCGAACGGCAGCTCATTGGCGGCCAGACCGAAGTAGTAGCCCGGGCGGCCGAGCGGGCCTGAGAACGGCACCGGCCGTAACGCGAACAGCGCGCCGATCGCGACAAGCGCCACAGGGAACAGATACCCGACGGGCACGAAACCTCCAGGGGTGAACACCGGCTGGTCGGAGACCGTGACCGTCCGCGCGCCGACGTACGGCTTCGGCATGGGCCGAGAAGAGCGCCTGACCTGGGGTGACCATGACGCCCTCCGGTCTCCGCCTCAACCTTAGACTAAACGACACGTATCGTGTCGCCAGGGCGATGCCCGAAAGGGCCGCTCAGTGTCAACACGACACGTTCCGTTTCCACCTACAGTGGCGGCATGTCCAAGGCACCGAACCCAGCGCGCCGCAGGGAGAGCAGCCGGCAGGCGATCCTCGCCGCCACCGGGGAACTGTGCGGCCAGCTCGGGTACGGGCGGCTGACCATCGAGGCCATCGCCGCCCGCGCAGGGGTGAGCAAGAAGACCATCTACCGGTGGTGGCCGTCCAAGGGCGCGGTCGTCCTGGAGCTGCTCGACGAGACCGCGACCATCGCCGCCGACCCGCCCGACACCGGCGACCTGGCCGCCGACCTGCACAGCATGCTGACCGAGGTCATCGGCATGCTCGCCCCGCCGCACACATCACCCGGCACCGGAGTGATCGCCGAGGCACTGCACGACCCCGACCTCGCCCGCGACCTGCGCGAACGCATCATCCAGCCGCGCATCGCCACGTTCAAGCAACGGCTCCGCCGAGCCCAAGACGCCGGCCAACTGCACCCGGACGCCGACCTCGACGTCGCACTCGACCTGCTGTACGGCCCGCTCTACCACCGCATGGCCCTCCACCTCGGCATGCCCGACCCCGCCTACCTCCGCTCCCTCATCACCCACGTCCTGCGCGCCCTCACCCCACCGCCCCCACCGAACCCGCACTGAAACAACACCACCCGGCTTGACCTTGACGCGACGTCAACCTGTCTAATCGGTGGTGATCACCACCGACGGAGAGGGACCCGATGGTCAGAGCCGCGCTGAGGATCCTGGGCTTCGAGGTGAAGGGGCTGGTGGCCCTCGGGTTGTGGCTCGCGCGCCGCAAGCACGGCGTCCCCGCCGGCGCCATCACCGCGACCTACGCCAAGGAGCAGACGTTCATGTTGTCGCTCCTGCTGTTCGCGACGGTCGTCGAGACCGTGGTCCTGGACCTGCTGCTCGCCGCGACCGGCGTGCCGGGCTGGCTGCGCTCGGGGGTGCTGATCGCCGACCTGTACGGCCTGCTGTTCGGCGTCATGCTGGCCGCGACCTGCGCCACCAGGCCGCACGTCCTCACGGCCGGCGAGCTGCGCGTCAGGTACGGCGCCTACTTCGACCTCCGCGTACCCCGCGACCTGATCGCCTCGGTGCGCACGAGCCGCGACGACAACGCGAAGGGAATGGTGACGATCGAGGACGGCCGGCTCAGCGTCGCGGTCGCCTCCAGGACCAACGTGACGATCGAGCTGACCGAGCCGATCGCGGTCGTCCGCCCGCTCGGCCGCCGCGCGGAGGCCGGCACCATCCGCTTCTTCGCCGACGATCCGGGGCCTGTGGTGGCGGCCCTGCGTTCCGGTTTGACGCTGCCTTCCTAACCTCTAGGCGAGCCCCTTTTATGGGGTTAAGTTCCAATACAGCACCATCTCGGGATCTTCCACCCTCGACCTCGGATGGAGGCGCCGCCATGCCGCTCGCCTGGAGAAATGGCATGAGATCACCCATCGCCGCGGCGATCACCACACTGTCCTTAGCCCTGGCCGCCGCCGGACCGGGCGCCCCGCCCGCCCACGCCGCCGCCCCGACCGCCCACGCCGCCGCCGCTCCGACCGCCCGCACCGCCGTCGCCGTCGCGCCGAACATCTCCCTGACCAACGTCAAAGCGCATCTGGCCCAGCTCCAGTCCATCGCGACCGCCAACGGCGGCACCCGCGCGCACGGCCGCCCCGGCTACCTGGCCTCGGCGAACTACGTCAAGGGCCTGCTCGACTCCGCCGGATACACCACGGCGCTGCAGTCCTTCACCTACAACGGCGCCACCGGCTACAACGTCATCGCCGACTGGCCGGGCGGGGACTTGAACGACATCCTGATGACCGGCGCGCACCTCGACAGCGTCACCGCCGGCCCCGGCATCAACGACAACGGCTCGGGCAGCGCGTCCATCCTGGAGACCGCGCTCGAAGTCGCCCGCCAGTCGCTCCAGCCCACCAAGCACCTGCGTTTCGCCTGGTGGGGCGCGGAGGAGCTGGGGCTGCGCGGCTCGCAGTTCTACGTCAACAACCTGCCGGCCGCCGAACGCGCCAGGATCAAGGGCTACCTGAACTTCGACATGGTCGGCTCCCCGAACCCCGGATACTTCGTCTACGACGGCGACAACTCCGACGGCACCGGCTCCGGACCCGGACCGGCCGGCTCGGCGGCCCTGGAGAAGACCATCCAGGACTACTTCACCTCGATCGGGGTCGCGACCCGGGGCACCGACTTCGACGGCCGCTCCGACTACGGCCCGTTCATCGCCGTGGGCATCCCGGCGGGCGGCACGTTCACGGGTGCCGAGGGCATCAAGACGGCCGCGCAGGCCACGTTGTGGGGCGGCACGTCCGGCCAGGCGTTCGACGTCTGCTACCACCGCGCCTGCGACACCACGGCCAACATCAACGACACGGCGCTGGACCGGAACGCCGACGCGATCGCGTACTCGGTGTGGACGACCGCCACCGCGGTGCCCCCTGTCGTGGTCTGGCAGGACACCTTCGAGACGGCGAACGGCTGGACCGTGAACCCGGCCGCGACCGACACCGCCACCACGGGCCAGTGGGAGCGCGGCGACCCCGAGGCCACCACGTCGTCGGGGGCCAAGCAGCTCGGCACCACGGCCAGCGGCACGAACGACCTGGTCACCGGGAGGCTCGCGGGCACCTCGGCGGGCGCGTTCGACCTCGACGGCGGTGTCTCCTCGATCCAGTCGCCGCCGATCACGTTGCCCACGGGCACGCTGAACCTGTCGTTCTCCTGGTATCTGGCGCACGGCTCGAACGCCTCCAGCGCCGACTACCTCAGGGTGCGCGTGGTCGGCACCACCACGGCGACCGTGTTCCAGCAACTCGGCGCGGTCTCGGACCGCGACGGTTCGTGGGGCTCGGCCACCGCCGGTCTCAACGCGTTCGCGGGCCAGACGGTCCGCATCCTCATCGACGCGGCCGACGCCTCAGGAGCCTCGCTGGTCGAGGCGGGCGTCGACGACGTCAAGATCACCCGATAGCTCCCTCGCGGACCGGGCCCTCGCCCGGCCCGGTCCGCCACACCCTTGTGGAGCCGCCCCATGGCACCTCCGTTATCGACCTATGTCCGTAGATCGACCCTTCCCTTGCTGGCCGTCGCCCTGCTCGCCGCCGTCCTGACCCCGGCCGCGGAGGCCGGCGCCCCGCGCGACCGCGAGATCGAGGGGATGGTGCGGCAGGTGTCCGCGCGCGACATCGGCCGGGTCATCGCGAAGCTCGCCTCGTTCGGGACCAGGCACACCCTGTCCAGCCAGGACGACCCGGCGCGGGGCATCGGCGCCGCCCGGGACTGGCTCTACGACGAGTACGGCAGGATCGCCGCCACCTCCGGCGGGCGCATGACCGTGCAGAAGCAGTCGTTCGTCCAGCCGGTCTCGCCGCGCGTCCCCGTCCCCACCGTGATCACGAACGTGGTCGCGACGCTCCGCGGCACCCAGGACGCCGGCCGCACGTACGTGGTCAGCGGCCACTACGACTCCCGCTGCACCGACGTCATGAACGCCACCTGCGACGCCCCCGGCGCCAACGACGACGCCTCGGGCGTGGCGGTCGCCCTGGAGGCAGCCCGCGTGATGGCCGCGCACGAGTTCGACGCCACCGTGGTCTTCATGGCCGTCGCGGGCGAGGAGCAGGGCCTGTACGGGTCCGCGTACTTCGCGCAGCAGGCCAAGCAGAACAACGTCGACGTGCAGGGCATGTTCACCAACGACATCGTCGGCAGCGCCGACGGTGAGAACGGCCGGGACCCGCGGTCGGTCCGGGTGTTCTCGGAAGGTGTGCCCACCTCGGAGACCCCGGCCCAGGCCGCCGTCCGGCAGTCGGTCGGGGGCGAGAACGACGGCGTCTCCCGGCAGCTCGCCCGCTTCGTCAACGAGAGCGCCAAGCTCTACGTGCCCGCCTTCGACGCCCGCATGTACTACCGCAGGGACCGCTACCTGCGCGGCGGGGACCAGATCCCGTTCCTCCAGCAGGGGTACGCCGCCGTTCGTTTCACCGAGGTGCACGAGGACTACCGGCACCAGCACCAGGACGTGCGGGTGGAGGACGGGGTCCAGTTCGGGGACCTGCTGCCGTTCGTCGAGAACGACTACGTGGCACGGGTCGCGCAGGTCAACACGGCGGCGCTGGCGGCGCTCGCCCGCGCGCCCAGGTCCCCCGCGCGGGCGGCGGTCGTCACCAGCCGGCTGACCAACGACACGGACCTGCGCTGGGACGCCAATCCCGAGCAGGACCTGGCCGGGTACGAGGTGGTGTGGCGGGACACGACCGCGTCGTCGTGGACGCACACGCGGTTCGTGGGCGACGTGACCTCGTACACGGTGGAGGGGATGTCGAAGGACAACTTCCAGTTCGGGGTGCGGGCCGTGGACAAGACGGGGCATCGCAGCCCCGTCAGCTTCCCCGTGCCGGCGAGCTGAGGAGGGGAGCCGGGCGGGCGGGGGCCGCCCGGCTCTCCCTTGGGGTCAGTTCGCCGCTTCGGCCGTCACCGCGGCCGCCGCCCGCTGCGTGGCGGCGCGGGGCGGGATGGCGCGCAGGTTGAGTGCGTACCTGGCGGTGGAGTCCGCGATGGCGTCCAGATCGACGTCCAGGGCGGTGTCGTTGATGTTGGCGATCGTGTCGCACGCCTGGTGGTAGCAGACGTCGTAGGCGACCCCGGCCGTGCCGCCGAACAGCGCCGCCTCCTCCGGCGTCTTGATGCCCTCGGCTCCGGTGAAGATGCCGCCCGACGGGATCCCGACCGCGATGAACGGCCCGTAGTCGGAGCGGCCGTCGAAGTCGGTGCCGATGGTGGGCAGGTTGCGGGAGCCGTAGAACTTCTCCAGCTGCTTCTCGATCTCGGCCGATCCGGGCGGCCCGGCGGGCGAGCCCTCGGCGTCGGAGTCGTCACCGTCATAGAGCATGTACGCGTAGTTCGGCGAGGCGACCATGTCGAAGTTCAGGTACACCCGGATGCGGTCCCGCTCCGCGGCGGTCAGGGCCTCGACGTACTGGTCGGAGCCGAGCAGGCCGATCTCCTCGGCGGCCCAGAAGGCGAAGCGCACCTTGTTCTTGATCGGGAAGCCCGCCATCTCCTCGGCGACCTCCAGGATCGAGGCGGTGCCCGAGCCGTTGTCGTTGATGCCGGGACCGGCGGGCACGCTGTCGAGGTGCGCGCCGACCATCACGACGTTGCGCGGGTCGCCGAAGCGGGACTCGGCGATCACGTTGTCGTTGGTGCCGAGCACGAGCGTGGCGTCCACCTTGAGCCGCACCGTCGCGCCGGGAGTCGCGGCCAGCTCGTTGCCGACGGCGAAGTCGGCGAACACCATCGGGATGCCGGCCCGCCACTCGCCGATGTCCAGCGGGTACGCGTCCGTCCGCCCCGGCTGGCCCTCGTTGAACACGATGAGCCCGGAGGCCCCCGCGCGGCCCGCGTTACGCACCTTCAGGGCGAAGGCGCAGGTGCCGCGCTGGACGAGCGCGATGCGGCCGGCCACGAAGCCGGCGAAGTCCGACTCCTCGCAACCACTGGTCGAGGTGGGCGTCGGGGTCGGCGGCAGCGTCAGGTCCACGCCCTGCACCTGCGCGGTCACGTCACCGGCCGGTGAGGGCTGGAAGGTGAAGAAGTCCTCGTTGGGGAGGAAGGTCTTGGCGGTGGGCGCGGTCAGGTTCAGGGTGGGCGGGCTGTTCTCGGTCCAGCTCTCCACGAAGTCGATCGGCTTCAGGGTGACCTTGTAGCCGGCCTTGCGCAGCTTGCCCGCCACGTAGTCACGGGAGGCGTCGTAGCCCGGCGTGCCGGCCGCGCGGGTGCCGCCGTTCGCGGTGGCGATCGCCTGGAGGGCTTCGAGGTGCTTCTTGGCGTTGGCGCCCTTCACCTTCTTGACGAGCAGTTTGGCGAAGACGTCGTCCAGACCTGTGGCGCTGGCCGGTGTCGCCATGGCCACGGGTAAGACGAGGGCGGTGATGATCGCGATAACGATTCTGCGCATAAGGGGTCCCCCTGATGGGCCTGGAACGCGGCACTTTTCCCCCGAGCCGCGACGAGAACGTAACCCGTCCAGAAATCACTGTGAAGACCCACTAATGCGGCAAAATCCTTACATAGCCCTACTCGCCGCGCCGGGCGCGTGCCGCGCGGCGCTTGCCCTCATGCATCGCCCGCACGCGGGCCACCGGGATCGTGTGCCCCTCCGCGACCAGGTCGTCGGGCAGCCGCTGCGGCCGCGGCATCTGCTCGGCCCACGGGTCGGCCTGCTTGAGCAGCCCCGCCGCCGTACGGACGGTGAAGTCGCCCGGCGCGACCTGGCCGAGGTCCGCCCAGGGCACAGGGAAGGAGACCGGGACGCCGGGGCGGATGCGGGGGCTGTAGGCGGCCGCCACCGTGGCCCCGCCCGCCCGGGTGGAGTCGACGAACACCTTGCCCGCGCGGTCCTCCCGGATGAACTCCGTGGTGGCCAGCGCCGGATCCAGCCGCTCGGCGCGGGCGGCCAGCGCCCGGGTGGCCGCCGCCAGGTCGTCCATCGCGGTCTCCGGCACCACGGGCACGAACACGTGCACGCCCTTGGCCCCGCTGGTCTTCACCGCCCCGGACAGGCCGGCGTCGGCGAGCGCCTGGCGTACCAGGAAGGCGGCACGCACGGCCAGCGGGAACGCCTCGGTCCCCTCGGGCGGGTCGAGGTCGAGCACCATGTGCGTGGGGTGCTCGCCGGCGAACAGCGCCGGGTGGTATTCCACCGCCCGCTGGTTGGCGAACCACAACAACGTCCTTCTGTCGTCGCACAGCGCGTACGTCACCTGCCTGCGTGACGCCTCGGCCCAGACGGAGACCGACTTCACCCACTCGGGGGCGTACTTGGGCAGGTTCTTCTGCATGAACGGCGGTTGCCCCGGGCGCACCCGGACGACCGAGAGCGCGCGCCCGCGCAGCACCGGGACGATGCGGTCGCTGACGGCGTCGAGATAATCGACCAGGTCGCGCTTGGTCGCCCCCGCCTCGTCGAAGATCGGCTGGTCGAGGTTGCTCAGCGCGACACCGTCACGCGTCTCATCGGTGGCCACCCGCCCTACGATGCCGACACGCGCACCACCGGTCAACGACGAGAGGCCGCCCATGACCCGTTTCCTGTATCTCACCCGGCACGGCGAAGCGACGCCGGACGAGCGCGAGCTGACGGAGAACGGCCGCCGCCAGGCCGCGCTGCTCGGCGCGCGGCTCCAGGACGTCCCCCTGTCGGCCGTGCATCACGGCCCGCTCCCCCGGGCGGCGCAGACCGCGCGCCTGATCGGCGAGCAGCTCCCGGGCGTGCCCCTCCAGGTCTCGGAGGCCGCCGGAGACTATGTGCCGTACCGCCCGGACAAGGACGTCCTGCCGCCGGACCTGGCCCGCTTCCTCGACCAGTTCCCCGAGGACGGGAACGGCGAGAAGCTGGCCCGCCAGGCGCTCGACCTGTTCACCGGCCCGGTCGACGGCACCCGCCACGAGCTGGTCGTCACCCACAACTTCCTGATCGGCTGGCTCGTCCGCGCGGCGCTGGACGCCCCGGAATGGCGCTGGCTCGGCCTCAACCACGGCAACGCCGCCCTGACCGTGATCAAGTACGCGCCCAGCCGCCCGCCGTCCCTGCTCTGCTTCAACGACATGGCGCACCTGCCCGCTGAGCTGCGGTGGACGGGCTTCCCCCCGGAGCTGCGCCTGTAACCGGCCCCGGGCCCCGGGAGGAAGCGGCCGCGGCTAGCCGCCGGAGGACGCCTTCGCCATCATCTCGCGCTCCTCGCGGGTCGGGATGAGCCCGGCCGGGGCGAGGATCTTCGACTCCTCGAACGGCGCCTCCGAGCTGGGCAGCGGCTCCCGCGTCCTGATCGCCCGCACCCACACGCGCGCGGCGTCCAGGATGACGACGATGATCAGGACCGCGAAGAGCGCGGCCAGGATCCCGTCCACGGTGGAGTTGACCACGACCTGCTGCATCGCGTCCTGGGTCTTGGCGGGCGGCAGCAGCCTGCCCTGGTCCAGGGCGGACTGGTAGCGGTCACGCTGGGCGAAGAAGCCGAGCGTGGGATCGGCCGAGAACACCTTCTGGTAGCTGGCCGTCAGCGTGACGGCCACGTCCCAGGCCAGCGGCACCCCGGTCACCCAGGCCCACTTCAGCCGCCCGCTCTTGATCAGCAGGGTGGTGGCCACCGTGAGCGCCACCGCCGCGAGCAGCTGGTTGGCGATGCCGAACAGCGGGAAGAGCTGGTTGATCCCGCCGAGCGGGTCGTTGACGCCCTGGTAGAGGAAGTACCCCCAGGCCGCCACGACGATCGCGCTGGCCGCCACCAGTCCTGGCCACCAGCTCACCCTGCGCATCGGCTTCCACAGGTTGCCGATGGTGTCCTGCAACATGAACCGGCCCACCCGCGTCCCCGCGTCGACCGTGGTGAGGATGAACAGCGCCTCGAACATGATCGCGAAGTGATACCAGAACGCCTGCAACCCCGCTCCGCCGAGGAACCCGGAGAAGATCTGCGAGATGCCGACCGCCAGCGTGGGCGCACCGCCCGTCCTGGCGATCAGGGTCTGCTCCTGTACGGCCGCCGCCGCGGCCTGCAACTCCGCCGGTGTGATCACGAAGCCCAGGTTGGTGACCGCCTGCGCCGCGGTCTCGACCGTGGCCCCGACGACACCGGCCGGCGAGTTCATCGCGAAGTAGAGCCCGGGGGTCAGCACACAGGCCGCGGTGATGGCCATGATCGCGACGAACGACTCCATGAGCATGGAGCCGTACCCGATCATGCGGACCTGGGTCTCCTTCTGGATCATCTTGGGCGTCGTGCCGGAGGAGATCAGCGAGTGGAACCCCGACAACGCGCCGCAGGCGATGATGATGAACACGAACGGGAACAACGATCCGGCGAAGACCGGCCCCTTGCCGCTGAAGGCGAAGTCGGTGAACGCGGTGGTCCGCAGCGGCGGCGCCGTGACGGCGATGCCGATCGCGATCAGCACGATGGTGCCGATCTTCATGAACGTGGACAGGTAGTCGCGCGGCGCGAGCAACATCCACACGGGCAGCACCGCGGCGACGAACCCGTACGCGATCAGCCACAGCGCCAGCGCGGACGGGCTGAGCGTGAAGAACGGCGCCCAGCTCGACTCCTGCACCCAGCCACCCGCCACGATCGACAGGAGCAGCAGCGCGACCCCGATCACGGTGACCTCGACGACCCGGCCGGGCCGGAACACCCGCAGGTAGAAGCCCATGAACAGGGCGATCGGGATCGTCATCGCGATGGAGAAGACCCCCCAGGGCGACTGCGCCAGGGCGTTGACCACGACCAGCGCCAGCACCGCGAGCAGGATGATCATGATGGCGAAGACGGCGACCAGCGCCGCCACCCCGCCCACGGGACCGATCTCCTCGCGGGCCATCTGCCCGAGGCTGCGGCCGTTGCGCCGCATGGAGAAGAACAGGATCACCATGTCCTGCACCGCGCCGGCGAAGATCACCCCCGCGACGATCCAGATGGTGCCGGGCAGGTATCCCATCTGCGCGGCCAGCACCGGCCCCACCAGGGGGCCCGCCCCGGCGATGGCGGCGAAGTGGTGGCCGAAGAGGATCCGCCGGTCGGTCGGCTGGTAGTCGATCCCGTTGTCGAGCCGCTCGGCCGGGGTGGCCCTGCGGTCGTCGGCGCGCAACACCTTGCGCACGATGAAGCGGGCGTAGAACCGGTAGGCGATGGCGTAGGAGCCGATGGCCGCGCAGAGCAGCCACACCGCGTTGACATTCTCACCTCTGGACAGGGCGAGGACACCCCACCCGATGGCTCCGACGAGAGCCACCGCCGTCCAGATGATGATGGAGCGCAGCTTCACCGGTTACCTCCTCTATATGAGGGCTAAACAGGGCGCCCCAGGCAGCAGCGCAGGCCGGCGTCCGGCGGCAGATCGGTGACGAAACGCCGCCAGCGCCACAGCGGGCGGCAGTCGATCGTGACAGGACGCTCGACGAGATGCACCCAGGCGGTCGGATGGGCGTAGACCAGATCGGTCCCGAGTTTGCGCGCCCGCCGGGGCAGTCGCGCGCGGCGCAGCGGCCGGACCGAGAACTCGCCCGCGTCCGCGCAGCAGAGGCCGGTCACGTGCCAGTCGAAGAACACCACTTCTTCGTCGTCCAGCGCTTCACGGGCGGCGGGGGTAAGCGTGATACGGGACATCTGGGGCTCCTGAATATCAGGCAGCTCAGAATTTAACGTCGGCCTTACCCGCTGTAGTGACCTTTGAAACGAGAAAAGCGCCCCTGACCCGGTGGCTTTGACACGAAAACGCGCAGCTCCCGGAGGAACTGCGCGGACCGTGTCTGGACTGAGTTACGCGGGCTGACTGCCCGCCATCCGGTTCTCCCAGGCCCAGGCGGTGATCTCCACCCGGTTCCGCATCCCGAGCTTGGCCTGGATGGCGGATATGTGGCCCTTCACGGTGCTCACCGAGATGACCAGCTCGGCGGCGATCTCCCGGTTCGTCCGTCCCCTGGCGACCGCCCGTACCACCTCGGTCTCCCGTCCGGACAGCCGCTGCGCGGGCGCGCGGGCGGGCGCCTTCGTCGCCGTGAGGCGGCGCAGCAGCCGCAGCGTGACCGAAGGCGAGATCAGGGCGTCACCGGCCTTCGCCGCCCTTACGGCCTCGACGAGCAGATCGGGTCCCGCGTCCTTCAGCACGAAACCGGCCGCGCCGCCGCGCAGCGCGCCGTAGACGTACTCGTCGAGGTCGAAGGTGGTGACCACGAGGACCCGGAGCGGGTCGGGGACGTCCGGACCGGCCAGCGCGCGGGTGACCTCGATGCCGTCCAAGAGGGGCATCTGAACGTCGACCAGGCACACGTCGGGGCGCAACGCTCTGGCCAGCGCGACCGCCTCAGCGCCGTCCGAAGCCTCGGCCACCACGGTGATGTCGGGCTGGTCTTCGAGAATGAGACGCAGGCAACTGCGGATCATCGCCTCGTCATCGGCCAGCAGGACCGTGATACTCATCGGCGGGCCCGCTCAGTGACGCGCAGATCGGTGACGTGCAGCGTGGCGGCCAGCGCCTCGGATCCGGCGACCTCGATCTCCGCCGGCGAGCTCTCCGTCCGCTCCGGATGCCTGCGGGCGACCACCTGCGCCGCCTGGGCCCGCAGCACGACGCAGGTGATGTGGTGGGCGACGACGTCGTGCAGCTCCCTGGCCAGGACACGGCGCTCGTGCCGGCGTCCCCGCTCCGCGACCGCCCGGCGACGCGCGTCCAGCAGGCGCGGTCCCAGCCCGGCAGCAAGGGCGGCCGGCCAGCCCAGGGCGTTCAGCGTCACCACGGCCGGGTTGACGCCGGTGGCCAGGCCGCTCGCGATGTCCGCCAGCCGCCAGGCGACCAGGCCGCCCGCGACCACCGCGAACCCCCCGGCGGCCGGGGTCGCGGCCTGCCGGACCGGCAGCACCCGGATCGCGGCACCGACGAGCACGCACCACCCCAGCGTCATGGCGGGCCCCGGCTCGGCCGGCAGCCCGGCCACCCGGGTGACGACGATGGCGGCCCCCGCCACGGCCAGTCCCGCGATGGCCGTCCAGAACGGGGCCCGCCGCCGTACCAGCGCCAGACCGCACACCACCGTCCCGGCCGCGCACCCGAACCACCAGAAGGCGCCGCCCCAGCTTTCCGCGATCCGGTACGCCTGGAACGCCACCGCCGCCGCGAACACGGCCCCGAGACCCGCCTCGGCCACCCACCGCCGACTTTCCACACCGCCCAGGCTAGAAGCCACCGCTCCTCCGCCGCCTCGGTCGAAAGTACGGTCACGTCCGCCGCAAGGTACGACATGGGCACAGCCGCGCGGCCATCCGCACATCGCAAGCCCAATCCCGCGGCGCCGCTGACCGACCACGGAGGACCGGGCCTGCCAAGAAGTGGGAGTCACCGGTGCCGATCCGGCTTCGCTCCCGCCGTCCAGGCACCAAACTGTTGTGCGCGGCCATCGCCCCGCTCTCCTCCGTAAGTAACCGTGGCTCTTCGGACGGAGCGGACAGCGGTGGCCGTCACCATTCCCGCTGGCGGGCCCGGCCGCCCGCGCGGCGAAATTCCCTTGCGTCGCAGCTCAAGACCCCTGCATGATGTCTCCGGCCCATCAGGAGGAGATCTTTGTGCTGACCGGAGAACGTGTGCGCCTGCGCGCCCTGGAGCCCGCCGACAGCGAGCCCCTGTGGCACTGGTATCACGATGCCGAGGTGGGCCGCTGGATGAACGGCAGCCCGCCCATCTCCCTGGCCCAGAACATGGAGAAGGGCGCGAGCCGGCCGCGCAACACGTTCGAGCAGATGGTGCTCGGCATCGAGACGCTCGAAGACGGCCGGCTGATCGGCTACGTCGCCCTCGGTGACACCGACTTCGTGCACGGCGAGGCCATTCTGCAGAGCATCGCCATCGGCGACCGTGATCACTGGAACGGCGGCTACGCGACCGACGCGCTCCGGGTGATCTGCCGGTACGCGTTCGAGGAGATGGGGCTGCACCGCGTGATGTTGTGGGTGGTCGCGGAGAACGCGGCGGCCGTGCGGGCGTACACGAAGGTGGGGTTCGTGGAGGAGGGGCGGCGACGGGAGGCGTTCCTGGCCAGAGGCAAGAGGCACGACTTCCTCATGATGGGCCTGCTGAGCTCGGAGCTGAGGTGAGCTCTGCCCCGGCCTGGCGGAGCGTGTCGATGGGCCCGTCGCGTCTCGCGCCTGCCGGAGAGTCGAGGGGTCGTTTCCGCTCATAGGCTGGCTCTCGTGGAGATCCGACCCCGAACCCCCGAAGACCTGGACGCGTGCGTCAAAGCGCTCGCCGAGGTGCAAGCCGCCGATCGTTATCCCGTGGACTGGCCGGACAACCCTGCGGCCTGGCTGACCCCGGACGACCTGACCGGCGCCTGGATAGCAATCGAGCCGACGGGCGAACCAGGACCGACGACGGGAGCAGGGCAGACGGGAGCAGGGCCGGCGGTCGAGCCGACGGGCGTGCTCGGGCATGTGGCGCTCACCCGGGACGCCGAGATCACCCGCCTGTTCCTCACCCCCGCCGCCCGCGGCCACGGCCTCGCCACCCGCCTCCTGGACACCGTCCGCGCCGCCGCGGCCACCCCGCTCAAGCTGGAGGTCTCCGCTGAGGGCGGGGCCGCCATCGCGTTCTACGAACGGTCCGGCTGGCGCCGGGTCGGCAGCACCCGCGCCACCTGGCTCAACGCGGCCGGCGAGCCGGCCCTGCTGCACCACTACGTCAGCCCTCCGTCTGACTGACACACCCGCACGCCGACGCCTTCACCCCTGGGCAACCTCACGCCGACCCCAGCAGCCGTCCCTCCACCCCCGGATGACCTCACGCCAAGCCCAGCAGCCGTCCCTCCACCTCCGGGTCGAGCCCCACGGAAGGCCGATCCGGCCGCTGAGGAGCCTGACCCCCGATGCTCCGCAGCCAGGCCCACGTGTCGGCGACCGTCTCCGCCACCGGCCGGCAGTGCAGCCCCGCCGCCAGCGCCTTGGACACATCGCCCCCGTGCATGAAGTCGTAGTCGTCGCCCACCAGCCAGATCGGCAGATCCAACCAGGGCGAGACGTCCGCCGCCAGGATGCGGTCCGCCTCGACCCAGCGCAGCTCGGCATCCGACCCGGTGACCTTGACGCAGGTGTCGAGCAGCTCCCGCATCGTGACGAACCCCGGAGGGCTCACCACGTTGTACGGCCCGCCGAGCCCGCGCTCAGCGGCCTTCAGGCACCACAGGGCCAGGTCACGGGCGTCGACGTACTGCAGGCCGAGGTTGCCGGGCGCGGGCGCGAGCACCGGGCCGCCGCGCGCGATCCTGCTGAGCCACCACGGCAGCCGGCCGATGTTCTCGTAAGGGCCGAGGATCAGCCCCGCCCTGGCCAGCAGCGCCCGATCCCCGAACGCGGCGAGCGCCCCCGCCTCCGCCCCCGCCTTGTTCTTCGCGTAGTCGCCACTGGTGTCATCGGCCGCCGCCGTCACCAGCGGCGCGCTCTCGTCCGCCCCGAACGGCACCGGATCGGCGTAGACGGACCGGCTCGACACATAGACGTAGTGGCCGGCCCGGCCGGCCAGCAGCGACGCGGCGTCCCTGACCGCCGCGGGCGCCCAGGACCACGTGTCGACCACCACGTCCCATTCGCCGGTCTCCAGCGCGGCCAGCCCACCGGGCACCGACCGGTCGCCGCGCAGCGCCGTCACGCCCGCATGGAGCTCACGACTCCCCCGGTTGAACGTCGTCACCTGCCAGCCCAGAGCCAGCGCCTCCTCGACGAACGCCCGCCCCACGAACTCCGTGCCGCCCAGCACAAGAACCCTCATGGCATCTCACCTTGGCCGCTCGACGGCCGATGCGATAGATGTGCACGCCCTCAGCGGAATCGCCACGAGCGGAAGCCGGCAACGCGGCGCCCTGACCCGGGAGATCACCGAGGCCGGCGCGCCTACACTCTGTGACATGGAACTACGCCAGCTCTCCGACGAGGTCGAGTCCGTCTCCAGACGGTACGCGGAGGGGCTCGGGATCGAGCGTGACGACACCTGGTTCTTGCTCAAGCTGCAGGAGGAGATCGGCGAGCTCACCCAGGCGTTCCTGATGCGCACCGGCCGGGCCAGGACCAAAGGCCGCTCGGAGGCGGAGCTGGACGCCAACTTCCGCGCCGAGCTGGCGGACGTCCTGTGCCATGTGGTGCTCATGGCCCGCCATCACGGGGTGGATCTGCCGGCGGAGATCGAACGGAAGTGGCTGGTACGAAACCGCACGTAGCGGCCGCGTGGCGGTGACCGGGCAAGGGTCGGGCCGCCGTACAGGATGGGTGTGAAAAGGCCCGCCCCATGAAAGGGGCGGGCCCCGCGAGAGCAGCGGCTAGTCGATCGCGGTGATGCGGTTGGTGGCGGGCGGTGCGACGGGGTTGTTCTGGCCGAGATGATCGACGAAGGCGTCGATGTCCAGCGGCCCGCTCCACAGCTCCGTCCCGTCCCTGAAGGCCAGGAACGCGTCGCCCCCGCCCACCAGGAAGTTGTTGGCGGCGACCCGGATGGTCTGCGTGTCCGTCACCGCGACCCCGTCGATCTTCATCTCCGAGATCTTGGCGCCCCATGCGGCGCCGCGGCTGTAGGTGTAGGTGAAGTTCGCCGACGGCTGCAGGATCTTGGTGAACGCCTGCGCGTTCGGCCCGCCGGTGAACTGCTGCTCCAGCACCGTCTTGAGCTGGGCGCCCGTCAGCGTGACCACCTGCATCAGGTTGTTGAACGGCTGTACGGTGAACGCCTCCCCGTACGTGACCACCCCGTCCCCCTCACCGGCCGGCGACGACGCGTACGTCAGCGAGGCCCGCACCCCGCCCGGGTTCATCAGCGCGATCTGCGCGTTGCCGCCCGTCCGCGTGCCGGCCAGTTGCGCGTCGGCGATGAGGTCACCGAGCGGGGACTCGCCGGAGGCGACGGCCGTGTTCGTGATGTCGCCGGTGATCGTGCCGACCGCCTTGTTCGCGACGGGCGCGACACGGTCCTTCCACGTCTGCACGAACGCCGAAATTTCGGGATCTGCGGTGACCGTGCGGGTCACGACGTGGTTGTCGGCCACGACCGAAGCGCGCTCGATGTCCCGCGTCCTGACGTTCACGTTCAGGTCCACCTGCGTGATGACCCGCCCGAACGACCCGCCCTGCGAGTACAGCCGGTCGTTGCCCGCCGGGTCCGTGACCCGGCACAGGTACGCCTGGTGCGAGTGCCCGCTCAGGATCACGTCGATCTCGGAGTCCACCTGCGTGGCGATTCGGTTGCCCGCCCCCGGGACGGCGGCGCACGCGTCGGGCGACTGCCCCGCGGTCACCTGGTCGCCCTCGTGCACGAGTACGACCTGCGCCTTCACCCCCACGAGCTTGAGCAGCCTGGAGGCCACGTTCGCGGCCTTGACCTCGTCCACGAACGTGAGGTCCTTGATCCCCTCACTCGTGACGATGCTCGGCGTGGTCTGCGTGACGAGCCCGATGAACCCGATCGGCACCCCGTTCATCCACTTGATGCTCACCGGCGGCAGCGCGGGCACGCCCCACTCCGACAGCACCTTCTTGACCTGCGCGGACCCGCCGAGGGCGGCCACCGCGTCGTTCGTCTGACCGGGCTTCTTGAACAGGACGTTCGCGCCCACGTAGTCGAACTTCGCGCCCTTCCACGGGCCGGCGGGCGAGCACCCGTCCACCGGGTGGCAGCCGCCCTTCATGATCCGCCGCAGCTCGGTGTAGCCCTCGTCGAACTCGTGGTTGCCCACCGCGGCCACCTTGAGCCCCAGCTTGCCCATGAACTCGATCGACGGCTCGTCGTGGTAGGCCGCGGAGATCAGCGGGGTGGCGCCGATGAGGTCGCCCTGCGCCACGGCGATGGTGTTCTTGTCGGCCAGGGCCTTCATGTGGGTGGCGACGTACGCGGCGCCGCCGGCTTCGACCGTGACGCCGTTCTCGTCCACCATGCGGCCGGACGACCCGGTCGGGGGCTCGAGGTTGCCGTGGAAGTCATTGAGAGCGAGCAGCCGTACGGGAACAGTCCGGAGGGCTTTGCTCGCATCCGCCGGAAGGGTGGCGAACAGAACCGCACCCGAGGCGACCGCTCCGGCGAGAGCGAGCCGGAGGAAGGAACGAGAGGTCATGGCCTAAGACGTTACGGCCGCAACCTATGCAGCCCATGTCGCAAAGGTAACGATTTGCCGGGCTGTCACATGGCGTTATTTGCCAGTCATACGCCTAGAGTTCGTTCTGTGAGTGTGCGCGTGAAGATCAGCGAACGGCTTGATGACACAGAAATCGCCGACGTGCTCGGCCTGGTCGAAGCGGCGACGGAGACCGACGGCGTCCGCCCGCTGAACGAACACGTGATGCTCCACCTGCGCTACGGCGGCGATCCACGCGCGCGCTCCCTGCTGCTCTACTCCGGCACGGCTCTGGCCGGCTACGCCCACATGGACCCCACGGACGAGGTCGAGGGCCCCAGCGCCGAGCTGGTCATCCATCCCGCCCACCGCCGTCAGGGCAACGGCACGTACCTGCTGAAGGCCGTCCTCGACCTCACAGGCGGCCGGCTGCGGTTGTGGGCCCACGGCGGCCATACGGCCGCCGGCGCGCTGGCGGCCGCGTTCGGCTTCGAACGGGTCCGCTCCCTCTGGCAGATGCGCCGCTCCCTCTTCGCCCCGCTCGCGGCCGTCCCCCTCCCCGACGGGGTACGCCTGCGCACGTTCGTCACCGGCGAGGACGAGGACGCCTGGCTCAAGGTCAACGCCGCCGCCTTCGCCCATCACCCGGAACAGGGCGCCTGGACGATCGACGACCTGCTCCGGCGCGAGCGGGAGCCCTGGTTCGACCCGGCCGGGTTCTTCCTGGCCTTCCGGGGCGACCGCCTGGCCGGCTTCCACTGGACGAAGATCCACGGCTCGTCCGAGCACGGCCACGAGCCGCTCGGCGAGGTGTACGTCGTAGGTGTCGACCCCTCCCAGCAGGGCACCGGCCTCGGCAAGGCGCTCACCCTGGCCGGCCTGAACCACCTGCGCTCGCGCGGCCTCGCCCAGGCGATGTTGTACGTGGACGAGGCCAACACGGCGGCGATCAGGTTGTACGAGGGACTCGGCTTCAACCGGTGGGACGTGGACGTGATGTACGCCGCCACACCCTGACCCGGACGTGACCCCACTCGGCCACACCCTGACCCGGACGTGACCCCACTCGGCCACACCCTGACCCGGACGTGACCCCACTCGGCCACACCCTGACCCGGACGTGACTCCTGCGGCCACGCCCTGACCCCGGACGTGACTCATCCGGCGACGCCCTGACCCGGCTACCCGGCTACCCGGCTACTCCACGATCGCGTGGAGGATGAAGTAGGAGACCGCGGCCACCAGGGCCGCCGCCGGAATGGTCAGGATCCACGCGGTGACGATGTTGCCGGCCACACCCCACCGCACGGCGCTGAGCCGCTTGGTGGCGCCGACACCCATGATCGCCGAGGTGATCGTGTGGGTGGTGGAGATGGGCGCCCCGAACCCGATGGCCGCCCCGTACAGCACGGTGGCCGCCGCCGTCTCGGCCGCGAACCCCTGGGGCGGATCGAGCGCGATGATGCGCCGCCCCAGCGTGCGCATGATGCGCCAGCCTCCGGCGTACGTCCCCAGCGAGATCGCGCCCGCCGAGCACAGGATGACCCACTGCGGGATGGGATCGCCCGGATTGGCGAAGCCGCCGACGGCGAGGGACAGGAAGATCACACCCATCGTCTTCTGCGCGTCCTGCAGCCCGTGCCCAAGCGCCATGGCGGCGGCCGAGACGGTCTGCGCGTAGCGGAAGCCGCGGTTGGTCTTGCCCGGCTGGCTGTTGCGGAAGATCCAATATATTGCGATCATGACGGCCGCGGCGAGCGTGAACCCGATCAGTGGCGACAACACCATCGGGATCACCACCTTCTCGAAGACGCCATCCCAGTGCACCACGCTGGCCGAGGCGAGCGCGGAGCCGACCAGGCCGCCGATGAGCGCGTGGCTGGAGGAGGACGGCAGACCGAAATACCAGGTGATCAGGTTCCAGGCGATCGCGCCGATGAGCGCCGAGGCCACGATGACCAGGCCGTGTGAGCCGTTCGGAGCGTCGATGATGCCCGTGCCGACCGTCTGTGCGACCGCGGTACCCAGATGGGCGCCGATGAAGTTCATCGCCGCGGCCATGAACAGAGCGGCCCTAGGGGTCAGGGCCCGGGTCGAGACGGAGGTCGCGATGGCGTTCGCCGCGTCGTGGAACCCGTTGGTGTAGTCGAAAGCCAGTGCGATGACGACCACACCGATGACGAGGCCGAGCGTGAGGTCCACCTAGGCCTAGCTTTCCTTGACCGCGATCGACTCGACAGTGTTGGCCACATGCTCGAAGGCGTCGGCGGCCTCTTCGAGAGCGTCGACGACCTCCTTCATCTTCATGACCGTGAGCGCGTCGTACTCGCCGCTGAAGAGCTTGGCCAGCAGCCTCCTGTAGACCTGGTCACCCTGGTTCTCCAGGCGGTTGACCTCGATCCAGTACTCGTTGAGGTTCTTCATCGACCGCAGCCGCGGCATGGCCTCCGCGGTCAGCTCGGCTGCCCGCTCCAGCACTTCGACCTGGCGGACGACGTCCTTGGGGAGGTGGTCGATCTGATATAGGAAGATGAGGTCGGACGCCGCTTCCATGGCGTCCATCACGTCGTCGAGGTTCGAGGCGAGCCGGTAGATGTCCTCGCGATCGAAGGGAGTGATGAAGCTCTCGTTGAGCCGGTTCATGATCGCATGAGTGCGTTCGTCGCCGGCGTGCTCGCAGGCGCGCATCTTCTCGGCCAGGGCTTCCCTGTCCGATCCGTCGCTGATGATCTCTACCAGCAGGCGGGATGCCGTGACCAGGTTGTTCGCGGAGTCGGCGAACAGGTCGTAGTAGCTGTCCTCACGTGGTGTGAGACGCAGGCGCACGTCGTTCTCCAGATGTGCGGGGATGGTCCGTGGACGAGAGTACGGGTAACCAGGCGAAATGCGAACTTCATGTCCCCTTCGCCTAATGGCTACCCGACGTTTGTTGTACGACACCGAGGAAGCGCCTAGTTTGAGCGCTTTTTGCAGCCTGAGCCCCCGCGACGCCACCCCGAACGACCCTCGCGGGTGAACAAATCAGGATCTTGGCCCGAGCGTTGTTCCCTCGATGTTCATCTGTCGTTCATCTAAGTCAGATCTTTGAACGATGGAAGTTGCGGAACGACCTGGACGGCGTGGGCCCCCGCTGGCCCTGGTAGCGCGATCCGTACTTGGCGGAGCCGTAGGGATGCTCGGCGGGAGAGCTGAGCCTGAACAAGCACAACTGCCCGATCTTCATCCCCGGCCAGAGCTTGATCGGCAACGTGGCCACGTTCGACAACTCCAGCGTCACATGCCCGCTGAACCCCGGATCGATGAACCCCGCCGTCGAGTGCGTCAGCAACCCGAGCCGCCCCAGCGAGCTCTTCCCCTCCAACCGGGACGCCAGATCGTCAGGAAGCGTGATGACCTCGTAGGTGGAGGCCAGCACGAACTCACCCGGATGCAGGATGAACGGCTCGTCCTCCGCGGGCTCCACCATGCGTGTGAGGTCCGGCTGCTCCTCCGCTGGATCGATGTGCGGATACCGATGGTTCTCGAAGACCCGGAAGAACCGGTCCAGCCGGACGTCGATGCTGGAGGGCTGGATCATGTCCTGATGGAACGGATCCAGCGCGAGCCGGCCGGCTTCGATCTCGGCAAGGATGTCGCGGTCAGATAGCAGCACGCTGAGCAACTTACCGTCAGGTGGGGAAGTGTGCGGGGCCGGGATTGCTGATGTGGCCCAAGTTTCCGCTACAGTGGGGACGCGGCCTTGGGTCGCTGCGCGGGTGTAGTTCAATGGTAGAACATCAGCTTCCCAAGCTGACAGCGCGGGTTCGATTCCCGTCACCCGCTCTCACTACGAAAAGCCAGGTCAGGGATGGATTCCCGACCTGGCCTTGATTGTTTCTAGGGCTCTTTTCGATCTTCCGTGCCCGCTACGTGCCCGATCCGTCTGGATCTTGCTCTTCCGGCTCTGGCTTGAGGGCTTCCTCGGCGAGCTTGCCGAGAGCGTCCGCGATGGCTCTGTCGCGCTCCATCGCGGTGTGCTGGTAGATCAGCGCCAGACCAGGGCCATGGCCCGCTTCCCCTTCGGGCGGGTCGACGGCAGACGGGATGATCAGGCGGGCAGTGCGTGCGCGTTGCGCGGAAACACCAGGTCGCGGGCTGATCGTCGTGCCATTAAGGGCGGTAACGAGGGGTCAACCACGGTCACTCACGACCGGCCTCAGCCGCAGGTCAACGCCCCCACGAGCCAGGATCCCTGCAACTCCCAATCTGACAACACAGCAGTCAGTGTCGAGGGATTTTCGATCAATCGCCGTGCTCCCGCAGGTGCCTCTTCTCTTAGTCGAACCAGACCACCAACCGCACGCCATCGGGCCCGAACCGCCGCCCCAACGCCTCCATCACGCCGAAGACGGGTTCCCACCCTGTTCCCGGGCCCAGCGCGGCCTGCCGCGTCAACGGGCCATACTTGAGCGTCACATCGGGAAGGTCCCATCGACCAGCCAGAGCCTGATCAGGCGAGACGTCGACGGCCGGTATGGAATAGAGGTCCACGACCTCTTCCGGCCACTGATCGTCGATCCGATACTGTTGGATCACCGATCTTGCCGAGTGGATCTGCAGTACTCCGCGAGCGGCGGGTGGGACTGTACGGTCACTGGTGTAACTCCTGATCAAGGAGAACACACCTGATGAGTAATGTGATCCAGGCATCGACGGAGATCGACCTGGAGGACG